>JAZGDE010000026.1:0-32892 GCA_036477295.1 Bacteroidota bacterium | reverse complement strand
GTCAATCGGACGTGATGATTGTGGCGGGTACGGTGACGATCAAGATGGCGGAGAGAGTCAGACGCTTGTACGAGCAGATGGCGGAGCCGCGCTATGTGATCTCGATGGGGAGCTGTGCGACGTGCGGTGGACCGTACTGGGAGCATGGTTACCACGTGCTGAAGGGTGTTGACCGGGTTATCCCCGTCGACGTATACGTGCCAGGATGCCCACCTCGTCCGGAAGCACTGCTGGAAGGACTCATGAAGCTGCAGGAAAAAGTGAGAAACGAGAGCTTAGTGAAGAAAGCCGTAGCCTGATGGCTGATGACACGGCAAGAGATCTACGAGAAGTTGAAGTCGGAGTCCGCGAAGATGATTGAAGAACGTACATCCCCGTTTGCACTCGAGAATCCTCAATCGGTTTTAGCCAAGATCGGCAATACGCCGCTCATTCGCATCCAATCGTTTACCAAGCACGTAAGGGCGGTTGAGATCTACGGCAAGGCAGAGTGGTTCAACCCTGGGGGGTCTGTCAAGGACCGACCGGCCCTGAACATGATTCTCGTTGGAGAGAGATCTGGCGCGCTCACGCGCAATCGGACCATCATCGACGCGACCAGCGGAAATACGGGAATTGCCTATGCCATGATCGGAGCTGCGCTCGGGTACCGCGTTCAGCTGGTCTTGCCGGGGAACGCGAACCAGGAGCGAATACGAACCCTGCGTGCGTACGGGGCCGAACTCATTTTGACAGACCCGCTGGAAGGTAGTGACGGCGCCCAAAGAAGAGCGAAAGCGATTGTCGAGGCAGACCCGAATAAATATTTTTATCCTGATCAGTATAACAATTCTGCCAACTGGCAAGCCCATTACACCACTACCGCCGAGGAGATTATTCATCAGTCGGAAGGTCGGGTCACACACTTCGTTGCGGGTCTCGGTACCACAGGAACTTTTGTCGGCGTCGCTCGCCGATTGAAGGAGTTCAATCCAGCGGTAGTCGTCATCGCTTTCCAGCCGGATTCACCTCTGCACGGTATGGAGGGTATGAAACACCTGCCGACCGCGGTTGTGCCTGGGATTTACTCCCCCGAGCTTGCGGATGAAATGCTCGAGGTGTCAACGGAGGAGGCATATGAGATGGTGAAACTCCTTGCACGCGCGGAGGGTTTATTCGTTGGGATATCTGCGGGCGCAGCGATTGCGGTCTGCATTCGAGTGGCTGAACGGATAAAAGAAGGAGTTATCGTCACGGTTCTTCCAGACGGCGGCGATCGGTATCTGAGTGAGCGATTCTGGGAAGAAAATTGATCGATCAATCCTCAAGAGACGATGATCAGGATATCGAAGGATTTGTTGGCGAAAATCCATGAACATAGCAGACGGACGTATCCGGAAGAATGTTGTGGGTTTCTTCTCGGCAAAGTGAACGATGGACACAGACTCGTGAGCGACGTCCAAGCTGCCTCGAATGCACGAATGGATGAACGAAGGCGGCGATTCTTAATCACTCCAGACGAGTATCGCCAAGCGGAAGCTGCATCGCGGGCGAAACAGCTGGATGTCGTCGGATTTTATCACTCTCACCCGGATTACGAAGCGCGACCGTCCGCATATGACTTCGAGCATGCCTGGCCGTGGTTTTCGTACGTCATTGTTTCCGTTAACGAAGCAGAACCGAAGGAAATCAGATCCTGGGTGATCAACGATGATTGCCGAAACTTTTCTGAAGAACAAGTTCTTATCGTCTAGAGGTTTCAATTCGGTTGGTACTTGAACTGACATCTCCGTGCTCTCCGTGTACTCAGTGGTTTATCTTTCTTAAAGTACATGAAAACTGCCAAACGAAGCAGTCTCCTGACAGCACGGGCCATGAATTGAACGCACTCCGACGGTTCTTTCAACATTCGCAATGACTCATGACGAATCAGCATGACATAGAGAAAGCGATCGAACTGTTCAAGAAGGCGTACAAACTTCAGATCACCGGTTTTCTCGAAGATGCGATCACGCACTACAAGAAGTCTCTCGAAATTTATCCGACTTCCGAGGCACGCACGTTTCTCGGCTGGACTTACAGTTTCATGGGCTGGTATGAGAAAGCGATCGAAGAATGTCACAAAGCCATTGAAATCGACCCCGACTTCGGAAACCCGTACAACGACATCGGCGCCTATTACATCGAGCTCAAGCGCTACGAGGATGCCATACCGTGGCTTTTGAAGGCAAAGGAGGCGAAGCGATATGAATCGCCTCAATATCCATCATTCAATCTTGGACGGGTCTATGAGCGGCTTGGAAGATGGCTGGAGGCAATTAGAGAATACGAGGAAGCTATTGAACTGGTGCCCGACTACAAACTCGCGTACCAGGCGCTGACGCGCTTGCAAGCAGCGATGAACTAACAATAATGAGGTACTCCATGGCAGAACTGAAGAAAGTAGCAGCGGTTGCTGACGTCCCGCCGGGAACAGCAAAGGCTGTGAAGATTGACGGCAAGACAATTGCGCTGTTTAACGTCAACGGCAGTTTCTTTGCTATCGATGACACGTGCACTCATCGTGGCGGACCGCTTTCCGAGGGGGAGGTTGAGGATTTTCAGGTGACCTGCCCCTGGCATGGAGCGACGTATGACGTGAGAACTGGGAACGTAATGGGTCCGCCTGCGAGCCAGGGGGTTGCCCGATATAACGTCCGGGTAGAAGGATCCGACATACAGATTGAGGTGTAGGTGTTCATGCACGCTCGTTGCAGGAACGAGGACTTTCCAGCAGGCCAGGTGGAGATGCCCTTGAATCCGAGTCTGGCTGCTTTCATGGAAAGTAAATTGATCGAGGAGAGAGGAATGGTAGCTGTGAAAATGATGATTCCGACACCCCTTCGACAGTATACGGACAAAAGAGACATGGTCGAGATCGAAGGAAGAACCGTTGAAGAACTCTTGAAGAATCTTACGGACCGCTATGGTGCATTGCGGAAACATCTCTTCACGGATGAAGGGAAGCTTCGAAGTTTTGTTAACATCTACGTGAATGATGAAGATATCCGGCACCTTGAGAAGGAGAGCACGCGGGTTGACAAGAACGATGTGGTCAGCATTGTACCTTCGATCGCAGGGGGGACCGACGCGGTGGACAGTGAGCTCATCGAGGATGAGGTAAAGGAAGTACAGCTTTCCAACGAAGAGGTCATGCGGTACAGCCGCCACCTAATCATGCCCGAGGTCGCCATGGACGGCCAGCGAAAGCTCAAGGCTGCGAGCGTGCTCATGATCGGTGCAGGCGGTCTTGGTTCACCGGCCGGCTTGTACCTTGCGGCTGCGGGGGTGGGTCGAATCGGGATCGTGGATTTCGACGCGGTGGATTTCACAAACCTGCAGCGTCAAGTGTTGCACTCGACAGGAGATGTCGGGAGGCCTAAGCTAGAGTCAGCGAGAGCTCGGCTTTCGGGGATAAATCCTCATGTAGACATTAAAACGTACGGAGTGCGCTTGACATCGGAGAATGCACTTGAACTATTTCGCAATTACGACGTCGTCGTGGACGGTACGGATAATTTTCCCACCCGGTATCTGGTGAACGACGCTTGTGTTCTCCTGGGCAAGCCGAACGTGTATGGCAGCATTTTTCGTTTCGAAGGGCAGGCGTCCGTATTTTACGCCCATGAAGGCCCGTGTTACCGCTGCTTGTATCCGGAACCGCCTCCTCCGGGCCTCGTTCCGAGCTGCGCCGAAGGTGGTGTGCTGGGAGTACTCCCTGGGATCATCGGTTCAATCCAGGCACTCGAGGCGATTAAATTGATCATTGGTCGAGGTGATCCGCTGATTGGCCGGCTGCTCCTCTTCGATGCCCTGAGGTTGAAATTCCGCGAACTTAAGCTTCGGAAAAATCCAGACTGCCCGATGTGTGGAGAGCGCCGAACGATCAACGAGTTAATCGACTACGAAGCTTTCTGCGGTGTGAGCGATGTCGTTGAAGATACGAAGCGCGATAAGGCGTTTGAGATGAGCGTTGAAGAGCTGAAGGGAAGACTCGATCGCGGAGACGATCTGTTCATTCTCGACGTCCGCGAACCGCACGAATACCAGATTTGCAACATGGGAGGTTATCTCATTCCGGTCAATGATGTGCCGAAGCGCGTTCACGAGTTGGATTCCTCACGGGAAATAGTAGTTCATTGCAAACTCGGTAGTCGGAGTGCGAAGGCCGTTGAGTTCCTGAAGCAAGCAGGTTTCCGAAAGGTCAAGAACCTCATCGGTGGGATCGATGCGTGGGCGGAGAAGATCGACAAGACATTACCCCGTTACTAGGGAAAAGCGGAGTAAAACCCTCGCTTGCAGAAATTCCCTGGTGGCATCCGCCAACACAGCAAATTGATCTGGATCAAGAACGACCAGCTTAATAGCGAGGCCATGTTGGCGCGTGTGGATTGAGCGGAGTTTGCACCTTTCCCTACAATAAAAACCTAGACATTGCGGTTGCCCGGTCGCCTACCGAAGCAACGTTAGACACTTTGAGTGCCCCTGTTAAGGCCGGACGTATGAGTTGGATGGCTCCATACTCAAAGGACCTGCATAAGAGCGGATGCAACCGTACAGGACCGAATTTACGAGAGATGCGGTCAGAATCTTTAGGGGAACAGTATGTTCACTTACCTGCGATACTCCACTGGCTGTTGTCGTCGCGACTGCTGTAGTTCGCTCGGACGATCGTTCTCGACAGGAGGGAAGCGAACTTAGGATTTGAGCTGGTCTTCGAAAGCTCGTTACTAGGAGCCCTTTTTCTGCTGTCGGGGAAAGGGGTTTTCAGTTTCAGCAATCAATCAGAGAAGTTCTCATGTCAACTGCGGTCTAATTAACTCTAATCAAAAGGAGGCGTACCATGGTCACACAAGCTTATGCACATCCGGAGGTGATGGTCACTACCCAGTGGGTGGCTGATCATTTGAAGGATCAAGGGCTCCGCCTGGTGGAGGTCGATGTTGACACCACACAGTACG
This sequence comes from Bacteroidota bacterium, assembly GCA_036477295.1. Lineage (GTDB taxonomy): Bacteria > Bacteroidota > Ignavibacteria > UBA10030 > JAZGDE01 > JAZGDE01. The sequence continues at coordinate 27,913 of JAZGDE010000026.1, read as the reverse complement.
AGCAGGGCCATATCGAAGGGGCAGTCGGCTGGAACTGGCAAACCCAGTTGCAGGATCAGGTGCGGCGAGATATCATCTCGAAGGAGCAGCTGGAGGAATTTCTGGGCAGGTCCGGGATCGGGAAGGACACTCTGGTTATCCTTTACGGTGACAACAATAATTGGTTCGCCGCGTATGGCTTCTGGCTCTTAAAGTACTACGGCTATGAGAATGTGAAGCTGATGAACGGCGGACGGAAAAAATGGGTTGAGGAAAAACGACTTCTTACGAAAGAAGTTCCAAAGGTCGCCCTTGCAACTTACAAAGTTACGAAGATCAGCCCTGAGCTTCGGGCGACGCGCGACTTGATCTTCGAGCGCCTGAACAAGCCTGGATTTCCGCTTGTCGATGTGCGCTCACCAGACGAGTACACGGGGAAGATCATTGCTCCTCCCGGAATGCCCGAGACCGCGCAGCGTGCAGGACACATCCCGACTGCGCAGAACATACCCTGGTCACAGGCGGTCAACGACGACGGCACGTTCAGGTCGTTGAATGAACTCCAGTCACTCTACGAAGGGAAGGGCATCAAGAAGGACCAGGAAGTCATTGCTTACTGCAGGATCGGCGAGCGATCCTCTCACTCCTGGTTTGTGTTGAAGTATCTCCTGGGGTATCCGAACGTGCGGAACTACGACGGCTCGTGGACAGAGTGGGGCAACCTCGTGAATGCCCCGATTGAGAAGAATGTATAAAGGGTAGATATACTTGCTATTCTTCTCCCCCGCGAGGAGGGTTTTGAACGATCTGTTGATGAGGGCCAGTGGTTCGAGCCATCGCCTCGTTGCGAATTTTGACTCTTTCTGGGACGGTCAAACTCGCTTGAGGAGCCAAAACGTTCCACTTGACCAATAACTAAAGAGGAGAAGATGAGCGAAACTACGCTGGAAGACTTGGTGGATGTCGCGTGGATCCGGGAGCATTTGAGTGATCCAGACGTGCGCATACTGGATGTTCGACAACTGGATCCGCGCATACCCTTCAACTACCAGACCGGTCACATCCCTGGCGCGCTGCCGCTCGACTTGCGTTATCTTGTTGCGGGCGGACGACCTGGTGCCCTACCACCCACCGAACACGTGGCGACTGTGCTCGCTCAACTCGGCTTGAGGCCGGAGAGCACAATCGTCGTCTATGACGATGGTATTGGGCCAACTGCGGGTATGAGCTATTGGGCACTGAAGCATTACGGCCATCATGCCGTCCGGGTTCTCAACGGCGGCTGGGTAGCGTGGGAAGAAGCTGGCGGAGAAACGAGCACCACAGAGCCGAGCATCACACCAACCACGTATGCGATCAATCTTGACCCTGACCAGCGAGCTACGATTGATTGGGTTCTCTCAAACCTAAACAACGACAACATTGTTCTGCTCGATTGCCGCACTCGCGCCGAGTACATTCAGGGTCACCTGCCGAAGGCGGTGAACCTCAGTTGGGACGCAGCAGTGCAACCAGGTAGAGTCATGCGTCTGAAGGATGCGGCAACCCTCAAAGCTCAGTTCGAGCAGCTCGGGGTGACGACCGACAAAGAAATCGTCACCTACTGTGGCTCCGGTGCGAGATCAAGCCATACGTATATGACATTGAAGATGCTCGGCCATCGCAAGGTGTGTAACTACAATGGCTCATGGCAAGAGTGGGCGATGAGGCCAGATACACCCAAAGAAGTTTGACTTTTGGGAGCTGTTTTGGGAAATAAAGTCTGGGGGAATATGGTTAATGGCACAACGCTGGAGCTACCCAAATGAAAATACTTTTTTCGGTGCATTCACATTGGAGGAAATGCTATGGTACGTCATTTCGCTTCGGTCTTCATTTTGCTGCTTCTCGCTGGTCGCTCTGCCGATGCGCAGCCCCACGTTCGGGCGGTGATTGAGGAGAGTTACTACAAAATCAAAGGGGGATTAACTGCCGAATGGTTGAATCTGTACAAGAAAAATCATTTATCGATTCTCAGAGAACTTCAGAAAGAAAGAATCATCGAGAGTATTGAACTCTATGAAATCTCCTATCATCGCGATGTCGGCGGTTACAACTACAAAGCTGTCTTGCGCTTGAAGAATTGGTCAGCTCTGGATGAAATGACCAATCGGTTTGCCAAGGTGCGCGAAAAACTTTTTCCCGATAAAGCAGCTTTTGATAAAGAGGAATCTCGCCGATGGGAAATCACCGAGCACCACTGGGATGATGTGATACGTCCGGTGCAAATTCAATAGACAACGAAAAAGAGCAAGTTCGAATGAACAAGTTTACTCCAAAAGATTACCTCTTTATTCTTCTCTGTGTGCTGGTGTGTAAAGTCTGGTTGGCCCTTGGAATACGATATTTTCATCAAGCATTTCCAGAAGCTTCCAGCGAATTTTTGATCACTCGTGATGAGTCCGAGGCGATTGCCAAAGAGTTTGTAAAAAATCGCGTAATTGAGGAAGAAGTGCAATAGAGAAAAATTGTTTTGATTTCATTTCGCACAACACCCCCTATGGTTGAGAATTTTTTTGTCTTCGACGCGCATACCCATTTCTTTTCTTTCAACTTTTATAGGTTGCTGATCGAACAGAAAGAAGAACGGGAGTCTTTAGAGACCGAGTTAGAGAGAATTCAAGAGAAAACAAAAATTGAGATTCCACCTGGAGAACCCAAAAAGCTCGCGGATCGATGGATCACTGAGATGGATAAATATGAAATCCATCGAATCGTTGCTTTTGCCAGCTTACCTGGCGATGAATCTTCAATCTCGGAAGCAATAAGTGCCTATCCTGAGCGACTTATCGGTTATTTTATGGTGAACCCTACGTTGCCACACGCTGCCGACATCACGGAACGGAATTTGCGGGATTTGCGATTCAAGGGAATCCTGCTTTTCCCGGCAATGTATCATTTTCATGTGTATGAACCACGCCTGGAACCGATCTATGAATTAGCTCAAAAGTATCACGTTCCAGTGTTCACACACTTCGGGATTCTCAAGGTCAAAATTCGTGATGTAATAGGGCTCCCATCCGCTTTTGATGGGACATTCGCCAATCCAACGGATCTCCACCGAACTGCGATTCGATTTCCAAGAGTGAACTTTATTGTACCTCATTTTGGTGCTGGATATTTTCGGGAAGTCCTATTTCTGGGAGAGCAATGCCGAAACGTCTATGTTGACACTTCCAGCTCGAACTCTTGGATGCAAACGCTTCCTTATTCCATTGATCTAAAAACTGTCTTTCAAAAAGCAGTCAGTGTCTTTGGCGCAGATCGGATTCTTTACGGCTCTGACTCAGGAGTCTTTCCACGAGGATATCGTGTTGATGTTCTCCAATCTCAATTGCAAACGCTGCGTGACCTCCAACTTCCTGATGACCACATTCAAAAAATTCTCGGCAGGAATTTACTAAAGCTTTTGAAAATAAGTCAGAATGTCGAATCCTGAAGTTGCCTCGGAATTCTCTATGAACACCAAGAGTGGTTCAAGCCGTTGTTCGCTGAATTGGACCGACGGGGAATTCAGTATGATCGGTTCGCTTGCCTCAGAGCATTCCTATGACCCACGAGTTCGCACCTCGCCGTAGTTACTCTTCTTCAATCGGATGAGTCCTCCCGCTTACCTGCAAGGACACGCGAATGGGATCTTTTACGTTCGTGAGGACCTCGCCTATTTGCAAGATATCGGCGTTAAGGTCGTTAACCCCTACGAGGCGTACGTGGTGGAGACATCTAAGGCAGTGCAACTTGGAATTTATGAGAGCTTAAGGCTCCCTTATCCCAGGACGCGCGTAATCAATCATGCTTCGCAAGCTGTGAAAGCGGCAGAAGGCTTGCAATTTCCGATCGCGGTCAAGCCGAACATCGGTGGCAGGGGTGCCAGAATTCAGCGGTTCGAGGATCTCGGGCAGTTGCAGACAAAGGTAGACCAAGGATCGCTTGACCTTGGGATCGACCACACGGCATTGGTTCAGGAATTTCTGCCCGCACGAGCGAAAATAAAAGCCTACAAGGAAAGGAAGATCGTGTGCTAGAGTGTGGTTGGAACGAGGAGTCGTCCCGCTTCCGTGAAGTGGAGAAAGGCTACCAAAACTTCATGGAAGCGCGATGCGTGCTCCTCGTGGAACATGCCCCTTGCTCCTCCGGGGCAAGAATCAGCAAATGCGTGCTTGTGAGTCCCGCTTGCGGGACGAACATGCGCCATTCAATTCGTGGGACCGGGCGGGAGAACACGTTTGGTGCAAGTGAGGCACGATGGGCGTATGGAGATGAGGGATTGTCGGCAAAGGAGTTGCGGATCAGACCTGCATTTCGTAGATTCTGTGCAGATTTGTGAGTTCCGGAAAACTCCTGTTCCGGGTACACTCAGAACTCTTACCAACTCCCTTTTGTGAGCTGCTTTGCCACGAATTTACTGGAGGCTGGGTACGACGTACGCACCGTCCAGGAATTGCTCGGCCACCGGGACGTAACCACGACAATGATCTATGACGAAGTCATCCACGAAGCGGCCTCTTTGGGGCACTTCGTGACACCCACGTTCTGAACCGCGGACCGAGTGCGGTCCGCAGCCCCGCTAATCGGATGTTCAACCCGTGATGCGCCAAATCCCTGGGTGACGGCTCGCCGAGCGCCCGGCGTGATATGCAGTAGCATTACGATAGATAACATGTAGCTTACTACCCGACTTCTCGGTCCAGGTCCTTCGGATACTTGGAACTTACGAACGACAGCGGTTGATATACGTCGTGATAGGCTGCACCAAGCCACGGCGTTTGCCTTGTTATACAGTTCCGTCTAATTCTAGTTAGGTTTTGCAACCTTGCAGGATGTATTGTCGTAAACTACCGTGAAAATGGCCGAATCAAAGTAATCTTGGAGGAATAATTATGAAAGCTATTGTATATCAAAAATATGGGTCCCCCGATGTTCTTGAATTAAAAGAGGTAGAAAAACCTACTCCCAAGGACAATGAAGTCTTGACAAAAGTTCATGCGGCGTCCGCAAATGCAGCTGACTGGCATCTCGTGAGAGGTGACCCGTTCCTTCTCCGCCTAATGGGCTTTGGGCTTCTAAAACCAAAAAACAAGATACTCGGAGCTGACATAGCAGGGCGGGTTGAAGCGGTTGGCAGAAACGTAAAGCAGTTTCAGCCAGGTGATGAGGTATTCGGGGATACAACTGAGTGTGGTTGGGGCGGTTTTGCCGAGTATGTATGTGCTAGTGAAAATGCATTGGTGTTGAAACCGGCCAGTATGACATTCGAGGAAGTAGCGGCCGTACCTTTAGCGGCAGTCACCGCCCTGCAGGGTCTTCGCGACAAAGGACAGATTCAGCTAGGGCAAAAGGTTTTGATTAATGGTGCGTCTGGTGGTGTGGGTACGTTTGCGGTGCAGATTGCCAAATCGTTCGGGGCTGAAGTAACTGGCGTGTGCAGCACGAGGAAGTTGGACATGGTGCGCTCGATTGGTGCAGACCAGGTCATTGATTACACTCAAGAAGATTTCACCAAAAATGGGCAGCGTTATGACCTGATTCTTGATATTGCAGCATATCGTTCGTTTTTAGACTATAAGCGTGCGTTAAGTCCCAATGGAATTTATGTCATGGCCGGAGGGTCCACGGCTCGATTCTTCCAAGTCATGTTCCTAGGACCATGGATATCAATGACCGGGAGTAAGAAAATGGGTAACTTGATGGCGAAACCAAACAAAAAGGATTTGGCTTTTATGAAAGAGCTTCTTGAAGCCGGCAAAGTAGTACCTGTTATAGATAGACGTTACACGTTAAGTGAGACTGCTGAAGCTATCCGGTATCTTGAAAAAGGACACGCCAAAGGAAAAGTAGTAATAACTTTGAAACATAATAACAAAACCTAACAAAGCGCTGCACCCGAGCGCTATTCCGCTGCGCTTCATGGCGGCGGGTGAGCTTGGTCGTTATGCCGCCTAGGAAGGAGCAAGGAACATGGAAGTCAGCACGCCCGCTTACCCTCTGCGATTCGATGTCGACTATCCAGCACAGCTGAACCGACTGACGACCGCCTTCAGGCTACTCTGGCTCATTCCGATTCTCATCCTCCTTGCCGTAATCGGAGGGATACCTGAGACGCCAGACGGCCAAACTGTTGTAATCGGCGGGGGCGGGCTGTTGTTCCTCGGGCCGCTACTGCTGATCCTGTTTTGCCGCAAGTACCCGAGATGGTGGTTCGATTGGAACCTGGAACTCCTCCGCTTCTTCAGCCGCGTCGAGGCCTCGCTGGCGCTGCTCACCGACGCTTATCCGTCCACCGACGACCAGCAGTCTGTGCATCTAGACATCGACTACCCCGATGTAGCCGCCGACCTGAACCGCTGGTTGCCGCTCGTGAAATGGCTCTTGGCGATCCCCCACTACCTTGTACTGTTGTTTCTCAATCTCGCCGTCTTCTTCGTCGTGGTGTTCGCGTGGTTCGCCATCCTGTTCACTGGGAAGTACCCGCGGGGCCTCTTTGACTTCGTTGTTGGAGTAATCCGATGGGGGGATCGCGTTCTCGCCTATGCCTTCCTGCTCGTCACCGACCGATACCCGCCGTTCAGCCTGGAACCGTAGGTTCGCCATGTCCCGGAGACGAGCAGACTCGGCTGATGGAGATGACCAATCCCTACGAATCTCCTGCTCTCCACATCACGTATGAATGGGCGGCATAACACGGCGCTGCAGCTGACCGCGCCGCGCGCGTCTGTGGCGCACTGCGACGCACTGCCGGGCGCGGCAGCTGAGCGCCCGGACCGTTAGAACCATGTACGCAGCGTATCAAATACCGTTATCTGCATAAACACCATTTACGGGAAAACATGAATAATTCGGACAAGATGTCAATTGAAGCTTTGCTCACAGGGTACACAACTCTTCGATCGAAGGTTATGAAGCCTTATATTATTTGGATTCTGTTTATCACTTTACTTTCTACTCAAGCAAAACTTGCTGCTCAGGCCGCGTACTCCAGTTCCCAGGTGTTCAGTGATGCTCAGGAAGAAATTCAGCAATTGGTCGTGGCAGTTCTGCTATTCTTCACTGACTGTGGAGACGGACGGCGCTCATTAGTGAGAATTTTTTCCCGAACTCTCCTCATTGACATTCAGAGGGGAATTCTGTAATATGACAAAAATTTCTGGAGTACACCCGTGATTGCGGTCTCGACGTTAAGAAAAATTCAGGATATTGTCGGAAAGAACAATTTCCTCGATTCGCAAGAGGATCGAATCGCTTATTCGTATGATGCCACCCCGCTCCTCCAAACGCTGCCGGATGCAGTGGTTCGACCCTCCTCCGTCCAGCACATTTCATCCATCATGAAACTTGCGAACGAAGAGAAATTTGGCGTGATCCCTAGAGGCTCCGGTTCCGGTCTAAGCGGGGGCTCAATTCCCGTCGAAAACTCAATCGTGTTGCTGACGAACCAATGGAACCGTATTCTCGAAATCGACGAAGAGAACCACACCACCTGGGTCGAACCGGGTGTCATCACCGCTCAGCTTCACACTGAGGTTGAAAAGATCGACTTGTTTTACCCGCCGGATCCAGGCAGCATGACGATCTGCACTCTCGGAGGCAACGTCGCAGAAAACGCAGGGGGATTGCGTGGATTGAAATATGGCGTGACCAAGAACTACGTGATGGGATTGGAAGCGGTTTTGCCAAGCGGCGAGGTCATTCACGTTGGGGGGAAATCAGTCAAGGACGTGGCAGGATACAGTCTGAAGGATGTTTTCATCGGGTCGGAAGGCACGTTGGGAATCTTCACGAAAATCCTGTTGAAACTGATCCCGAAGCCTCAGAGCTTCAAGACGATGCTGGCGTTCTACGATACCATCCGGGACGCAGCGGAGACGGTCTCGGCTATCGTGGCGGCTCGAATCACGCCTGCGACATTAGAATTCCTTGATGCCTTGACGATACGCTGCGTCGAAGAGTATGCTCATATCGGCTTGCTGACCGACGCGGGGGCGCTCCTGCTGATCGAGGTGGATGGGCGGCCCGCAGAGGTTGAGGAAGACGCCCAAAAGATTCTCAATCTCTGCAGACATCACAGAGCCAAAGAAGTACACGTTGCGGCTACGACGGATGAGGCAATACGTCTGAAGACTGCGCGCCGCGCGGCGTTTTCCGCTCTGGCACGGGTCAAGCCGACGACCATCCTGGAGGACACGACGGTGCCGAGAAGTATGTTAGCATCGATGGTGGAAAGAATTCAGGAAATTGCCCGGCGGTATGACGTTCTGATCGCTAACTTCGGCCATGCAGGAGATGGGAACTTGCACCCGACCTGCCTGACCGATGAGCGAGAACGGGAGTCGATTGTCCGTGCGGAGAAGGCCCTTGAAGAAATATTTCTCTCCGCCGTTGAATTCGGTGGGACGATTACAGGGGAGCATGGCGTCGGTCTCGCGAAGAAGAAAATTCTCGAGCAGGTGACAGGGGGTCCGGCTCTGGAAATGATGAGGAATCTGAAGAAGGTCATGGACCCAAACCAGGTTCTCAACCCCGGGAAGATCGTCTCTCTCAAGCCGAGATGTGAGGGCAACCTGCCGCGAAACAGGCAGCAGATCAAAAATTTTGTGGACGCTGGAGCTTGGGTGTGATCTATGATCCCGCTGCGTGGTTCGATTCGGTCGCAAACTTTTCCAATCTTCAATATCAGTCTGATAGTCGTTAACGTCCTGATCTTCGTTCTGGTGCTCTTACTGGGTGAGGACCGCGGCACGTTCTTCAATACCTTTGGGGTAGTTCCGGCAAACCTAACGTCTGCACTCAGAGGCGAAGGTGCGGCTTCGCTTTCCATCGTCCCATTGTTCACGTCAATGTTTCTCCATGCTGGCCCGATACACCTCCTGGGCAATATGCTCTTCCTCTGGGTGTTTGGAGATAATGTCGAGGATTCGATGGGCCATTTTCGGTATCTTGTGTTCTATGTTCTCTGCGGTGTCGGGGCGACGGGAGTCCACATCGTATTTGCTCCTTTCTCGGAGGTGCCTGTCGTGGGGGCAAGTGGTGCTATTGCTGGCGTCCTTGGCGCATACATTTTGCTCTTCCCGCACTCTCGAGTCCTGACTCTCATTCCGATTGTCTTCTTTTTTCATTTGGTTAAGATTCCAGCGTGGGTCTTTCTTGGAATTTGGTTTGTGATGCAGTTCTTCAGCGGTTTATTTTCGATAGCTGGTCCCTCCGCCGGGGGAGTAGCGTGGTGGGCTCACGTAGGAGGGTTCGCCTCTGGGGCGATCCTGCTGTATCCGTTCAGGCGCCGTCGACGCGATCGACAGTATCTGTAATCCACTCTTTGATTCATTCAACTTCGCATACATCATTGTTTTCCACAGACGTCGAAGTTCCCAGCCCCGACATGATCGCCAGTTGCATCCACTGTGGACTTTGCCTTCCGAGCTGTCCTACCTATGCGTTGACCGGTCTGGAGAAATCCTCTCCGCGCGGGCGTATTCGACTGATAAAATCGGTTGCAGAGGGCACACTCGACATTTCCGACGGCTTCGTGGACGAGATGTATTTTTGTCTTGACTGCCAAGCTTGTGAGACCGTTTGCCCTGCGGGCGTGCAGTACGGGTCATTGGTCGAAGCAGCGCGTGCACAGATCGCGCATTCAGGCAGAGAGCCGCGGAAATTGAAGCTGCTGAGAAGTTTCTTCCTCCGCGGGCTTCTCTCATCGTCATCGAGAATTCGATGGCTGGCGGCGTTCGGCCGAGTTCAACAGAAACTAGGATTCCTGAAGGCGATTTCACAATTAAGGATTTTTCCCGGCTCGGTGCGTGAATTTGCCAGAATGGCTCCTCCGATCCCGGAACGAACTTTTGGCGAGACGGTCGGAGAGGTTGTTCGGCCAAAAGGAAATTCTCGGTATCGCGTTGGGTTTTTGTCCGGTTGCGTGATGAATGTCTTGTATCCTGAAATACACCACGACTCCGTTCAGGTTCTCCTTCACAATGACTGCGAAGTTTTCATTCCGAAATCCCAAGTCTGCTGCGGTTCACTCCTCGCTCATCACGGGGACTTTCATTCAGCAAGGAAACTTGCGAGGAAAAACATCAAGGCGTTTGCAGATTCCGAGATTGATGCTCTCGTCGTCAATGCTGCCGGCTGCAGCGCTTTCATGAAGGAATATGGACACCTCCTTCAGGATGATTCTGCGTTCGCTCAGCGAGGCAAAGAGCTCGCTTCCAGGACCAAAGATATCCTCGAGTTTCTTGTCGAGATCGATTTCAAAAAGCCAACCGGTCGAGTTGCCAAGCGTGTTACCTACCATGAAGCCTGCCACCTTGTCCACTCTCAGAGGATTTCTCATCAGCCGCGTGAAATTCTCCGTTCGATTCCGGGACTAGAGTATGTCGAACTCGACGAAGCAAGCTGGTGCTGCGGAAGTGCCGGGATCTACAACGTCGTGCGATACGAAGATTCGGTCAAGCTGCTTGAAAGGAAGATGCGTCATATCCAGAATACGGGCGCCGATGTGGTGTCGACAGCAAATCCCGGCTGCTTGTTGCAACTTCAATACGGGTCCTTAAGATTCGGCATTCCTATTGTTTCGACGCATGTCATCAGCCTGTTGCGCCGAGGATACGAAAAAAATCCGTGAATTTCGGCTATGAGGTTGGAATTGTGCACAAATTGTTATCCATTCCCGCCCACGGAGGGCGTTTGGCAAGCAGCCATTTCAGAGAGCTGCTGATTTGCCAAGTGGGATCTATTTTTATAGATTACAGGTCGATGACTACACTCAAACGAAGAAAATGTCGATGGAACCCGTCGTTGTAGTCCACTACGCCGAGATCGGCCTGAAAGGCAGGAACCGCAGTTTCTTCGAACGCCGGCTCCAGAAGAACATCCGATCTGCACTCCGGGGGTTGGTTGAGGCGAATGCGGTCCGGACGGGCTACGGAAAGCTGCTCGTCGAGTTGTCTTCGACTGGTTCAATCAGCTCATACCTGCACAGCGAGTATCTGAAGCAGGTGATCGCTCGATTGCAAAAAGTATTTGGCATCGCATACGTGGGGGTCGGGGTGAGGTCGGAACAGACGACGGAGGCCTTGAACTCAGCAGCATTAGAGCTTCTGAGCCGTCAGGAGTTTCACTCGTTTAGGATCCACACGCGGCGTTCATACAAATTCTTCCCGAAACTCTCGCCTGAGATCAATGCCGAAGTCGGACAATACGTTAAGGACACGTTCCGCAAACGTGTGGACCTCGCTAACCCTGATCTTACCCTCTTCATCGAGATTGCGGAAAAACATGCGTTCGTGTACGTCTCAAAAATTCGCGGTCCGGGCGGTCTACCGGTCGGTGTGAGCGGTCGTGTCGTCTGCATGCTCTCTGCAGGTTTCGACTCACCGGTGGCCTCGTACTATTTGATGAAAAGAGGTGCAAACGTCGTCTTTGCTCACTTTCATAGCTATCCATACGTCTCCAAGAACTCGATCGATCAGGCAGCTGATCTGGCAAAAGTACTGACTGAATTTCAATATGAGTCGGTTTTCTACACAGTCCCGTTTGCTGAGGCTCAAAAGATGGTCGTCCTGAATTCTCTCACCTCACTTCGGGTCATTCTCTACCGACGCTTCATGGTTCGGATAGCTCAGGCGATCGCTGCCCTCGAACGGTCGCAAGCTCTCGTCACGGGCGAGAGTCTCGGCCAAGTGGCTTCGCAGACTCTCAGCAACATTCAGGTGATCGACGCTGCGGCGACGTTGCCGATCCTCCGGCCCCTTATTGGAATGGATAAAGTCGAGATTCTCAAAGCGGCTCAAATGATCGGTACGTACGAGATATCGAGTCAACCGTACGACGACTGTTGCTCCTACTTGCTCCCGCGATCCCCGGAGACGCAAGCAACCTTACAGCGAGTTCTCGACGAGGAGAAAAAATTCAATGTTGAGGAGCTTGTCGATCAAGCAGTTGCAGCCAGTAAACGTCAGGTATTTTCGTACGAGGCGACTCCCGCGGGCGTCAGGATTGGGACCGGTGAAGCCTGATTGCAGAGGTCGTGATGCTGAAGGAGGGAGTCTCTGCCCGACCGCCTTGACGAGCAGAAACTGGCGGCGTTCATGACTGCAGTGTACGACAGCGTATAAGGAACTGCGTTGAAGCTGGGCTTGGAGATTCATCATCACTGATTGTGAATCAGAAAGGAGGCGAGGACATGCAATATGCGTAAGATTGGACTTATTCTGAGCTTCTTAATTCCAGCTCTCGTCTTTGTGGTGGTCGCTGTATTCATGGGTGGTTGTGAGAGCAAGGAAATAGCGAAGGCGGAAGAAAACAAGGCTGTCATACGCCGCTTCATAGAGGCTATTAACAACAGAGATCTTGATCTCCTCGATGAACTGATGACGCCTGACTTTGTTCGTCACAGCCAGGCGACACCCAATGTCCAGGTTCGCAGCCGGGGCGATTTCAAACGGTTTGTTCAACGGGATTTGACAACCTTTCCCGATGCTGCAATAACCATCGAGATGTTGGTTGCCGAAGGCGATATGGTCGGATTCTATGGGACGTTTGCTGGTACACAGGAGGGCCAGATGGGACCGTTTCCGCCCTCCAGGAAGCGGATGGAAGTCGAGATGGGTGCGATTTTCCGGCTTGAAGGCGGGAAGATCGCCGAACTGTGGGTTACGTGGGATAACGTCGCCGGACTGACGCAGCTCGGACACTTTTCGCCACCGGGCGAGGATCAAGAGTAATTCTTATAGCGTATCTAAACGTGGTTGTGCGAGGTCTTCTCGAAGGGGTGCTTTGGACAGACCTCGCTCGTCTCGGGACTTTGTCCCAGACGAAGTCACGGACAGTTCGGCGTCAGAGATCCCGAAGGATCATGTGAGATAGCAGCGTGATTTATGTAAGGAACGTAGACACAGTAGTGCATGTGGCGAGCGATGTGTGCTGAAGGAGGGAGTCGAACCCTCACCCGGGGTTGAGCCGGACTGGATTTTGAGTCCAGCGCGTCTGCCAATTCCGCCACTTCAGCGCAATTTCGTGCCTAATGTAAAGAAATCCAATTCGAAGGTCAAGCAACCGAACGCACTGCGGAGGAACGATGGAGCGATGATACGGAATCGATGACTATTCCCATCTTGTTTCATGAATCGATTTGACGAACGGGTGCTCCGCCTGCTTCGAGAAATTTTTTGCTTGCTGTTTATCCTCATATTCCCATGGGTTTCGCTTTCCCAGGCTCAAACTTCCGTTCCACGTTTCTCAACTGAAATTGTCCTGACGGCTTCTGACACCACCCTCCAGCTGCCGCATCAGTTCATCGTTCAGGGTAGTGACAGTCTGGTCCTCAACCCGCTCTTCACGCTCGAACGCGGCAGGGACTACCGCATCGATTACCGTCGTGGACTGGTGCACATCGATTCGGTCATCATTGCCAACATGATGGCGCTCCGTTCGGTCGCTACACACCGTCTCTTTATCTCCTATGCAGCGCTCCCGTTCGAATTCCAGGAGGAATATGCCCACCGAACGGTCGTCCAGGGCAAAGACACAACGATCCGACAGACGATCAAGGTCACTAAGCCCGCTATCCCTTTGACTCTCGACACCGTATTTGGTCCAAATCTGACGAGAAGTGGAAGCATCGTTCGCGGGTTCAGCGTCGCGTCGAATCAAGACCTTTCGTTGAATTCGGGGTTCCGGATGCAGCTCTCCGGACAGATTGCTCCCGACGTCGAGATCTCCGCTGCTCTCACCGATGAAAACACCCCGATACAGCCGGAGGGAAACACCCAGACGCTCCGAGAGATCGATAAGATTTTTGTTGAGGTACGGGGCAGGAACCTGAGTGCAACTCTGGGTGATTTTCTGTTGAATTTCGGCGACTCAGAATTCGGACGCTACGACCGAAAACTGCAAGGTGCGAAGGGGATTGCAAACTATCACAACTCCTTTGCACAAGGGACGATGACGATTTCCGCCGCCGCGATCGAAGGAAAATTCACGACAAACCAATTTCGAGGCAGGGAAGGCGTGCAAGGCCCGTACCGGCTCATTGGTCAAAACAGCGAGCGGAACATCATCGTCATCGCAGGGACGGAGCGTGTGTACGTGGACGGAGAGCCGATGACCCGTGGAGAAACAAACGATTACATCATCAATTACGGGAGCGGAGAGATCACCTTCATGGTTCGGCGCCTCATCACGAGCGCCTCACGCATCGTCGTCGACTTTGAGTACTCTGAACGCAATTATCCTCGGAATCTTCTCGCATCGCACGTGAAATCCTCCTTTGCCAGCGATAAGGTCCGATGGAGCGCACTGTTCATTCAGGAGGGGGATGACCAGGATTCGCCCACCAACTTGTCGTTTTCGGACGCAGACCGCCGAATCCTGGCGGAAAGTGGCGATGACCGGTTACGTGCGGTCAAACCGGGCGTCGCGTTTGTTGGCCGAGATTCCCTGACCGGCATCGGGCGAGGGCAATATGCGGCTACGGATACATCGATTGAAGGAGCTCGATATCGATTGTATCGATTCGTCGATGTCCCTGACTCTACGGCCACCTATACTGTAATTTTCTCCGACGTGGGTAAGGTTCCACCCGATAGCCTGGGTTACGAGCGTGTTAGCGTCGGCCGTTTTCGAGCAGTTGGACTGGGAGAAGGGCGCTATCTTCCGATCCATGTTCTGCCGCTCGCGCAGTTCCATCAGGTCGCCGATCTTTCGCTCTCCGTGGAGCCCATCGGAGGTCTCACGATCAGTGGAGAATTGGCTGTGAGCAACTTCGATGCTAATCGACTGTCGAGGCTCGACGATGACGATAATAACGGGACCGCGAGGAAACTCGGGATTCGATGGAAATCACCGGACATTCAATTCGGGTCGACGCGCCTTGGAGCCGTCGAGTTCACGCTGTTCGAGCGAAACGTCGAGCGCTCGTTCCTCCCGATCGATCGAGTGAACGAAATCGAGTTCAGCCGAAAGTGGAATATCGAGCAAGAAACAAGGGCTGAAGAGACGATCCGAGAAGGGAACGTGTTCTACCGTCCGAGGGAAGGTATCCTCATCGGGGGGGGAATCGGTACGATGGAGCGGGGGAATTCCTTTCGCTCGACGCGCATCGAAACCCGCGCGATACTGGCCGGTTCGAAACGGCCCTCCGTGGACTACCTGTTGGAGATAATCGACAGTGAAGATTCTGGTCTCGGGACCGCTGCAGAGTGGACCCGGCACAAAGGTTTCTTCCATCACACTACTGGAAAGCTGACGCCTGGCTTTCGGTTCGAAGTGGAAGACAAGAAGACCAGATCTCTGCAATTGAACACTCTTCAGCCCGGGAGTTTCCGCTACGCAGAGTACGCGCCGCGTCTCACGGTAACGGATTTTCTCCACATGAAGTTTCAAACGGAGTTCGAGTGGCGCACCGACGACATCGTTGTCAATGGAGAGCTCCAAAGGGA
Source organism: Bacteroidota bacterium (assembly GCA_036477295.1). Lineage (GTDB taxonomy): Bacteria > Bacteroidota > Ignavibacteria > UBA10030 > JAZGDE01 > JAZGDE01. Next base: position 12,461 of record JAZGDE010000026.1, on the reverse strand, counting down.
GTCGAGCACATTCACGCACAGCTACGCGTGGCGACTCGCCCGATGGCATGCGCTCTCATCGGCGGTTGACGTCACGTTCCGAAAGAAGAATTTTGATGAGGAATTGAAACAACAGGGCAACAAGGATATTGAAACGGTTCTCCTGCGAATGCAGACGAAGTATACGCCGCTCAATAGAGGAATCGACAGCGACCTCTTTTATGAAGTCGCCACAGCACGGTCCTCAAAACTCGATCGGGTCTTTGTTCAAGTGAAGAAAGGACAGGGTCAGTATATCTGGGTGGACGGGAACGGAAACGGCATCATCGACCGAACCGATCCGAGCGATTTCAGGCAGGCACGATTCGATGGCGAGTGGATTCTGGTGTCTCTTGCGACGGAAGAATTGGTGCCGATTATCGACCTCAAGACGAGTCTGCGGTTCCGACTGACACCGGCGAGGTTCATTGATAAACGTGATGGTTTCTGGGTAAGGGCGATCTCGAGCATTTCAACAGAAACATACGTGCGACTCGAAGAGAAGAGTACGGAAAGTGATTTCGAGGAAATTTATCTTCTTCACTTGAGTAGATTTCAGGACGAGAAGACAACCCTTTCCGGGAGCACGATCGTTACTCAAGACGTCTATCTCTTTGAGGACAGCAGAGAATTCTCCCTCCGCATGCGGTTCAAGCAGAGGAAGGGTCTGACCCAGTTCAGTGCAGGTATGGAACGAAATCTTGGGATCGAGCGTTCACTTCGGGTCCGGTGGCAGCTCATTCCTGAACTTTCCAACCAGATTGACGTCCTTCATCGGCGGGACCGGGTAGGCGCGAAGCCGTCGAGCGACCGTCAGCGGGACATTTTGTCGAATGTGCTTGCATCGGAGTTTTCCTACCGCCCCGAGCAGGATGTCGAAGTCGGTTTTCGAGTGGAGGTGGGACGATCCGAAGATCGATTTCCAGCCGAGCATATGGTTGCTGACCTGAACGCTCAATCCATCCGTTTTCTGTACTCGTTTCGCGGTAGGGGACAAGCGCGAGTCGAATTTGGCCGTGACGAAGTAACTCTCTCCCGCGGAACGCTGATTCTGAATACTGCCGCGTTGCCGTTTGAACTGACGGGCGGACGCTCAATCGGCAAGACGTGGCTCTGGCGCGCAAGCTTGGACTACCGAGTAGGCCAATTCATCCAGGTGTCCATGGCGTACGAGGGCCGGTCGGAGAGCCGAAGACAGACCATACATTCAGCACGCTCCGAAGTTCGAGCATTCTTCTGACCAGAAGCGCCCTTGATCCGCAAAGTGAAGGAAACGTGACGTATAGCACGTTGCGTCTCATCGGCAGAGTTTGTGTCAAGTGGAAAAAATAATTTGACGTCGGTTCGACTCCTTCCGAAAATTTTTTGCTTGATTTTTGTTTTTGAATTTCTATTTTTGTTGCAGTGCAAATCGTCCGTAGGCATCTCCAACTTGTATCAGAGGGCTTACTCCTTAGTTTCATTCCCGCCTACTCTTTTTTTCTTTCGTAAATATTTTCATCCTAGGGAAAAAATGAGCGGCGTAGGTTCATTTCTGTAGGATGAGGGTTGGCGTTCCCCTCGATCCCGCATTCGGACTATCTCTATGGAAGTTACTTCATCGTATCAGCAGATTCAGAGCGCTCGTGCGGGGAAAAGAACAGGGTTACGGAAACCAGGTAAACCGATTAGTGAAGCGAGGAGCAACGTGTATTGCACGTCCTTCGATTCCAAAATCGGCCAGATCTACATCGCTTCCACCGATTCCGGGGTACGCAAGGTAAGTATTCCCAAAGAGACGAAGAAGGACTTCTTCGGGTGGCTAACGCGGCACTTCGATGAAGACCAAGTAATCGAGAACAAGTCCAGGAATAAGGAAGTAATCGATCAGTTAACACGCTACTTTAATGGCAAGCTGGCAAGATTCACTTGCGGTACCGAGCAGGTGGGGACGCCGTTTCAGATCCGCGTCTGGCGAGAATTGGCGAAAACCCCGTACGGTAGTACTTCCACCTACAAACAACTCGCAAGGCGGCTGGGCGTGCCGAACGGCTTCCGAGCAATCGGGCGTGCATGTGCGACCAACCCCCTCCCGATCATCGTTCCGTGTCATCGGATCATCGGCTCTGGCGGTGATCTCACTGGCTATTCCTGCGGTATCAAAACCAAAGAGTTTCTCCTGAGGCTTGAAGGAGCCATCATTCTGTAGCAGTGAGGTTCAACCCACGACCCTTGGGGGAGATGGTTCACAAGCTCTGGTTCGGGTTTGCCGAGGACGTCACCCCCGAGCGATTCCTGCAAGTTCTTAAAATTCAAGAAGTTGCGGGATCTCTTCCGATAAGCCATTTCGATTGTTTTCGGTCGATTCAGCGCTTTGATTTCATTCTCTGCTGAGTCATTTTGACTACAGTGGTTCCCCCATCCACTATCCTGAAGCCGCCAACCTTCTCTTAGGCAACAGAAAGGAGAAATCCAAAAGCTGCGTTCATGTCCGCAGCAAGCTGCGGAGTCGCTCGGGAATTTTCTGGAAATCTCATACTTATTCTCTGCCCGATTACTTATTAAATCAGGGGAAGCATCCGTCCCAAAGGGATGATCACGCACCGACACGAAGTGTTCCTCCGGAAAGGTGTCCCTTTGGGAAAATGACCGCTTTGCAGCTTCGCGATGAATTTTTTGGAACGGTATGCATCTTCCAGAAAAGTCGAGTGAATGATGTTGAAATGACGACAAGTTTTTACTACCTTCAAAGGAAGATGTCGTTTGAATCTCTCGTACGCGACCATCTCAGCCTCTCCGATGTCATTTCTTTCCGAACTCAATCCAGCACAGCAAGCAGCAGTGAAAGCCGTGAATGGGCCTGTGATGATTGTCGCTGGAGCGGGGAGCGGGAAGACGAGGGTCCTCACCTACCGAACTGCTTACCTCCTTCAATGTGGCGTCCAACCGTTTGAGATTCTGGCGCTTACATTTACGAACAAGGCTGCTAACGAGATGAAGAGTCGAATTATCCGGCTCGTTGGGCCGCGGAGCAAGAACGTCTGGATGGGCACATTCCATTCGATGTTCGCCCGAATTCTCCGACAGGAAGCAGAAAAGCTTGCTTACAGTCGCAATTTTACGATTTACGACACCGAGGACGGCCTCAGCCTTGTAAAGAGGGTCATGAATTCCCTCGGGGTGCCGGCTCAACAGTTCAGTCCAAAGTCGATCCGGTCGAGAATCAGCGGCGCCAAGAATCAGCTCGTGTCTCCCAAGGAGTACCAACGTCTGGCGAGCGATCTGTTCGAAGAAAAAACTGCGCAGGTGTACGAAGAGTACCAGAGGCTTCTGAAGATGAGTAATGCGATGGATTTCGATGATTTGCTGCTGAACCCTATCGCGCTGTTTGAACGATACCCGAAAGTGCTGGAAAAATACCAGGAGCGTTTTCGTCATATCCTCGTCGATGAATTTCAGGACACGAATCGACCTCAGTACATCCTGATCAAGCTGTTGTCGCGGAAGTACCGCAACGTCTGCGTCGTGGGCGACGATGCGCAGAGCATTTACGCCTTCCGGGGAGCCGACATTCGGAATATTCTGGACTTCGAAAAGGATTATCCCGATTACAAGATCTTTCGACTGGAGCAGAATTACCGTTCTACCAAGAGGATCCTCAGAGCTGCTGACAGTGTAATCAAACAAAACGTGGAACGGATTCGCAAGGAACTATGGACGGAGAATGAGGATGGGGAACTCGTCATGCTGCTCGTCTGCGAAGATGATCGGGATGAGGGCTACCGCGTCGTCCAGCATATCCGCGATGAATCTTTGAGACAGAAGCTCGACCTGAAGGATTTTGCTGTTCTCTATCGGACCAACGCCCAATCCCGTTCACTCGAGGATGCCCTTCGACGGCAAGGGATTCCATACACGATCGTGGGGGGCGTGGAATTCTACAAGCGGAAGGAGATCAAGGATGTCCTCGCATACTTGAAAGTGATCGCGAACCCTTCCGACGAAGAGACTCTGCTCCGCATCATCAACTATCCGCCACGTGGCATCGGAGAGACGACGATTGCCAAGTTGCGTGGCTTCGCACGAGAGGGGCATCTTTCGTTGTTTGATGCAGTTACGAAGGTGTCGCGCGTCGTATCGTTCTCTGACAAAACCAAGGCTTCCGTGAATGAGTTTGCGCGTTTCCTCCACAAGTATATTCGACTCAAGAAGGAGATATCAGCCAGTGAACTTGCCCGGGCGGTCGTCGATGAACTCGGGATACTCCACGATTACAAGCAGGAAGGGACGACGGAGTCGCTCTCCCGCTGGGAGAACGTCCAGGAGTTACTCTCAGCCATCACGGAGTTTACAGAACGGGTTCCGAACGCATCGCTCGAATCGTTTCTCGAGGAAGTATCACTCCTTTCGGATGTGGACACGTGGGATAACCAACGGAACTCCGTGACGCTGATGACAGTCCACAGCGCGAAGGGTTTGGAATTTCCGGTGGTGTTCATCACCGGTTTGGAGGAGGGGCTTTTCCCGTTGCAAGCTGCTCTCCAGGATCGATCCGAGGTTGAAGAGGAACGACGACTGTTCTATGTTGCGATGACGCGAGCGATGCGAAAAGTCTTTCTCAGTTTCGCGCGAAGGCGCTACCGGTTCGGTGAATCGTCCTACCAGGCCCAATCGCGTTTCATCGACGAAATCGACCCCAGCTCGATTCTCGCTGAAGAGGTAGAAGGTCGGACGCGGCATCGCAAATTACGGGAGGAGACAGATTTTGCTTTTGACGATGATGAACGACATCAACGTTCGAAAAGCGTCACCGCAAAGAAGAAAGGACTTCGGATCGTGTATGATGAGGAAGAACGCGGATCTCCATCACTCGGTACGCTGACCGCTGGAGTAACAGTGGAACACGACACGTTCGGTCGCGGATATGTGCTGCAGGTCTACGGAACGGGAGACGATGCTCACGCCGTCGTTGTGTTCGATGCGCATGGCCCCAAAAAGCTCCTCCTCCGGTACGCACGGCTCCGAGTCATCGATTGACCCATACCCGCCTAGCTCGTCCCGTTGCATCCGACCAAGAAATTTCTTATCGTTTCCGAGCATTTTGATCAAAGTTGGGGTTGCACCTCATAGGTGGTGACTTTCTCCAGGCCGGATTGGAGCTTTTTCCCTGCGTGAGATTCGACTTCTTCGACTTCTGAGCGAGCTGCCACGAAGGCGTGAAGGCATCGGGTGGCATCACGATAATCGACAGTGGACTTCCTGAATTCCTCTGACGAGGCAAAGATGGTTTCGAGTCTCGACAATGGAGAATTTCTCGTGCTCGAGTTCCCATGCGTTTATAAGAAGCAACGGATAAGGGTATCTGCCTGATGGCTGCAACTCGTGTGAAGACCGACATCTTCAGGCGGCCTCTTGAAGGCATACGCTACTACCTCCACGGCGTTTACAAGAAATTTTTCGACGATGAAATTCTGTTCCTCGCCTCTGGGCTCGCGTTCGATGTCCTCCTCTGTCTCATACCACTTGTTCTTCTCTTGACCTCCGCTGTGGGTATTTTCCTGAGTTCCTCCGACCTGGCACTGCAGCGGCTCGATGTTGTCCTCGATACGATATTTCCCGTCGGGCCCTATGGGGAACAGATTCGGGAAACCATCAAGCAGGTGGTTGCAGACATCATCGTGTATCGGACCTCGGCGGGACTTGTGGGAATTCTCGCGCTGATTTGGACGACGACCTGGCTCTTCGGCGGGATCCGGGCGGTCCTTCACCGCGTCTATAAGACCAAGGATCCAGGCAACATTCTGATCAGAACACTTCGGGACGCGTTGTCGGTCATCTTGATTGCGGTGCTGTTCGTTGTGACCAATTCACTCACCTGGGTATACTCCGTCGTTGAGCGGTTGTTATCTCCCGTGTTGAACTCGTCGGCCCCTCTCGGCACGACCATTGGCAGCCTGACTTCACCGGTCATCTCGTTCGTCCTGACCACGCTGATGTTCTACATCGCATACCGATTTATCCCGAATGAAATACCAGCGCCGCGCGTGGCATTGATATCAGCGGTGACGACGGGGATATTCTGGGAGCTAGCTAGTCGAGCGTTTTCGCTCTACCTTACTGAGGTTCAACCCTTTGCAAAGATCTATGGTACGTATGCCTTTCTCTTCGTGACGCTCGTCTGGGTGTACTACTCAAGCTTCATGTTTGTCATCGGCGGTGAAGTGGGCCAACTGTATCGGGAGAGAAAATCCCGTGCAGAAATGAAGGGAGAAGGATAAAGTTTCACTGATACCCGGGCCGACATGGAGAACGCGTTCGAGGTTACAGAAGTTCTCCTCACCAGGACGATTCATAATTCGGGCTATCCTTGCGGGTCTTCGCAGCAGGTTTTGTTCAATGTCGGAGTTCTTCTGCAGAGAATGCAGAACAATTGTTTGTTTCCACCTTATTCATTAGAGAGAATGGGAATGGAAAGGTCTTGTTACCGAGGAGGTACTGCATTCCGGTTTGCATTCAACGGTAGAAAGGAGTTCTCCGCATGGATTTTGGTAACTCATTTTCGTACGTGTTTCGCGACGAAGATTGGCTTAAGAAGATATTCGTCGGTGGGTTATTCATCTTACTCAGTATCCTAATCATAGGGTTCTTTTTCATCGTGGGTTACCAGCTGGAAATCATGAGAAGAGTAATGCGTCGTGAGGCGAAGCCACTTGCGGATTGGGACGACCTCGGACGAAAATTGGGAGAGGGATTCATGCTGGCGGTCGCAGTGTTGGTATATGCTGTGCCAATCATGATCGTGGGTTCATTTTTGGATGGGGAAGCGGGACTGCTTGTTGGGCTGATGGTCCTCGCGTTTTTAATCTGGATACCCGCTGTGCAAATTCAATATGCTCGTACTTCCGATTTTACGGCGTGCTTTCGTGCTGGGGAAATCTTCGAGTTTGTAAGAAAGAATTTAGGCACGTACTTGCCAGCCGTCCTGCTGTCGACCTTGGTATGCGGGCTTGTTTTCGGATTCGGATGGATCGTGCTCTTTGTCGGATGGCCTTGGATGATTTTCTGGGGGTACGCCGTTTCGTCCCACATTCTCGGACAGGTGGGAACCCTGTGGACAACTCCCAGTCCCGAAGCGGTGACTTCGCAATCAGCTTCCGAGGGCTGATTATCGTTTCTATTGGACTTTGGCTGACAACTCAACTTGCTGAGATCGTCAGTGAAGTCTGCAACTGTATCCGGAGAATCGATCAAAAGATTTTCGACTTATCGTGAAGTACCGAACCACTGCATTCCCACTGAATCTCATTGTTCCGATCGCCCTCCTCTTCCTGTGCGTGCAGGCCGCCCGGCCCGTTCCAGCCTGGCCGAACGCCCAGGGCGGCGAGCCGATCGCGCTCACGGGGCCGAAGGCTGTGCTCACCCACGTCCCTTTCCGCATCCGGCTCACCGTCCCTGACCTGCCCGACTCGGTCGAGTATCGCATCGTAAGAACGCGTGATAACCAGGTTCTGGCCGCCGGCATGGTCGGCCCCGGGGCGGACGTCGAGGTGTCGGATCTGAGGGTCGAGCGGCGCGACGATCTGCCGCTGCGCGTCGTGGCCGCCGGTCGCACAGCGGAGTTCCGCGCGCTCGTGCTGCCGGGCTGGTTCAGCATCCTGCCGCCCCTGGTAGCGATCGCACTGGCGCTCATCTTCCGCGAAGTCATCATCTCTCTCTTCGCCGGCATCTGGCTCGGCGCCCTCTACGTCGCCGGGCTCAACCCGATCGCTGCGACCCTGCGAACGATCGATAGCTTCATCGCTCCGGCGCTGGCGGACGCGGATAACGCCGCCATCGCCATCTTCAGCCTGCTGCTGGGAGGGATGGTCGGCCTCATGGGCCGGAGCGGCGGGACGCGCGGCATCGTGGAGGCCGTAGTGCCGCTCGCCACTAGCCGGCGCCGCGGACAGCTCGCCACGTTTCTCGCCGGGCTGGCCATCTTCTTCGACGATTACGCCAACACGCTGATCGTCGGGAACACGCTCCGCCCGCTCACCGACCGGCTGCGGATCTCGCGGGAGAAGCTCGCATACGTGGTCGATTCCACCGCCGCTCCCGTCGCCGCCATCGTCTTCGTTTCAACGTGGGCGGGCTACGAGATGTCGCTCATCGGCAACGGCCTGGATCTGGCGGCAGCCGGTGTTGCGGGCTCTGATCCAGCGCTGGCCGCGAGCCTGCGGGCGGCCAGTCCGTTCACTGTCTTCCTCCGCACCATACCCTACCTCTTCTATCCGATCCTGGCGCTCGCCATGGTCTTCCTCGTGGCGATGACGCGGCGGGACTTCGGGCCGATGCTGGCCGCCGAACGTCGAGCATCCCGGGGCGACGGACTCCACCAGCCCGAGGCGATGCTCCTGGTCGACACGAGCGGCCCGCTGATGGAGCCGAAGGAGGGGGCGCCGCGGCGGTGGATCAACGCGGCCGCACCGGTTCTCACCGTGGTCATGGTCGTCCTGCTGGGACTCTACCTGGATGGGAGGGCGAGCCTCGGACGGCCCGGGTCGTTGACGGAGATCCTGAGCAAAGCCAACCCGTTCAGTGTGCTCCTTTGGGGCTCACTCGCCGGCTGTCTGGTGGCCGGCATCCTACCGGTCGCGCAGCGCATCCTGAAGCTCCAGGAAGCGGTCGAGGCCTGGGTCGGCGGCCTCCGGTCGATGATGCTCGCCATAGTGATCCTGGTGCTGGCCTGGTCGCTGGGCGATGTGACCGAAGCGGTCGGCACGGGGGCATTTGTGAGCCACATCCTCCAGAGCGCCGGTTTCCCCCTCCAGATGCTGCCCGTCGCGGTCTTCCTCGCGGCCGCGGTGATCTCCTTCGCCACCGGGACCTCCTGGGCGACGATGGCGATCCTCATGCCGCTCGTCATTCCGCTGGCCGTGGCTCTGGGCGGCGGTATCGGGTTCGCCACCGGAGCCGAGTACACCGTCCTGCTCGGCACGATCAGTTCGGTCCTGGCTGGGTCGATTTTCGGCGACCACTGTTCGCCGATTTCGGATACGACGATCTTGAGCTCGATGTCATCCGCTTGCGATCATATTGACCATGTCCGGACACAGCTTCCCTATGCGGTCTTGGTTGCGATCATCGGGATGCTGGTGGGGGATATAGCGACAGCATTTGGACTCTCCCCCTGGATATCGATCGTTGCGGGGATTCTGCTCCTGACCGGCGTGATGCTGACAGTAGGGAGGAAGGTGTAACCTACCTGTTTGTGTTCACCTTAACGACGCCGGCCGATCTCCAGAGTCCTGAGATAAATCGGTAGCGTGCTGGGTGTTTATCACAGTAGGTGAAGGTTCGGTAGACTTTCCCTTTGTGCTTTGAGACGACCTGGCTGTTCATCGACAGGTCGTAATCTTCCAAGATATCACGCAACTCGCTTTCCGTCTTCCCTCCGTCGTCGAGATGCACGATCTCACAGGTCGAATAGTGGCATCTTCCGAGGAGTTTGTGTTCGAACTTTCCAAGCAGTGTTAATGTGACGAGAACAAACACCGTGAAGGGAACAGCAATCTCATGGAAGCCGGCCCCGATCGCCAATCCGATCGCGGCCACCACCCAGATCGTTGCCGCGGTTGTGAGTCCGGTAATTATTCCTCGTGATTGGATGATCGTTCCCGCTCCGATGAAGCCAATCCCCGTCACGACCTGAGCTGTGACCCTGCCCGGGTCACTCGGCTGACCAGTCGCTCTGGAGATGTACTCGGAGATAATCATATAGAGCGCAGCCCCCAACAAATGAGAATGTTCGTCCGCAAACCCGCGGCTTTTCCTCTCCGCTCTCTTTCGATACCGATCAAATCTCCGCAGACGATCGCGACGAGGAACTTCAACAAGAAGTCCGGAAAGAAAGTCAAGAATTGTGTGAACTTTCCCATGGCTGTTCCTTATTCCATTGGGGTCCAGAGGAGACCGAGCATCAGCAGCAGAGCTCTCTTGACGCCGTCCGCGCTGTTAGAGGCGTCGAACCATTCGATGAGTGAATGCGCGGATCCTCCTGTTCCGCCGCCACCGATTGTGATTGCCGGAATTCCGATGCTGATGGGGTAATTCCCATCGGTGCTCGACCGCTCGAACTTGGGTTCGTACCCCAAATAGATCGCGGCGTCAGTCGCAAGTCTGACGAGAATATTATCGACGGGGATTTCCCCCGAGGGTCGACTGCCGATCTCGATAATGTCCGCTGTCACTCCGGGTTGTGACGTGCTGCGGAGCGCATTTTCGTGGTTGACCGCCTCCTCGATTATTGTCTGCACTTCTTCCGCGATTCGTTCCAGTTCGTCGTTGCTTTCTGATCTCAGATCGACTTCCATCCATGCCTCGAATGGAACCGCATTCACCGCTGTCCCTCCGCTCACGCGGCCCACGTTGTAGGAGGTCTTCGGTTCAACTGGCACTTCGATCTGCGCGATCGCGTTGACCGCACGGCCGAGGGCATGGATAGGGTTGGCGATCCCAAAATCACTCCAGCTATGCCCACCTGGGCCGCGAAATACGACTCTGTACCGCTTGCTGCCAAGTGCCTTGTGGACGACACGTCGGATGTCCGTTCCGTCAATTGCCACGAAATACTCGATTTTCTCTCGAAGTGGACTCCGATCGAACAAATATCGCACTCCGCGCAGATTTCCCAGCCCCTCTTCACCAACCGTTGCGACAAAGTAAACTGTTCCACCGAGCGGAAAGTGAAACTGGTTGATGAGTCTTGCGATGACGAGGAGGACTGCCAGACCACGGGCGTTGTCCCCGATGCCAGGACCAATCAATCTTGTCCCTTCGCGTCTTACTTTCACGTCGGTACCCTCCGGAAACACGGTGTCCAGATGTGCAGATAAAACGACGAGAGGACCTGTCCCGGGCCCGATGAATGCTCCCACGACATTTCCTTCGAGATCTCGATGGACGTCCGTGAGCCCGATCTCCTGGAAGCGCTCTGCGATGTATTGAGCTCGCTCCGCCTCGCCAAATGGTGGAGCAGGTATTTCAGCGATCCGAATCTGCTCCTCGATGATGCTTTCGTTGGCATTATCGATGTCCCGTAGGGCGTCTTGGATATCGGGGTCACAAGCTATCGAAGTGACCTGAGCAAGTACAACCGTCGGAGTGAAGAGGATAAGGAACAAAGTTTTCATAGGAGTCTTGACCACTGCGGGCATGCAAAGAACTTCCCGCAAAAAGCTACCGCTTCCCAACCTAAAGGTGGGAACGAATGGCGCAAATGTCATCTGGCGGAATTAGTTTTCATGGCCGGTTGATGCACAGAGATGCAGCACGGGCTCGTTGCCGACTACGTCAGCGGAATGCGGGGTGTTCACAGGTAGATCGAGTCGATTGCCATGACTGAGTGGGAATCCATCCTTTTGGGGAAGGAGCAGAGCGCGGCTGCCAGTGGGTGATTTTCATCCTGACGGAACTGATTGTCCAGCAAGGATCTTTTCGTAGAACGACTCGTAGAGGTTGACGATTTTATCTTTTTCGAACAGTTCCACGGCACGTCGTCGAGCTTGCTCTGCAAACAGTCGATGTTTGGACTCGTTCGTGAGAAGTTCGACGGCATATTTCGCCATACGTTCGATGTCTCCAATCTCGGCGATGTAACCCGTATCACCGTGCAAGGTGAGCTCAGGAAGACCCCCTACGCTCGAGGAAATGACGGGCACTTCGCAGGCCATCGCTTCGAGGGCTGAAAGACCGAAGCTCTCCGATTGGCTGGGCATCAGGAATAGATCGGACGCTGAAAGAAGCGAAACGAGCTCCATTTGCTTTCCGAGGAACCGGACGTCGCTGCAGATATCGAGCTCCCGGCACAGGTGCTCGCAGATCGATCGGTCAGGTCCATCACCGACGAGGATGAGCTTTGAAGCCACTTTGGTGCGGACAATCTTGAAGATGCGGATGACGTCGGAGACACGCTTCACTGGGCGGAAGTTGGATACGTGGATCAGTATCTTTTCGCTTCGAGTGGCAAATCCCGCGCGAAATTCTGGATCGTCAACGCGGCGGTATTTTTTCGTGTCAACGAAATTCGGAATGACCTCGATCTCTTTCTCCACACCGTACTGCAAGATTGTCTTGTCCTTCAAGAATCTCGAGACAGCCGTCACCCCGTCGCTGTGTTCAATGCTGAACTTAATGAGCGGAAGGAAAGCAGGCTCGAGACCGACGAGCGTGATGTCCGTCCCATGGAGCGTAGTGACAATCTTGAGCTTGTCCCGTCCATGGGTTTCCTTCGCGAGGTACGCACTCATCGCGTGAGGGATGGCGTAATGGACGTGCAGAAGGTCGAGCTTCTCGAATTTAGCCACGTCAATCATCTTGCTGGCTAAAGCGAGGGTGTACAGTGGAAAGTCGAAGAGCGGGTAGTTCGCGGTTTCGACCTCGTGGTACATAACGTTTCCGGAAAAGCCATCGAGCCGCATGGGCAT
>JAZGDE010000025.1:0-27316 GCA_036477295.1 Bacteroidota bacterium | reverse complement strand
TGTCATCGTACACCCGCTCACTCACGCAGATGCCCCCCGGCGCAGCTTGCGACTCAATGCGCGATGCCACATTTACCCCATCGCCCACGATCCCCTCCTTTTCAAACACCACGTCACCCACGTGGATACCGATGCGAACCGCCACGTCCAATTCTTCCCTCTGCGCTTGCTGAATGTCTATTGCACAACGGGTGGCCTCAATGGCGCTCAGGAATGTCGAGAGCGCCCCATCACCGTAGAATTGTAAAATCTGGCCTCCATGTTGACCGACAAATCTACGAAGAATTTCCCGACAACGATCTCGCAGGGCTGTTGCCTTAGGTTCATTTTCTTGCATGAGAGCAGTGTAGCCCACCATGTCGGAGAACATGATGGCCGCTAGTCTTCTCTGCCGCTCTTCCATCGATTTCTCTTACTTACGTGAGCGCAAATAGTATCTTCGGACTTAGTGCCCTGGAGAAAACTATTCTAAGGTGGTTTTTGCAAGTATTTTTCCCCACAAACCGTCTCAGCGATGTTTCTGGACAGTGAATCTCTCTTTGGAATGACTGAAGTGGGAACCGGTGGACTTCCAGCACGGCCATCACGTCAGTCCATGATTAATGAAGGAAAAGGCAAGAAAGCGTCTCAGCTTGTGCACCATCAACAAAAGGTAAAGAATCGAAGAGGCAAAATCAACGCGCGCTCCAGAGAGGGTAATTCGCAAATCAGCCCATTTCCAGCACCACTCGCTCCACCTCTTTATGCCAGTTGTCCATATTGATTTCATTGTAGTGGATTCAAAGTTTTGAACCCCTACTAGGCCGTTCTCTAAGCGATTATGTAATGATGATCATACCCTCTGAGATCGCGGCCTGCCTTCGCACCAGCCATCGCATGTCGGCCAGATCTGCGGTTCAACACCGCAAAACAGAATAACCACGGAGAACACAGAGGCCGCAGAGAAATCTGAACATCACTTGAATTGTCTTCGTGTCGTCTTGATCAACATTTCAAAAGGCTCCGATTTGGAGGTCACAATGCATCAACGACCCTCATCCCATCCAGATTTCGTCAGGTTACCCATCTCCCGACCGTGAGAGGGGATCGAGGTGAGGGTTCCACCAAGTGATTCTACACTTCATTGTTCATCGTTTTCAAAACAAGAAGGACCGGCCTCTAAGCAGCAGTCTCCTGAAAGGTAGGCGACTAGGGAACACAGAGTACGCGGAGAGTTCAAATCACCAAAAGGGTAAGCGTGTAATCAAAAACCTCGACGTGGGATAGCTGAACGACGTGGAACCACTATAGAGTGCGGTTCATCGGGGGACATCATCCAATGGTTGGGGATGGTGCACTAACAACGAGACCAGAACGTGCGGTCTACATCGTCTGGACAGCCTTAACGAACTGATCCATCTCGCCTTTCGTCCGCTTCTCGGTCACGGCGATGAGGAGTCCTGATTCATCCTCCCCAAAACGAGACAGATCAACACCAGCAACAATGTTAGAGGAGAGCAACTTCTCGACGAGAACGTTCGGTGGGAAGGCTGTTTCGAGGACGAATTCCTTAAAGAATGGTTGATGATACCTGAGACGAAAACCATGAACTGCGGAGAGACGCTCTGCGAGGTAATGGCTTTTCTGCAGGCAGAGCTGAGCCACTTCCTGTATCCCCTGCTTTCCCATCAACGAGAGGTACACACACGCGGCCAGCATCATCAATCCCTCGTTGGTGCAGATGTTCGACGTCGCCCTCTCGCGCCGGATGTGCTGCTCACGTGTCTGAACAGCCAGGACGAATCCACGGTTGCTCTCTCGATCAGTTGTGATGCCAGAAAGTCGACCGGGCATTTTTCGAAGAAGAGGGCCCTTCACTGCAAAAATGCCAAGATACGGGCCTCCGAAACTCAGACCGATTCCCAGTCCCTGACCTTCCCCTACCACAACGTCAGCACCGTACTCTCCAGGAGGAGCGAGGATTCCGAGCGAAATTGGATCCGCAACCACCACATACAGGGCTCCCCGTGCATGTGCGATCCTTTCCAATTCAAACACGTCCTCCAGGCACCCATAGAAGTTCGGCTGCTGTACGATGACCGCTGCCGTGGTTGATGTCACAGCTTTCCGCACATCATCGATGTTCGCCACACCATCAGCAAGTCCCGTGTGCTTCAGGGCAAACTTCTGTCCTCGACAGTATGTCCTCACCACGTCCAGATAATACGGATGAACTTTCCCGGCGATCAAGATCTCATTCCGGCCGGTATGTCCTGCAGCAAGGAGGCATGCCTCTGCCAACGCACTGCCTCCGTCGTACATCGAGGCATTCGCCGCGTCCATCCCGGTCAGGTTGCAAATCATCGTCTGGTATTCGTACATCGCTTGGAGCGTCCCTTGACTGACTTCCGCCTGGTACGGAGTGTAGGCTGTGGAAAATTCGGACCGATTGATGACTGCCCCCACGACCGAGGGTACGAAATGGTCGTACACACCCCCGCCGACGAACGAAATCACATCGTTGACGTTTTTGTTTCGACTCGACATCTCCCGGAGTTCTTTGACTACCTCATATTCGGAGAGAGCTTCCGGAAGGTTAAGACCATCCTTGAGGCGAATTTCTGGAGGAATGTTTTGAAGAAGCTCCTCTAAGCTGTTCACGCCGATGGCCTCCAACATCGCTGCTCGATCAGCGTCCGTGTTCGATGTGAACGGCATCCGAATTCCTTACTGAAGAATGGATTTCTTACTGACCGATGAGTTTCTTGTACGCAGCCACCTCGAGCAGAACGTCCAGCTGCGAGCGATGCTGGACCTTCACTTTGATCATCCAACCACCTTCGTACGGGTGCTGGTTGACGAGCTCCGGTTTGTCGTGAAGTTCTCCATTCACCTCCACGACCTCACCGGAGACTGGCGAGTACAGGTCGGAGACTGCTTTGACTGCTTCGATGGTACCGAACGATTTGCCCTGTTCGACCTTCGTCCCCACGGCTGGGAATTCAAGGTAGACGACGTCTCCCAACTCACTCTGTGCATAGTCAGTGATTCCGACGATACCGATGTCTCCTTCCATTCTGATCCACTCGTGTTCTTTCGTGTAACGGAGGTTTTCCGGGAAATTCATTCAGGATTCCTTTGCTGGAAGCTATGCGAGATTTCGATTCAGCATTTACTCTCTGTGCATCTCTCTGAACCCCGTCTCCCCTCGCATCAGCCATCGCATGGCACGCAGGTCTGTCGTTCAACAATGTAAATGTAAAAGACGGTTACCACAGAGAACACGGAGTGCACAGAGGACATATGACTTCATAACCACGACGAGAGTGATCGTTTCAGCACTTTCGCTCTGTGCACCTTTGTGACCTTCCTCCCCCGACACAGTCGGGGTGTCGTTTCATTCTTAAACAGCGAGCACCGCACGCATTACCTATGCGGCCATTGTCATCAATCCTTGAAATCGAAACGGTCGACGAAGGTTGTGTCAAACGTCCCCTTCCGGAAGTTTTCGTCCTGGATGACCTTGAGATGGAAGGGAATCGTCGTGTGCACTCCTTCTATGACAAATTCGTCGAGGGCACTGATCATTTTGTCGATGGCACTTTCCCGGGTGTGCCCGTACACGATCAGCTTTGCGATGAGTGAATCGTAGTATGGGGGTATCTCGTAGCCTGCGTAGCAGTGCGTGTCCGTGCGAACCCCGAAACCGCCTGGCATGTGAAAACCGGTGATCTTTCCCGGCGACGGACGGAAGTCATGGTACGGATCTTCTGCGTTAATGCGACATTCGATTGCACTACCGACCGGTTTTACCTTCCTGATGTCCAGCCGCTCGCCTGCAGCCAGCCGAATCTGCAGCTTGATGAGGTCACGACCGGTCACTTCTTCGGTGACGGGATGTTCCACCTGAATCCGCGTATTCATCTCCATGAAATAAAACTTCTTGTTATTGTCTACCAGAAACTCGACCGTGCCCGCACCCTCATAGTTTACGCTCATCGCTCCTTTCACCGCAGCCGCGCCCATCGCTTCACGGATCTCCTCAGTCACGATCGGTGACGGAGATTCCTCAATCAGCTTCTGATGCCGCCGCTGGATGGAGCAATCGCGCTCACCCATGTGGAGGACTTTGCCGTACTGGTCGCCGACCACCTGGATCTCAATATGCCGGGCTTGCTCGAGGTACTTTTCGACATACAGGTCGGGATTACCAAAGGACGCATCAGCTTCTCGCTGCGCCGTCTGAAAAAGTTTCTCTAATTCCTTGGGCCCCCGGGAAATCCGCATACCGAGCCCGCCGCCACCCGCAACCGCCTTCAGTACAACCGGGTATCGGATCGAACGGGCGATGTCCGATGCGGCATTAAAGTCCTTGACGACCCCCTTACTGCCCGGAATAACAGGAAGACCAGCTTTCTGCATCGTGGATTTCGCCAGGGCCTTGTCTCCCATTGCCGCAATCGTGTCGGGCTTCGGTCCAATGAAGATAATTCCTGTGGACGCACAGATATCTGCAAAGCTAGCATTCTCGGCAAGAAATCCATATCCGGGATGGATTGCGTCCGCGTTCGTGATTTCTGCTGCCGCGATGATCCGAGGAATATTCAGATAACTGTCCCTGCTCGACGAAGCACCAATACACACAGCTTCGTCCGCAAACTTGACAGGAAGGGAGTACTGATCGGCCACAGAGTAGACAGCGACGGACTTGATCCCAAGCTCTCGGCACACTCGTATGATGCGGAGGGCGATTTCACCTCGATTTGCAATTAAGATTTTCTTGAACAACGAATATCCTCCAGGAATTGCTGACAGCCAGGATGGTAAGATCTCAGAGGAAATGAAAGGTTTTAGGACGGTTCAACGTGAAACAAGACTTGGTTGTATTCCACCGGTTGAGCGTTCTCCACGAAGATCTTCACCACTTGTCCCGCAGCATCCGACTCGATCTCGTTCATCAGCTTCATGGCCTCCACGACGCAGAGAACGGTCCCTGGCTGAACCATACTGCCAACCTCTACGTACGGCTCAGCATCAGGTGCGGGAGCGCGGTAGAATGTGCCAACGATCGGTGAGCGGATTTCGTGAAAGGGTTTTTCGAGTTCTTTCGCAGCCTCAGGTGCCGCTTCCGCTGGTGCAGGGATGGGTCCAGCTGGTGTAGGTCCGCTGGCGTTCGGAGCGGGAACGAAATACTGCGCTGGAGGAGCTGTCCCTAGAGTGTAAGGAGTACTGTTATAGCGGCTCTTCGAAATGCGGATTTTTTTTCCCTCCTCCTCGATCTCGAGTTCATCCACACCACTGTCCGCAACCAGCTTCATCAACTTCTTGATGTAAGCTAGGTTCATGGTCGCTCTCCGTTTAGTATCCTCCATGCTGAATGCGCATTTCTCCCGGGAGTTCGTTTGGGTCTTAGGCCGCCTTCACTCGCTCAACATACTCCCCTGAACGCGTGTTCACCCGAATCAGGTCCCCTTCATTGATGAAGAGCGGTACCTGCACAACGGTCCCCGTCTCCAGCGTCGCGCGTTTGGACCCACCTGTCGCCGTGTCCCCCTTCACACCCGGTACGGTGTCACTCACCCTCAGCTCCACTGAGACCGGCAGCTCGATATCTATTATTTCCGTCCCGTCGAAGAGAATCTCGATTTCCTCGTTCACCTTCAGGAATTTCGCCCCCTTGCCAATCTCATCCTCGGGGATCGTAAATTGCTCGAACGTCTCCTGGTCCATGAAGACATATCCCGCGGCGTCCCGGTACAGATTCTGAAATTTCTTCCGTTCGATCCGAACAGCATCAATGGTTTCTCCCGCCCGGAATCGATTGTCAACAACTCGACCAGTTTTGAGGTTTTTCAACTTCGTCCGAACAAAGGCTCCCCCCTTGCCCGGGTTCACGTGTTGAAATTCAACCAGTGCGAAGAGCTCACCATCCAAACGAATGGTCATTCCCCTTCTGAAATCTGATGTCGTCGCCATACTATCGCTGAACGACTTGATATGACAAAGAAAACGCGGAAGGTTCAAGCAAAACTGGAAAAAAATATAACAAGATTGGCATCCAATGTCAAGGCAGCAAGCCAAAATCTCACCCTCTCCATCTAGGTCAATCATCCATTGTTGACACTGCCTCCACATCGAGATATATTCGCACCACAGTATGGCATCGAGCCTCTCTGAGAAGACTGCTTGCAGTGTGCCGAGATGAAACACCGAAATTTCCATCCACGCAGTTCACCAAAATATTTCAACACTCTTTCCCCTAAATCGAAAGCAAGGACAACGAGATGCCTCGCCGTCATCGCGAGTTCCATTCTCTTTAGTATCTCTGCTGTTGCGCAAACGGCACAGCACGTCGTGATCAGCGAGGTCCAGATTGCGGGAACGAGCACTCAAGATGAGTTTGTGGAGCTGTACAACCCCACTTCCGCTCCCGTGAACCTCGCCGATTGGCGGTTGGCCAGAAAAACGTCCAGCGGTACCGAGAGCAACCTCCTGACCTCCTTTCCTGCCGTCAGCATTCCAGCCCGCGGGTTCTTGCTCATTGCGTCGGCCGAGTACGACACGATGGCTCACGAAATGATTCTGCCGGATGTGCTCTATTCAACGAGCCAACGACTCGCGACTGACAACACGGTTATCCTTTATAGCGACGCAGGGGTGTCCGTCGTAGACAAAGTCGCAATGGGTGCAGCAACGGACCGAGAGGGAATTGCTGCGCCGAACCCAGTGACCAACGGCAGCATCGAGCGGAAAGCCAGATCAAGCTCCACTCCATCGACATTAGGGGACGGGGGGATCGACGCATTCGCGGGAAACGGATTAGACACTGATAACAATGCAAACGATTTTGTCGCTCACAATGATTCACGCCCTCAAAACTCATTGAGTGAAGTCGAGGGACTTATCGTCCGCAACACGACCACCGACGCATTTTTTGGAAGCATCCAGCTGGGAATCGACAGAGCGGGCACTGGACAGACTCTCGAAGTAGCAGAGGGAATTTTTAGCGAGGAACTCAACATCGGCAAGAATCTCACGCTGAGAGGCATGCAGGCCAGCGCCGACGCTCGTTCCCGAGTCGGCGGAGAGTCGGTCGTCCAGAAGATTACCATCGACTCGGCCGCTATCGACGTCACCATCGATGGATTCAAGTTAGACATCGGCACACGCACGACGCTCATCCACTCGGACGCCGTGGGTTCCACCACGATCATCAACACCATCGTAAATGGTGGCTATGCCTTCGGAGACTTCTCGAACCCCATCATTCTCATCAGTCGCGGCGCGACTGCTGTGTTCTCGCGAAACAGAGTGACCGACGTATCCGGTCCGGACAGCACGCTCAGCACGATTGGATTTGGCCCTCTGACAACTACCCTCACCTTTCAAGAAAATGACGTCGTCGGAGGCCCTCTGGCAATCAGCGATCTCGCTGGAGCCAATGTCGTGGTTCAGAATAACCGATTTACGAACTCCTTTAGCGAGGGCATGATCGTTTCCAATGCATCCGTCCGCAATGTCAGCATTATCGGCAACACGTTCTGGGGGAACGCCCGCACTGGGTTGCGATTAAATTCTTCCAACCTTACTGTAACTGGGAAATTTGAGGTGGACCGCAACACGTTCTCAAACAGTCCCATCGGATTGAAGCTGATCAGTCCTGTGGGGGTAACCGTCTCACGGAACACGATCGAAAACAACGAGATCGGAATTGAACTCGAGGGTAACGCCACGAGCATCGCAGTGCATTCGAACACCATCGCGAATAATCTCACATGGAATCTCAACAACCTGTCGACCGACATTGTCGATGCTCGATATAACTGGTGGGGCTCGTCCGTTGAAACAGACATCATTTCAACAATCAACGGCAGCGCGAACTATGATCCCTGGACAGGCAAGCCGGAGCAGCAAGCCGTGACCACGGCGAACCCACTGGTGGAATTTCGCTCCGCCGGGCTCACCATGAGCTTCGCGTCCCTCCCACCGAACACGAGTGCATCAACAGTTACCGTAGTTCGTTCTCCCACAAAGCCGCAGGGCATCCCGGATCCACCCATCAACGCAGGAACGGTCGCGCCGCTCTACCTAGAAATCGGTGCCACCGGTCTGACGAATTACACCTTTCACGTTGACGTTACACTCGATGTCAGCACAGCCTCGAATTTCTCATCCACCACCACCGTCATGTATTTCAGCCCCGAGACAGGCCAATGGGTTGCATTCCCGGCTCGGTATGACTCACTCACTGAGACAGTCGTGTTTGCGATTAATCACTTCACAACCTTTGCGTTTGTAAATCCGTCAAACCCACTGGACGTGTTTGTCACAAACGATCCGGTGGACGCCAATGAGGAACATACAGTCGCTTATCCAAAGGTTGGGATGAGCACTGGTGCGACGTTCGCGGCGGATGATTGGGCATACACAGCACCAACCTTGTCGCTGTACGTGGCACCCAATCCAGGGGGCGAACCGCTAAAAGCAGCCGAATTCTTCGTCGGCTGGGATGCATCAGGAGCGTCGCTGACATTTGAAAAAGGAAATCTGTTTGGTGCGGACGGTACAGAGGGCTTCTATCGAGATACACTCGTCTCTGCCGGACTAGTGAAGATCAATACGGCCAGTTTGATTAACGAAAACGTGACGCCCTCAATCGGAACGTATTTGGCGAAATTGAATTTCACGATCATTCAACCAGGATATAACGCGATCGTGTTGTCCGGAACTGATTTCCGGTCCTATGATGCTGTCGCTGATTCACAGCAGAGCGTCTTTGTCACCACACATCCCGGTGCGGTGAAATTTTATCTCGGGGATTTCGCCGCCTCTGCGGATACCGCAACGACCGGTGACGGAAGGGTAGGCTTCGATGATCTCGTGCCGTTTTCCCTGGCGTACTTTAGCAAGAGTGCTGACTCATCATCAGCTTACAAAGCGAAATTCGACATCGGTCCCACGAATGCAAGCGGCGGTTACTTCGCAATGCCGACACCGGACGGCGAAATTGGTTTTGAAGACCTCGTGATATTCGCGATCGGGTACGGGAAATCCGCCGTAGGTCAGTTGGGGAAAGAGCACCAAGAGTCGGTGATTTTTGCTACCCAGACACCGGAGATGACCGAAGAACACACTGTGCGCGTTCCACTTCTGATTGCAGGGAAGGTGAACGACGTCCGCGCATTGAGTATAACGCTCACGTATCCGTCATCATCATTGAAATACGGAGGGGTAGAGAAAGTCGGCGAGCTTGATCGAGACTATTGCTTCCTTGCCGCGAAGGCGGATGGAAACACCGTAAGGATTGATGCTGCAGTCATCGGCTTAGACCACGTCGCATTATCTCGGGAAGGGATCTTTGCCTACATAATTTTTAAGGAACTGAGTAAGTTGGCCAGCCACGCGGTCGGAATTCACTTCGCAAAGGCACGCGACAGCAACAACGCCAAAATCGCTGTCACGTTTGACAAATCGATCGAGAAGGCCGCTGCGACTATCCCGACGACGTTCGCGCTGAACCAAAATTATCCAAACCCATTCAATCCGATGACGACGATCGAGTATCAATTACCTCAGAATGTACAAGTGGAGATCTCGGTGTACAACATTGTCGGCGAGAAAATTGCAGTGCTGGTGAACGAAGAGAAAAATGCAGGTCACTACCGTATCCATTGGAACGGAACGGACATGCTTCGACAATTCGTCTCGTCCGGCGTGTACTTCTATCGGATGCATGCGGGCGAATTCTTGGATGTCAAGAAGCTGCTGCTGATACGATGACAACTCGAGATCTGGAATTTGTCCAAACGCATTGGTACCGAGATCGGTGCCGCAAAAAGATTTCCTCGCTCCTACTGGCATGCATCGATTCAAGATACGGTCCACGCTCATAATCCTCATTGCTTTCCTGCTGCTTTCTGAGCTTGCATCCCGGGCACAAACGACAACGGTGACTGTTGATCCTCCTTCGATGACCGTCTCGCTGTCAGACCCACTCACACTCGAGATTTCAGTCAAGAACGTCACAGATCTCCACGCAGCTCGTGTGACGATCGCTTTCGCAAACTCCCTTCTTCAGTATGCTGGGGTCACTGCGGGAGATTTTCTCGCTCGGAACGGAGGTAACATCGCGTTCTTTTCAAATCCGCCGGCGAACTCTGGTACCAACACGGTCACAGTAGAGCAAGCGATTCTCGGCCTCAGCACAGTCAGCGGCTCCGGTGTGCTCTTTTCGATTCACTTTACCGCGTTAGCAGCAGGTACCAGTCAGATAGAGATCACAGCCCTGGACCTTCGGAATGGGTCTGATCCCCCAGGGGGTATACCCGCCGTCGGTATTTCCGGACAAGTGATCGTTAACGCTCCACCAGTGATCACCTCTCGGCCCCCGTTGACCGCTCTGCAAGATCAAATTTATGAGTATCAAGTCCTCGCGCTCGATCCCGAAGGAGATCCCCTATCATATAGCCTCACTGTCGCTCCGGCATTCCTGGCAATCGACACTTCGATGGGCACTATCCGCGGCGCTCCGCGGAATGCCGACGTGGGAGAACATGGAGTAGCCGTTCAGGCGAGCGATAATCGGGGAAGCACGGCTATGCAATCCTACGTGCTCACAGTGTTAGATGTGAACGATGCACCGGAGATTTTCACCCTGCTCGAACCTGTTCATGGAGAGATTCTCCAGTTGGTATTCCCTCCCGTTCCGGTTGCATTTCATTGGGAGGCGTCTACCGATCCGGATCCCATCGATACTGTTCGTTATCTATTTCGATTGACGGGATCCAACTTCGATACTACTTTGACCGGATTGAGTGATACCTCGCTGTCACTCGACGTGATGAGCCAGTTACGGGCGGCAGAATCGTACCAGTGGCACGTCCTGGCTACCGACGGGCAACTGACGACGAGTTCGGATACGGCTAAGTTTTTCACTTCGGACAACGTGTTGAGCCGAAAAGAAAATGAAAAGGTTCTTGACGGATATGCGTTGTATCAAAACTATCCAAATCCCTTCAACCCCGTGACACATATTCGTTATCAACTCCCTGAAGCTGGTTACGTCAAGGTTGTTGTGTATGATATGCTTGGCAGAGAGTTGAAAACATTAGTTGATGATTTCAGGGAGGCAGGTTATTACGCTGTGATTTGGGACGGCAGGAATCAGTTCGGTAAAACAGCAAGTAGTGGCGTGTATCTCTATCGCCTCACCGCGACATCAGGCAGAGAGGAGAAGTTTAACGATATCAACAAAATGGTGTTGATGCGCTGACTGCTCCGATCTTGAGAATCGTGGTCGAGCGCAGGGACCAACACCCCCAGCAATGTTGAAAGATAGGTAGGTCAAGTTTCCTGAATAATCCGTTCGTGTCAGCTGCTCGCCTTGCTCACACTCATGCCTTCATCAGTTCACAGACGCGAGAGGGGTAGAGTGAAATGAGCTCAATTGGTGTAAGGGTTTTAGACATCCAAATCAGCGCACAGATAAAGCTGTTCTAAAACCACCGTGGCCTCCCTTCCGGAAGCGGACTTGGTCACGTCTGATTCCCAGCGTGGCGGCAAGTGAACTGCCCCGCGCCCCGAAGAAAAAAACCGTGCCACTAAACAACGAAGGTGTGAAGGAGACTGAAGACAAAAGGCGGGGGTTCTTCAGGATTCGAATACTACAACAAACATTTGAACAGAGTAACCGTAGCGCTAAAACACTCCTGGCGGCAAGACCGCATGGAGTATCGTGCTCATGTTCGCATGGCGACTCCATGATAATGTTGCAGGCCCTGGTACACCACGA
The DNA here is from genome assembly GCA_036477295.1 of Bacteroidota bacterium. GTDB lineage: Bacteria > Bacteroidota > Ignavibacteria > UBA10030 > JAZGDE01 > JAZGDE01. The sequence goes on along the minus strand of JAZGDE010000025.1, from coordinate 15,546 downwards.
GAAGATAGTCAAGAGGATGTTCAACGGAGTGATCGATGTGGTGGGTTTGCCGTCCGTCGTGCAACCCGGTGACGGTTAGCAACACGGCCGGAGAAGCAGATTCAAAGGTCAGAACGTCTTTGCATTCAGTGCAGCGTGCAAAGAGTTACCCATAGTAGGGTTTGAGCTTCTTGCCGATGTGACGAACGACGAGCGCAATCACTCCGAAATCGTCCAGAAGACCGACGATCGGTGCAACGTCGGGGATGGCATCTAGGGGATCGATAACGTAGGCAAGTGCCGCAATCACGAGCCCCTTATTGTGCCACGCAACCCGCGGGTCGGTCATAAACCGATAGAGGGCGACGGCATCCCGAAGGAACGGAATCCGACGCCCGACCGATCGGAGCTTCCGCTCAAAATTGCTGGAGATGTAGGAATACTGCTGATCCACAGCCGCATTATCCTGGACATCAAAATCTTCTCAAATCTTGCACTTTGGACCTCCACGCCACTACTGTTGCGCTTTTTTCAAGCTGAACTTAAAGGTGCTGCCCTTGCCGAGCTCGCTCTCAACCCAGATGCGTCCCCCGTGGGCACCAACGACCTCTTTGCATATCCAGAGGCCGAGCCCCGAACCCTTGATCTCTCGGGCCCCAGCCATATCCACACGTGAGAATTTATGAAACAGTCTATCGAGCTGTTCCGACGGAATCCCCATCCCGTCGTCCGAGACCGTAACCATAATTTCGTCGCTGGAAGACTCCGCGACCGTGATGGAGACAGTCCCGCCTTTCGGGGAGTACTTCACCGCATTGGAGACGAGATTTTGGATCACCTGACGAAGCTTCGTCTGGTCACCCTTGATGTAGGAGACCTTGGAGTCGACGTTAAGGGCAAGCGTGTGGAGACTCGAAAATCGGACCATCGCGATCGCATCCTGGATGAGACGCTCGACATTCACGATGTTGAAGTGGTACGAGAGGCGTCCTGCCTCCATCCGGGTGATCGAGAGCGTATCCTCCGCAAGCTGAGCCAGCCGATTTGCTTGCTCCATGATGATAGAGAGGTATTCATTCACTCGTTCGTTCCGACCGCCATCTTTGTTTCTCAGCAACGACTTGGCGGCAAGCACGATGCTCGACAGCGGACTCCGAAAGTCGTGCGACACGATCCCGAGAAACTCGGACTTCATCTTGTCAAGTTCCGTCAACTTCATGTTGGCTCGCTTGAGTTCATCGTACAGTCGCGCTCTCTTGATGGCAACACCGATCTGCTCACAGAGCGTCTCGAGCACTGTCGCGTCCGTCTCATCAAACGCGTGGAGCTTTGTGTCTTCAACGTTGAGCACCCCGACTACGTCGCCGTCGACTTTGATCGGCACCGCCAGTTCGGAATTGGTGTTGTGGTAGATATAGGCGAGATAGCGAGGGTCGAGAGAGACGTCATTGATCAGGAGCTTCTCACCACGGGTGACCACCCAGCCGACGACCCCTTGCGACAGTTTCTGCTTGTAGCCATGGGGCAAGAAGTCAATGTAACTACCCGAGTGGGCGACGAGAGTCAACTCATCCTGCTCGCTGTTGACGAGGAAGATCGTAACGTCAAAGTAGTTGAAGGTCTTCTGGACCGCCTCCGCTGCAGAATTCAGCAGCTCCTCAAGCTCCAGCGTGCGATTGAGTTTGCTTGCAACCTCATTGACGAGCTCGATCTGGTTCAACCGCTTTTTGGCATCCTCAAACAACGTGCTGTTCTTGAGTGCGATTGCTACCTCCAGGCTCAAGAGGTGCGCAATCCAGAGGTCCTGATCCGCATACGCGCCCTGTTTCGAGGACCCGAAGCAGAGAGAGCCAAGGATATCACTTCCCGTCCGTAAAGGGACGATGAGAAGCGTGCGCATGCCTGCCTGCTGCCACTTTCCTTCGAGCTGCTGATGGAAGGAGGGAGCAGACTCCAGGTCGACGATGATCGGGGACTGATGCTTGATGACCCACCCCAGCATCCCCTCATCGATACTGAAGTCCTTGTGGGAAATGTCGAGGGAATCCGTCAGAGTGGACAATGAATTGACAATGTAGTGGCTCTGGGGCCGGTTGAGCAGTGCGATGATGGAGCAATCGTACTCGACCAGCCACTTCGACTGATTACGAAGAACTTTGAGAATGTCTTCACGCGAACGCGCCGCGTCGATCTCGAGAGCAATCTCCGTCAGTGTGCTGACGCGCGTTGAGAAGCCCTGAGCGTCAAGAAGCCGTGTCCTCATCTCCTCAGCGGTGAGGCCCAAGCCTTCCGGGGAAGCTGAATCGAATATCGTCTTCTTATTAGCCACGATCGAATCTAGTCGAATCTACAGTCGGGCAGCCACACAGGATATGACGAAACTCACACCACCTCGCCCATGACCCACGGTCGCTCTTGAAGGATCGAAAGCGAGCGGAGTACGCCGTCCACATCGCGACGACCGATTGCCATCACCAAACCCACACCGAGGTTGAACGTCCTCCGCATGTGGTTTTCTGGCACCTTCCCAAGGCACTGAATAACCTTGAACACAGGGGGCCTTTGCCAGGACTTCCAGTCGACCTTAGGCTTGAGTTGCTTGGGTAGAATGCGTTTCGTGTTCCCCTCGATACCGCCGCCGGTAATGTGGGAAAGTCGATGGATGGAATAGAGGTTCCAAATTGCCATAACGGAATTCAAGTACGAACGATGGACCTTCAAAAGCTCCTCGCCGACGGTACAGCCGAACTCGTCAACGTGTCGATTCGCTTTGAAGTGCTCCAACAAAACCACACGGGCGAGGGAATAGCCGTTGGTGTGAGGCCAGTCGACGGTAGTCCGATGAGAACGTCGCCCCTGCGGATCTTTCGACCGTCGATGATCTTCCTCTTCTCCACGACACCAACGACCACACCGGCGAGGTCGTACTCCCCATCTTCGTACAGACCCGGAAGCTCCGCTGTCTCCCCACCAACCAACGAACAACCGTTCTCCTTGCACGATTTCACTAATCCGGCGATCACTTGCTCAGCCACCTCAAGTCGTAACCTGCCCGCCCCGAAAAAGTCCAAGAAGTACAAAGGCCTCGCCCCACAAACCAACACATCATTCGCACAAAGATTCACAAGGTCCTGACCCACAGTGTCATGCCTGTCGAGGGAGGAACGCGACCGTCAACTTCGTTCCCACTCCATCGATGCTTGAAACAAGCACCAGGTGTTAATATTCGCTAAATTTTGCTGAGAAGAGCGCGCCAAAAGCTCCGATGTAAGTATGTACACATCGGGAAAAAGTCGACCACACAGTCGGTCCGATTCTCTGTATCAAACGCTCGCCGGCTGCAACATCCACACCGACAGACTTATACCTAGCGGGGGACATTTTTTCGGGGGGTCGTTGTTTGAACGTGCCTAAGGTAAACGATTTAGGGGAAAAAAGCAATACATCTGCAGCATCGGTTTAAATGAATGCGCTTTCGCTCAATCCCCATTTGCAACTAGAGCGCTGTCTTTTCCCCTTGAAAATCAGAAAGATCTGCCTTATATTGTATGAAATTTTGCGAGTGGGCCTCCATGAAGACTGTCTATTGTCCGGCTACCGATGAACAAATCTCCGTAGGAAAGATCGTTTGTCTCGGATTGTATTACCGCGAATACGCGAGAGAAATGATGTCCGAAGTGCCGGAAAAAACTCGATCATGAAGTCAATTTCGTTGTCGTGACGGGTAGAGAGGGCAAGAACATCCATTCTAATTCGATTCGCGATTATGCGTTGGCTTGTGGAACTGGTCTTGGCATGACGTTTCGGGAGGTGCAACTCGAATTGAAGAAAAAAGGACTGCCCTTGAGCGTTGCGGAAGGATTCGACACTTCTACTCCCATTTCCGAAATCGTCTCCACAGAAAGAATTCGCACCCCGCAGAACTTGAATTTCTCGCCCAACGTCAATCAGCAGTCGCGTCAACGAGGGAACACCAAAGACATGATTTTCGGAATCGATTCTATCATCTCGTATGTCTCAGAGATCTTTACGCCGGAACGAGGGGATGTCATTTTCACAGGAACTCCTGAAGGTGTCAGCCCTGTCACGTCCGGAAACGGTCTGACAGCAAAACTCGAGGGACTCATCACCTTGAGGTGCTACGTCCGGTAACTATCTTATGCAACGCATGCCACGGGTCGTTTCCGCTGCCGCCATACTACTAGCTCTTGGTTTACCACTATGGAAGATAGTGAGCATATCTCCAGTCCTGTTCGATGAAGTCACGCCTAGTGACCGAGACGTCCATGACGTGCGCTCGGTCGATGCGACCGTCGACAGCTCCTTCCAGCCCATCTGGCCAACGAACGCAAGCAGGCGGATTAACTCTTCGTTCGCGGAGTTCCGGCGCACGCATTTTCACGGCGGTATCGACATCAGCACCAATAATCGTACCGGATACCCTGTCTACGCCGCGGAACATGGATTTGTTGCTTCCGTTGAGGTTTCACCGTCCGGCTACGGAAAAGTGGTATTCCTCCAGCATCCGAACGGCTATGTGAGTGTCTACGCTCACCTCAAAATGTTCAACGACCTCATCAACTCCGTCGTGGAAGAACTTCAGCAGCGAGAGGGGAAGTATGCGGTTCGGCACCGATTCGACCCTGGGGACATCATCGTCCGCAAGGGCGAGCTCATTGCGTTCACAGGTGACACCGGCAGGGGTTCGGCACATCTCCACTTCGAGATTCGCGATCAGAACTTTAATCCTCTCAACCCCCTGTTGTTCCAAACCCTTCGTCCCGTTGACAAAACACCGCCGATCATTCGGAGGTTAGCAGCTTCGCCACTCAACTCACACTCGACGGTTGGAGGCGACCACGAGCCGAAGGTCTTTACCGCGAAACGAAAGAGTAAAAATCTGTACGAGTTGTCGTCGCCTCTCTACGCTACGGGAGACATCGGTCTTGCCGTCGAAGCGCGGGACCGATTGGACGGGTCATGGCGCAATGTGGGAATTCACCGTGTCGAGCTCTTCGTCGACGATGAACGCCTGTTTGCGTGTGAATACAATCGCATCCTCGTGCGACAGACAAAACAGGTCGCGCTGCACTTTGACTGGCCTCTTCTCGCCCAACACCGCCGACGATACCGAAAACTGTACGTCGAGCCAGGGGATGGTCTCGGATGGTACAACCCAGGGGGAGCCTCCGCGGGAGTGCTGAGCACGCATCGGTTTAAGGCGGGACCGCACCCGTTTCGGATCGTTTGCACAGACATCGAAGGAAACAGCACGGAGCTGCGCGGCACGCTGATCTTGAACCATCGACCATCCGTGCGAGTCGTAGAGTCGTATTCGCCACTGGTACTCGAGTTCGAGGAACCGAACCACGTTAAAAGGATCCATCTGTCTGGACGGTCTCTGGCGCAGAAGGCGTGGGTCACGTCCACGTTCGACCGCAGAAGAACCGATGCCGCCACTAAGAGCTGGCAGATGCCGCCCTTACGACAAACATTCGACCTCCTGAAAATCGTTGCGGAGGACCAATGGGGTACCCGTTCGGCTCCCTACTTTTATTTCTTGCGGAAACCGACAGTGGACAACCGATCAATCACGATCGAAAAAAAATTTGTCAGAGATTTTGTCGTCGTCACTGTCGCAACCGACGGTCATTTTACGGCTGTCCCTCTCCTCCAGGTTTATCAGTCGGGACAAGTCTCGCAGCTCATCCTTCGTGCGCGAAACGAGCGCGAGTATTCCGGTGCGTTTCGGCCATTCGATGAAGTGACGGGACCCATTCGTCTCCGAGCTCGGGCAGAGGTCAATGGCTCGTGGACGGAGGCGGAGGAGGACTTCACAGTCTATCCGATCGCTCCTCGCGAGGATGCGCTCACAGTGTACGACGACGGAGATCTGGTCCTTACCGCGCTCCCCCAAGCAACGTACGAGACGGTCTTCTGCCGAGTCGAGAAGCAGGAAACGGCAGGGAGAACGACCTATGCTCTGCTCCCCGACGATCAGCTCCTCAACTCGGGTGTTCGAGTCACACTGAAGGTGGGAGAGCAGTTCAAGCGCTTTGAAAAAGTTGGCCTGTACATTCGATCAGGGGGCAAATGGCAGTTCGTGCGCTCAGAGAAAGATTCTATTGCGCGAACGGTCTCAACCACGGTCCAACGGACTCTTGGGGAAGTCGCTCTCCAGGAAGATCTTGAGGCGCCAAAGATACACAGCCTTCGAATTCGCACATCCCGAACCGCGGAAATCTCATTCCGATTAAGCGACGATCGGTCGGGTGTTGATGCTGACGCGATAGAAATGTATATTGATGATGAACTAATGATTCCTGAGTACGAGGAGGAAACACACCGCGTGATGTACGCTCCGAAAAAACCTTTTGGAAAGGGATCCCATAGGCTCCTCATTTCGGTCCTCGACAGGGTCGGGAATCAAACGACACTCACAAGAACATTTCGTTCTATTCGTTAGCATGAAAGTCACAGGTCGCCTTTGGGACGCTGTTGACGCCATCGCACGAAAGGAGCTACGCCCGCTCATCCTACTCATTATCTAGTAAATCATGACATCCTGAGGCTCACGACGGCGCTCAGCCTTGTCCTGGAGTGATAGCAATCTCCTATGAGGAAAAACACGACGGATACACAACGGATTTCACTTCCGAAGACCTACCCTCCTCGTGAAGCGGAGGAACGATGGCAAGTTTACTGGGAACAGCATGGCTTGTTCCACGCGCGCGCGAATCCCGCGAAAAAGCCGTACACGATCGTCATCCCTCCCCCGAACATCACCGGGATCCTCACGATGGGCCACGTCCTGAACAACACGATTCAGGACATTCTCATCCGGTGGAAGCGCATGCAGGGGTACGAGGCCTGCTGGATTCCAGGCACCGATCATGCAGGCATCGCGACACAGAACGTGGTCGAGAAGATGCTCCTGAAGGAGGGCAAAACTCGACACGACCTCGGACGAGAACAATTTCTCGAGCGAGTCTGGCAATGGAAGGAAGAATACGGCAGCACGATCATCAAGCAACTGCGAAAGCTTGGCTGCTCCTGCGACTGGGAGCGCGAGCGCTTCACGATGGATGAAGGCCTCTCGAATGCCGTACAGGAAATATTTATCCGACTCTATAACAAAGGATTGATCTACCGGGGCAATTACATCGTCAACTGGTGTCCGAAGGATCATACGGCAATCAGCGACGACGAGGTCGAGCACTCGGAAACGAAAGGGCACCTGTGGTTCGTGCGATACCCACTGGAAAACTCTGACCGGTCAGTCGTTGTGGCGACGACGCGACCGGAAACGATGCTCGGCGACACGGCCCTGGCGGTCAACCCGAAAGACAAGCGCTACACACACTTGGTGGGAACGAACGCCATTTTGCCGATCGTGGGCCGCAAGCTCCCCATCGTCGCGGATGAATACGTCGACCCTCAGTTCGGAACGGGCATTGTGAAGGTCACCCCTGCACACGATCCGAACGATTTCCAGATCGCACAGCGACATGGCCTTGGGAAGCTCATCGTGATGGACACATCAGCACGGATGAACGAGAACGTGCCGAATCGGTACCAAGGCTTGGACCGCTTTGTCTGCCGAAAGCAGCTTCTGAAAGACCTGGAGGACGGGAAATTGCTCGTGAAGGTTGAAGACCACCTGTACAGCGCCGGTCGATGCTATCGATGTGACACCATCATCGAGCCGTATCTCTCCGACCAATGGTTCGTGAAGATGAAGCCCCTTGCAGAACGGGCGCTCCAGGTCGTCCTAGATGGTACCATAAAGTATTACCCCGAGCACTGGGTGAAAACATACGAGCACTGGATGACAAACATCCGCGATTGGTGCATTTCGCGTCAGCTGTGGTGGGGGCATCGGATCCCTGTATGGTACTGCACGCGCGAGGACTGCGACTACATGGTCGCGAGCAAGACAGAGCCTACCAACCAATGTTTGAAATGTGGGTCCAGCCAGTACCGTCAGGATGACGATGTACTCGACACTTGGTTCTCATCATGGCTGTGGCCGTTCTCGACACTAAACTGGCCAAACGACAACGCGGAGCTTCGGTACTTCTATCCCACGAGGACCCTGGTCACGGGGCCAGACATTATTTTCTTCTGGGTCGCACGGATGATTATGTCCGGCCTGGAGGTCATGGGCGAGATCCCACTTCCAGATGGGCAGCCGCGGACTGAAGTGAAGGATATCGTGCCGTACCACAGCGTCTACTTTACGAGCATCATCCGGGACACTAAGGGCAGGAGGATGAGCAAATCGCTCGGCAATTCGCCGGACCCGCTGGATGTAATCCGCGAGTACGGTGCCGACGCCCTCAGATTTTCCATAGTTTACCTGGCACCCCTTGGCCAGGATGTTCTCTACTCCAATGAACAGTGCGAGATCGGTCGCAATTTTGCGAACAAAATCTGGAACGCAGGACGGTTTCTTCTCCTCAACCGATGGCAACTTGCTGAAACCCCGGGGGAAACAGTATCCCCGCCGAAGGTCCGCCTGAGGCGGACGCCTCTGCCGCAAACGATTCAGTCTCAGCCATCAACCGATTTTCTCGACCTTGCGGATCGCTGGGTCCTGAGTCGTCTGCAGGCCACGATCACCAGCCTCGATAGCGCTCTTGAGTATTTCCGGATCAACGAGGCAACCCGGATCGTTTACGACTTCATCTGGCACGATTACTGCGACTGGTACGTGGAGATCATCAAGGAACGCTTGTACGAATCGGGCGATGCAACCTCGAAGGAAGCAGTGCTAAATCGGGCCTTCTGGATTTTTGAACAGGCACTCTTACTTCTTCATCCCTTCATGCCTTTTCTGACGGAGGAGCTCTGGCAGAACCTGGGAGATCGCAAGGACGGCGAGAGCATATCGGTTCAGCCGTGGCCTACTTACGACGCGCGTTGGGTCGACGAGCGAGCAACGGACGAGATGGCTTTCGTTAAGGACCTGATCGGCGCGGTCCGCAACATACGGAGTGAAATGAACGTCCCACCCCCAAAGGAGTGCGACGTTTACCTCAATTGCCACGACAAAAAATACATCGACCTTTTCAATGACTCCAAAGCGTATCTCCAGCGCCTTGCGCACGTACAGAAGGCTGAAGCGGGTTTGAACGTGAAAAAGCCTCTGCACGCAGCCAGTGCAGTGGTAGCCGGACAAGAGGTGTATATCCCGCTGGAGGGGTTGATTGACCTGGCCGTGGAGCGCAAGCGACTCGGGAAAGAGACCTCGCGCGTCGAGGGGATTCTCGAGGGGATTCGGAAGAAGCTGGCGAACAGAGAGTTTGTCCGAAAGGCACCAAAGGAAGTGGTTGAGAGCGAACGGGTGAAGGAAACATCGTTTCGGACGACGCTGGAAAAACTGAAGCTGAATTACCAAGCCCTGCTTGAATGATTATTATCTTGAGTGAGGAGGCTGCGACGCTCGTGGAGAAAGGGCAACTCGACGGTACTCACTGCTTCCAGTTTTCGCCGACCAATATGCCTAGCGGTATTTCCGCTAGAGACGCCACCAGTCCCGACCACGAAGTGTCACGAAGTGCGGCGAAGCCGCAAGTCGGGATCAGGCTGGGATACGCCTCCGGCGTACGTCTCTATCGGCAGCCGACGGTACCGTGTCGGAGCTGAGAAAAAAATGATACTCATGGAACGAACGGAGTTGGAACCGTGGACAAGGAGAACATCGACCGGCTCGTAGACGAGGTGTTGAGGAGCAAGTCCGAAGACGCACATTCTAGCTGCGTGGACGGGACTTGTACCGACGGACTCTGCGTCATCCACAACAAGGCAGGGGTGCACAACGTGGTCAGCAGCGGTGCAGCGCGCGTGAGTGCAACCATTGGTGTCGACGAGGCGGGGGGTGTCGAGACTGACCTTGCCAAGCTGATCGATCACACGCTCCTCAAGCCCGAAGCAACAACGCAACAAATTGAGCAGCTCTGCGCCGAGGCCAAGAAGTACGGATTCGCGAGTGTGTGCGTGAACCCGTGCTACGTCTCACTCTGTGCGCGTCTCCTCAAAGACACGAGAGTCAAAGTCTGCACCGTCATCGGCTTCCCGCTTGGCGCCACGACGACGGCAGCAAAGGTTGTTGAGGCCGAGCACGCAATCAGAGACGGCGCGCAGGAACTCGATATGGTCATCAACGTGGGGATGTTGAAGTCAGGGGAACACGAATACGTCGAAGACGACATCTTCGCCGTCGTGAGCACAGCAAGACGCTCCGGAGTACTGACGAAAGTGATCCTTGAGAATGTGCTCCTCACCGATGAAGAAAAAGTCAAAGCCTGTCTTCTCGTGAAGCGTGCTGGGGCGGATTTCGTGAAAACCTCAACTGGGTTCAGCAAGGGCGGCGCGACGGTCGGGGATGTGATCCTCATGCGGCGGGTCGTCGGGAGCGCGATCGGCGTCAAAGCCGCGGGCGGGGTTCGGAGCCGGGAAGAGGCGCTGACGATGGTGGCCAGCGGAGCAGACCGAATTGGAGCGAGTGCGAGCGTGAAAATCGTAGGTGGGGAAGGAGGTACGCCATATAGTTACTAGGATTGCTGATTGAGCCGTTTCGAGCTGTCACTTAACAATCCAAAATCACAAAATCATCAAGTATAAATCGCGTTCAGCCCGTCCCTCGTCGCCGGCTTCGCGGTTGGCTTCGCCAAAAGGTCGGGACGGACAATCAGCAATCATTCATCATCATTATCATAGAGCTTTCCTGGTCGCCCGGCTTTTCAGGTGGTACAATTAAGGATTAGCAAAGAGATGATGTCCGCACAGCGAGTGAAAATTCTGTTTCTGGTGATCACGGCGGTTTCAGGGCTGCGATGTTCAAGTGGATTTCAAGCGTTGGAAAACGACGTACAGGAGGAAAACCAGTTCCGATTAAAGAACTATGAAAAAACCTTCAGGCCAAGTGACTATGATCCCGCCGTTGAAAGCATCGTGGAGCAGCTCCAGCCTACCGAACAGATCAGACCTGTTACCGCCGCCGTTCCCGAAACCGTTCCACCCGACACGGTACAAGGCTTCCGTGTCCAGCTTCTGAGCACTGCTGATATCGAAGAGGCCACTCAGCTCAGAGACAGCGTCTCTCTGCTCCTTCTGAACGATTGGGTGTACGTTGTCTATCACACACCGTATTACAAAGTACGCGTCGGAGATTTCCTCTCTCGAATCGAAGCAAACCGGATGTCTTCCTTCCTCCGAGAGAACGGCTTCGCGGACGCCTGGGTCGTGCCAGACCGCGTCCTGAAACCTCCACCTCCCAGGGCGCTCCCGCAGAGACCGCGTGGCATTCCGAAAAATCACTAACAAATCATTCTAACCAGATCGTTACTCCCTCTACAGGCCACCGCGCCCGCACCTTTATCGTATCGGGATACACCGCAAACCGCTCCGAGGGGTGGAATGGGTACGGCCTCCCGTAACTGTACGCTCGATCTCCGTCCTCATCGCGGTACACGTCGAAAACGTAGCGACCTTCGACGACGTCCTCAAATCGAAACGGCCCCGATCTGTCAAGGCGGATCGTGTAGGGCACCTGAGTTTTCTTGTCCAGCCCGCGTGCACTCAGAACGATGGCGCCCGTCGCCCGACCCTCCCGACGGTCGGTCACGAGTCCTTCGATCGAGCCCAACTGCTTCTGATCCATAGTCTCAAATCGGTGAGTCCAAGTGTTCTCGCGTCCGCGGTTCCCGTTCAGGTCGACGAGTGAATCCATCGCAAGAGTGACCGTGTACCACATCTTCCTCTTCCATTTCGGGACCGGTTGAAACTGGATCGAGGCATCGGAGATCCAGCGGACCTGCCCGGGAACCGCTGCACCCGCACTGTCCACGATCGCCAATGATCGCTCAACTAGTCCGCGTTGGACGGCATCATCAAATTGGAGCTCAACGACGCTGCTGAACGGCACATTCCTCGTGGAATCCTCTATCGACGTGTACAAGATGGTGGGGCCAAGTGAGTCCCGAGTATTACTCGCCTGAAACAAACTCGTCCGTGCTTCCAGTTGAATGGGATTCCCCTGATAGTCGGAAGCCTCCGAGACCGTCACGCGATACATCGCAGAGGAATCCTGCTTCGAAGTGACCACCGTGAAGACGTCTGGATTCTGTGCGTGAGAGAACACACTGAGAATCTCGACCGGAGTCCCTCTGAGCGTATCGAGGATGGAAATGGTTTGTTGCCAAGGAAATGAAAACTGAACAGGTTCATTGAAACGAATCTCCAGGTGGTTACGATCGGGCGATTTCGCACTCACGAGTATGGGTCCGGAGGTATCTTCCTTCGCGAGACGGAAGTGAACGCCCTCCACAGTGGGCTGATCGCGCGTCAAGGTCACATCACTCTGGAGAACTCCGTACGCATCCACTTCAGGGTCGTAAAGCAAGTTCCGGTGCTCGTCTCTCGCCGCGTAAAGCCGGTAGGACCCAAGGGCTATGAAATTGAGCGCGAAAAGGCCGCCCTTCCCCGTTTGTGTGACGTAGTCCGGCTTGGTTACCGATGGGTTGAGCGTGTCGCGTTGAATCGGATCGAGTCGATATCCAAAGATCATGAGACCTTCTGGCTCGTCATCATACACTCGACCTTCAATGACTCCGGCGTCGATCACGTCGCCGGTGGAAAAGGCGAGAGTGTGAGCAGCTGCCATCCGAATTCTGGCGCGCGTGTCAACAACGTCCGTCCCGATGTTCACGACGTATGTCGTGTTCTTCCTGAGGATCTCATCGAAACGGACTTTCACGCGCCGCCCGCTCCAGTCGAATTCCAGCGTCCCGATTGGAGGTGAGATAAATATCGATTCCTGAACCGACCGACGGTCCACGAGCTCACTGAATTCGAGTTCCAGGTGCTTCGTCTCGATGTTTGTGGCGTTGTTCGGCGGAAACGTCCTCACGATTTCAGGCGGAGTGGTGTCAGGCGGGCCTCCCGGTGGAGGGATTTGTCCGGCACAACCGAAACACAGCAGAATAAAGCCCCCGTAGGCAGAGAATAATATCAGAGCTCGAATACTCTCAACGGCTTTTATGAGGATTTGGAGGGCCTCAATCAGAGGAATTTTGGGCATCTGTGTGTGGCCTCCCTTTTACGCTGAACCTTAGGGGGTAAAAAATTGTAGCGAGAATATAAGCATTTTTGGTACATTTACAAGCAAGAGTCAGTTGCAGCTCAATAGGGGACGTCGCAACTTGTTGGTGTACTTGTTTTCGATCGTGGGTTCAAATTGTTGTACTTGACAGGGAACTTTCCTGGTCCTATATTGTTAAGTAATTTAGCAATTACTAAAATCCCTTTCGAGGCTCCCATGAAAAAAGTCACCATCGACGGAAAACTCTGCGTCGGACCGACATTTACGAAAGCAGAGATGGCGGTCATAAGGCAGAATCTTGCTGAAAAAGCTTCCCTCCCCTATCTTGCTGAGCTTCTCGCAGCGGTTGGAAATGGTGTGCGCCTTCGAATTATGTACCTGCTTACGGCGCATCGAGAAATGTGCGTGTGTGACCTGGCAGAGGTTCTTGGGATGAAGGTCTCAGCTGTTTCGCAGCACTTGCGGAAGCTGAAGGATAAACAACTCGTCCAAAACCGACGAGACGGACAGACGATCTATTACACGTTAAAGAACAATGCCTTCAATCGGAAGCTCAAGCGATTCATCGACGTTCAGCAGGAAGTTCACGAACTCATATACTAGAACCGCAATTTGCAAAAAAAATTTGAGAGGTGAAACATGAACAAGACCACGTTGTCTTCCGGAGGTTCAATCGTTGCTGCGTTCGTAGCCTCACTCTGCTGCGTCGGGCCGATCGGTCTCGCCATCTTGGGTTTGGGAGGCGTCGGCCTGTTCACGGCGCTGGGGGAATACCGGCTGTACATTATGGGCGGGACGGTCGTGTTGCTCGCTCTCGCCTTTTACCTTACGTACAAGAAGCGAGAGGTTGTGTGTGAAGATGGGACATGCAAAGTCCAGAGCGCGGGCAAATGGAACAAGATTGCCGTTTGGGTCGGAGCGGTTGTCGTCACGTTCTTCTTGATTTTCCCCTATCTCGATATCAGTTCAGGTGCAGTTACGGGGACTGGCGGCACTGCGATTCAGACGGCGGTGCTTAATGTGGAAGGAATGACCTGCACTTCATGCAACACTGCGGTGGAAATTGCTCTGAAAAAAAATGAAGGAGTGGTCGAAGCAAAGGCCTCGTACGAAAAGAACACGGCTGTCGTGAGGTACGATCCAACACGGGTGAGTGGAGAAGATTTGGTGAATTCCGTCAATGAACTCGGCTACGTGGCTGAGCTCAAAAAGCCGGTTAACCATGAATAATCACTCGGGCGACATCCGAATCCTTAGCGAGAACAACATCGTATGGAGCAACCATGAAAATCCAATTTCTCTATTTCGAGAGCTGTCCGAATCACCACAATGCGTCTGAGCTCCTCCGCACCGTCCTGGGAGAGCACAATATCGAAACGGACATCGAGCGAATAGAAATAAAGAACGAGGAAGATGCAGTCAAGCATCAGTTCGTCGGTTCCCCCACCATTCGCATTAACGGAGTTGACATCGAGAAAATTAAGGGCAATCCCATCTACGCCAAAACGTGCCGGGTCTATACGATCGATGGGAAGTTGACTGGGATGCCATCGCGGCAGATGATCGAGGACGCACTCGGCACCGCGGATTTGGAAGACAAAGAGTTTGGTGCTGCTACTCAGCTCAGACGAAAAGGAGGAGGAGAATGAGCGTCGAGACAAAAGAGAATCCGACAGATCTTTTCACGGAGTTTCGCAAGCTGAGCCCTAAGGTGACCGGAGGACTGTTGCGCATGCGCGAAGAAGCGTACGCCGACGGAATCCTGCCCGGAAAGCACAAGGTGTTGACGGCGCTGGCGATTTCCGTTGCCATTCGGTGCGAGCCATGCATCCGCGCCTATGCAAAGATGGCACTCGAGCGTGGTGCAACCAAGGAGGAATTGATGGAGTTCCTCAACGTTGCGATCACGATGCAAGGCTGCCCTGGAGAGGAGTGGGCGCTGAAAGCATACGCGGCATATCAGGAGTTCGCCGGTGGTAAAGTGCAACCGGACGGCGAAAGCTGCTGCTCAAGCTGATGTGCAGCTCAACGTGAAGAAAAAACGCGGAGGCGATCCGTCTTCTGAGAATGTACAGAAGAGAAGCGCATCAGTTTCTTCAATGCAGTGGCGTATCAAAAATAGACTTCTCAAATGAAATGAAAGGAGGAATCTAACATGAAGGGAATCTTTATCGCTCTGTTTCTACTCTCCGTTTTTTCTGGGAATTTGAACGCACAAGAAGGCATGATGAAACCACCCCAATTCCAGGTTATGGTTCCATCAAAGTACGATTTCAACGATACGGTTGACTTGCTGAAAACCGCTATCGAGGAACAAAATCTGATGGTTATCACTGAACTGGATATTCAGAAGATGTTGCGTATGGTAGGGGTTCAGCGCAAAGGAATGAAGAAGGTCTACTTCTTTCACCCCAGCTTCATGAAACGCATCATGGAGGCTAATAGACACGCGACCGCTGAAC
>JAZGDE010000024.1:0-24445 GCA_036477295.1 Bacteroidota bacterium | reverse complement strand
TTTTTTCCCCCAAATGCAACAGAGCACACGAGCGAAGGCGCACTCCGGTCGTGTGCTCGCTGTTCCCACTTCCATAACTCAGTATTATGTAAACTAACGTGAAAACACCCGCCAACTACACCCCCGTCACACACACAACCACTTCTTTCCCCCTACTTCCGGAGCCTACCCTTCAAACCATTGCATCATCCTTAACCTGCGACACAAGCGCGCCAAATCAACACAGCCAACGCCTGTCAGGAAACGATCCTTGATACATAAGAGCTGGACTGCGGCGTTCCTGGTAAGCCTCTGCTCCGCCAAGAGCTTGTCCCTTTTTAGTCCGTCACAAGCTCCCTTGTTCTGGTATCCGAAGCGGTTTCTCGCCCCTGTAGGATCCACAGAGTGGCGGCCTTTCTTCAGCCTAGGGTTGTGTTCAGCGCAGAGCTTTATCGTTTACGGTTAGACCAGGGGCAGTCAAAACGCAGAAAAGTCAGAAGCAAGCATCAAGGCTAGCAGAACGGGAAGGAATTCAAATTTTCTCCTCAACCGTCAAATTCATGAGCCGTTCAATCGCATCAAAATAAACCTCTGCAAGTTGTGAAACAGGCACAGATATCTCCTTGTTGATCTGAAGGTTAATCCCCTGCACTTCACCTATAACAGCGATATTAACTCCATGCGAGGAAGCGATGTCTCCCATACGCTGCAGGTCTTCAGGTTTAACCGTAGTGATTATCCTAGACTGGTCTTCTCCGAAAAGAAAGACATCGGGTCGAACCGTGCCGTAGTCGAATCGAACAATAGCTCCAAGTGGCCCCGACGAGTGTCGGGGTTCATCAAGAACACAGTATTCTGCTAATGCCATTCCGAGGCCTTCTTCGGAGACATCGTGTGCAGAACGAACAATACCCTGGCGAATCGCGTGGAGACACACTCTCTGTAAGTTTTTCTCATACTGTAGATCTATCTTCGGAGCATCTCCTGCTACCTTCCCATGAATCCACGCCAGGTACTCACTCCCACCTAATTCGCCCTTTGTTTCTCCCAGCAGGACGATAACGTCACCCTCTGACTTAAAGGTCGCCGAGGTCACATGATCCAACTCTTCAACAATACCCAACATTCCTATGACCGGTGCTGGATATACGGAAGTCGTGAGACTCTCGTTATAAAAGCTCACGTTGCCACCGGTCACCGGCGTTTCGAGTACGGAGCTAGCCTCATCCTTCCCTTTCACCGACTCCTCAAATTGCCAGTACACATCTGGCTTATACGGGTCCCCGAAATTAAAGCAGTTCGTAATGGCAATCAGTCTCGCACCACTACAGACAACGTTCCTGGCAGATTCGGCAACTGCACTCATCGCTCCACGCCTCGGATTCAGATACACGTACTGAGCGTTGCAGTCTGTTTTCACAGCAAGCGCCTTTTACGTTCCCTTGAGTCGTATTACAGCTGCATCTGAAATACACTGAACTAACGTATTAGTTCTAACGGTCTTATCATATTGTCTATAAACCCACTTCTTGCTTGTGATGTTTGGTGAAGACAACAGCCTGAGAAAGATTGCGTTGTAGTCCGAAGGGTCAGGAATCTCGTCCGTCTCAAGCTGTCGCAGCTCTAGGAGGTAAGATGGCTCTTCACTGCGTCGTCGGTACACGGAAGCACCCCCACCGACCACCAGGCTGTCCACTGCAATGTCCACGACGACCTCACCTGACATCTTCATTTTCAACCTTCCGTCAGAACTCACGTGCCCAATGACTTCAGCCTCTAAATCCCACTTCTCAAAAATGGCCTTCACCCGATCCTCATATCCCGCTTTAGCAACGATGAGCATGCCGCCTTTTCCCTTGGCACTCATCCCGGACGTTGAACAAGTTATTCCAGCCGCGCCCATATCTTGCACACCGACAACGTAGTTGTTTCAGATCACTTCAAGTGTCGCTTCGAGGAGGAGCTTCTCCGTAAACGGATCTCCCACTTGAACTAACGGCCGTTTCGATTCTGAATCCTCAGAGATTACCTCAGAGGCAAACGAAGCACCGTGTATGCCATTCCTCCCGGTCGACGAACCTACGATCATAACCGGGTTCCCCTCCCCTACCGCTTATAGCCCGTACGACGCGGTCGTGTTTAACAACCCCGACCGGCCATGACATTGACCAGCGGGTTCTGGCTATAGCAGGGGTCGAAATAGATTTCCCCGGCCACTGAGGGAACACCAAGGCTGTTTCCATAGCTGCCAATACCTCGTATGACCCCATCGAACACTTATCGCACGCGGCTGTCGTTCCGGTCGCCAAAACGGAGTGAATCGAGAGCTGCAATCGGTCGTGCTCCCATCGAAAACATGTCACGCATAATTCCTCCAACCCCTGTTGCCCCACCCTGAAAGGACTCCACTGCGCAAGGATGATTGCGACTCTCGATCTTGAATGCGACAGCAAGTCCATCTCCGATGTCGATTAATCCGGCGTTCTCTTCCCCCGCTCCCAAAAGAATCCCCGATCCCTTCCGCGGAAGCATGCGCAAGAGTGCGATGGAATTCTTGTAGCTACAGTGCTCACTCCACATCACGCTGAACATGCCGAGTTCGGCGTAATTCGGCCTCCTCCCGATGAGTTGGACGATGCGTTCGTATTCCTCTTCACTCAGTCCCAGCTGCAGCGCAAGCTCGACCGTATGCGCTGGCTGTTCCATTCTACCACTTCTTGCGACAAACGAAGTTAATTCCTTTGAGGAAGCAGGGTTTCTTACTTCGGATGAAGTTTCGTGATGCGTAAAAACTTTGCGGTTTCCTCCGGTAATGCAGTCGTGATGTTAATTCCCGAGCCAAGTTCAAAACCTGCGATTGTGGTTAACCGCGGGTAAATTTGAATATACCAGTGGTAATACTCCTCGTTTTCGTCGCTAAACGGAGCTGTGCGAATAACGAGATTAAAGTCCGGGTCTCCAAGTTTCAGGTGAATGGTTTGTAGTATGCTTTGCGTGACATTCGCTGCCTCACGGGCCTCACGCTCGGAAATGCTCCCAAAGCAAGCAGTATGCCTTTTTGAAATGACTGTAGTCTCAAACGGGACGCTAGAGGCAAAGGGTTCGTATGCGACGAAGTTCTTCGTCTCGAGCACCAGTCGGTCTCTCGTTCGGAGCTCTGTCGCTGACGTATCGCAGAATACACACGTACCATGGTCATCGTAGTAGCGCATCGCTTCTTCAAGTAACTGTCGGATGTGAGTCGGCACGATCGGCGTCGCAATGAGCTGGGAGTGAGGGTGTTCCAGTGAGGTCCCCGCGCGAACACCATGGTTCCGGAAGATTATCACAATGCTGAATCGACCATCTTTCCTTAACTCGTGATAGCGTTCGCGGTAAGCCAAAAAAACCTCTTCAGCTTGAGTGGCGCTCATCGTAGCAAAACTGAGGTTATGCTGTGGCGTCTCAATGATCACTTCATGTGCTCCGAAGCCATCCATTCGCCTGTAAAAGTCATCAACGGCTTCACGCTTGCGGCTCCCCGACGGGACAAGAGCCGCGTACTTGTTGGAGATAATTCTGAGCCTCCATCCCTTTGTGTTGGATTCCGAAAGACCACTCCGGAAGGCGAAGATCTCGGGAGGCGTCATATGTTCATTGTCAGGACAAAAAGGGCACGTGCTATCGTGCTCCGGCAAATGGTTTCGCGGGCTACTCCTAACAAAATCCTGGGGACGCATTGCCCGCTCTCTCGCCACGATAACCCAGTCTTTTGTCGCGCGACTCTGTCTCAGCTCAGGCATAGGGATCGCTCCTTATCATTTGCATGAATTCTTCGGTGTCGAACGCTCCCACACTCTTGACGGGTAAGGATTCAAGAATCCGTTAAATTCTCAAGTCCGAAAAGAGTCCACCAATCTGGAAACATCAGGTTTGGTGCAGAGCTTCCGCCAAGTCGCTGCTAGGAAGGAAAGCTCCTAAATGAAAAGCTCCATCCAATGACTTTCTTCTCGCGAAGAATGTTCAGAATTTCCTCTAAAGCACCGTTGGGATCATTCGTCGCCATCAGAGATTGTATCCTAAGTTCAATGCGAACATACTGGCGGTCGCATCGTATGTTCCGTTGAAAAATTCACCAGGCCTACTGGGATCAAATTCAACCAGTGAGTTCGTGATTTCTCGCTCGTTCGATCGTACATACAGAAACGATACATCGATGAAGAGGTTATCGCTTACTTTGTATCCCGCACCCACGTTGAATCCCATTCGATCTGCTTCCGGGAGGATCGGATTGAGAAATTTATCGACGCTAGGAACAGAATCATAAAAGTACCCTGCTCGTACCTTCCACACACTGCTGAGACGATACTCTCCGCCCACCCGAAGAAGCCAACCATCGACCCAGTTTTCAACGATTCGAATGTCCTTCTGAAGTGATGTCGTTGTACTAAAATTGAAGTTTACAGAATCAACGACTGACCAACCAATCCACTGAAACTCTGCGCTAAATACCCAATCGTCGTTTGGACTGTAAGCGACCCCAGAGGATATGTTATCCGGCAACTTGATGACCACTGAGAGATCGCCGCCAGGGAATTCTGGAACAAGAGAATCTGGAAGCATGCTAAACGTTCCCGTTCCGTCGATGTCGAGGCTCGCGCGTCTCCTCCAGGAAACCCCGAACGACCAGCAGGCTGATGGTCTGAAGAGAAAGCCAATATTTACAGTCACTGCATTTCCATCACCCTCTAATTTCACGTGTCCCTCTCCCGGGGAAAGATCCACTCGTCGCTGCAATTCAGCTGACCCTAGTAGGTAATTGATTCCCCCTCCGATCGAAATGGTCGTCCCAACCTTGTAGGAGATCGAAGGATTCAAATAGAACGTCTGTAATTCTGCCCTCGTTGTCAAATACCTACCCACCCAGTCATCTGGCCACTCTGTCCTCAAACTGAACGGATTGTACACACCGAAACCAAGTCCCACTCCACTCTCAAACGTGTGAGTGACGTAGAAATAGGAAGGAAAGGAAACGCCGTTTTCCATCCTCGTCTCATCGACGGCAGGAAACACTCCGCGAAATGTCGGTCGCGTTACGATGACCGTGGTCCCTAACAAAAACTTCGTTCCCTTCTGGAAGGACAATCCTGCAGGGTTAAAATAAATTGCCGATGGATTGCTTGCAAGCGCAACAAATGCACCACCCATCGACATCGCCGTCGCACTCTGCTCATTGATTTGAAGTCCTCCTGCAACAGCCTCTCCTACGATGATGATCATCAGAAGACCGATGTGGGTCTTACGATAACCACGTCGCCTGCGAACGGTTACGCCTTCGTCGGGTTGTGTCCCTCCCCACAGCCTCTCGACCGTGAGATGCAAAAACTCGTTATTTATTTGCATGAAGGTAACAGTGATCAGTCGTTCTTCACTGGAGTCGTCACTGAAACCTGACAAGGATCTCTCCTTTTTCAACCGCCGAACCTTTCCGGACATGAACCTCCGCCACAGTCCCATCATGAAGTGATCGGATCTCATTCTCCATCTTCATCGCTTCGAGAATAAGCAAGGTGCTTCCCGGCTGCACCCGATCCCCTGCCCGCACCCTCACTCCTACAACAAGGCCTGGCATAGGAGCACGAACTTCGGTCTTGGCATGTCCAGCTGATGCTCCTCGGCTGGCCAATTCAAGGCGCCGACGGAACTCGCTTTGGAGATGGACGCTGTACGAGCGGCCCAGCACCCGAACGTTCATCAATTCCCCATCCCCTGACTCCAACAGAACCCGATAGTTTCTTGAGTTGAGTTTCACCACAAAAACACCAGGTTCAATCACTTGATAATCAAGAGAATGACGCTTTCCGTCTACTGTTACTTCTTTCCCGTGTCTGATCTCTAACTCATACGTTGCTTCCCCAATTCTGGCAAAGTACTTCGCCATGATCACCTCATTCTATCCAATCGGACATGTCAAGTCGCTTCGACTTCCATTTCGACTGCGCTCGACCGTTGGCAGCCGGGAGCACAGTGGATGCCATCTTTTTCTTCAACTCGGCAACACATGCTGAAGTCACCGCTGCAATGAGGCTTAAACGATCGTCAAGCTTCAAGGAATCCGCTTGAAAATGGTTTTCCACAAAAAAGGTGTCGTACCTTCCTGCTTGGAAATCCGGATGGTCCATCACGTAGAGACAGAACGGTATAGTGGTTTCAACGCCAGAGAGTTGGTACTCCTGGAGTGCTCTCTTCATTCGTGCTATCGCACCCCGTCGCGTCTCCGACCACGATATGAGCTTTGATATCAGAGGATCGTAGTGGACCGTTATCTCCGACCCCTCCTCAACTCCGCAATCCTCTCGTACTCCGGGACCGAGCGCTGGCCGAAGGCGAGTGATTTTGCCCATCGATGGAAAAAAGGAATTAAACGGATCCTCCGCGTAAATACGACACTCGATGGCGTGGCCGCGACTGAGAAGCTCCTCTTGGGTCAGGGAAAGCCGCTCACCTTGAGCAATTCTCAGCTGTTCTCTCACCATATCGATTCCGGTCACCATTTCGGTCACTGTATGCTCAACCTGAAGCCGTGTGTTCACCTCGAGAAAATAGAAATTGGAATCCTGGTCGAGAAGAAACTCGATCGTACCCGCATTGACATAACCGCAAGATCTCGCTACGAGTACCGCGGCTTTCGCCATCGAGGCTCTAAGGAGTTGAGACAAATGAACTGAAGGAGATTCTTCGATGATTTTTTGATGTCGACGCTGTATTGAGCACTCACGCTCTCCGAGATGAATGATATTCCCGTGGACATCTGCCAGCACCTGGAATTCAATATGGCGGGGGTTCTTGAGATACTTTTCCAGATATACACGATCATCACCAAAAGCTGATTGTGCCTCTGAGCGCGCAGCGCGGACTGCAGAGGAGAGGTCTGCCTCTGAACGAACAATTCGCATCCCCTTTCCACCCCCACCTGCCGAGGCTTTGACAAGAGCAGGATACCCAAGGTCCCGAGCCGCCCGAATAATATCTTCGTCACGCTCCGTTGCTCGATCAATTCCAGGGACTACTGGAACACCGGCCTTTCTTGCCAGTTCTCGCGCTCGAGGTTTATCGCCCATTGCTCGAATCGCGCTGCTGGGCGGACCCACAAATGTGATGCCCTCACGTGACACAGCCTCGGCGAACTCTGCGTTCTCCGAAAGAAAACCGTAGCCCGGATGAATCGCATCACAGCGAGTCTGGCGGGCAATGGATATGATTTTATCCATGTCGAGATAACTTTGCGCAGCGGGAGCAGCACCCAGGAGATAGGATTCATCAGCGATCTGAGCGTGAAGAGAGCGTTTATCCGCCTCTGAATACACTGCAATAGTTTCAAGCCCCATCTCCTTGCAGGTTCGGATAATCCTAACCGCAATCTCTCCTCTGTTCGCAATCAGTATTCTTCGAATCGACTTCATATAGATCGGCTTAAGTCCTTCCCTCTTAAACTAATCCACCAGCTCGACCACAGTAACACCAGAACCACCTTCGTTCCACTCTCCGAGTCGGTGAAACTTGACATGGGGGTGCGCAGTGAGGAATTTCGTGACTTCTTTTCGGAGCGCTCCCGTACCCTTCCCGTGTATGATGTCTACACGGTGGAGTCCGGCAATGACTGCCTTATCCAGAATCTTATCGACTGCCGCCAGAGCCTCCTCACCCGTCATCCCGCGAAGGTCGATTTCCCTTGTGACCGACTCTATCGACAACTCCGCAAGCCCAAACATCTTGGAGGTCGTCTTAGGGGCGGTGTCATTCATCACCTCCAACTCAGACATGGATATCTTCGTCCTCATGCTCCCAAAAAGGACAACGGCACCGGAACCTTCGACCGCCACCAGCTCCCCCACCTCACTTGTCCCTCTTATCCTGACCCGTGTGCCAAGTTCGATTTGTTGGGACTGATCTGACTTCTCCCCTGTGAGCAGCGTGCGTTTCATCGTCTTTACTTCATCTCGGAGCTGTTGGAGTTGCTTCCGATCTTCACGCACGACGGTTCGTTCTGCTTCCTTTTCTCGGATATCCTTGATCAGTCGTTCGATGGTCGCATTGGTTTTCTGGATGAGTTCCTCGGCCTCAAGGACTGCTTGAGCTCTAATCGATTTTGTCGCTTTATCCAACGAAGAAACCTTGTTTTCATAAAGTGAGATTAATCCCTTCAGTCGCGATTTCTCCCGTTCAAGCGCATCTATCTGATGCTTCTGCTTCTGGGTCTGTGCCTCTAAGTTGATAAGAAGTTTCTCAAGTCTCGTGGCCTGCTCTCCCAGCAACTCTTTCGCTTTCTCAAGTGTCGTTCTCGGGATGCCGAGCCGCTTCGCGATTTCGAGTGCATAGCTGCTCCCAGGAACGCCTATGCTGAATCGGTACGTCGGCGTGAGCGTCGACTGGTCAAACTCCATTGCTCCATTCTCCACCCCTTCCGTTTGTTCGGCAAGCACTTTGAGCGCACCGTGGTGCGTCGTTGCGACCGTGTAGACCCCCTTTCGCGTTAGCTCTTCTAGCACCGCTGCAGCCAGTGCCCCGCCCTCTGTCGGGTCAGTCCCTGCCCCTATCTCGTCGATGAGCACCAAGCCATTTTCATCAGCTTCGGTAAGGATATCCTTGAGCCGCACAAGATGAGATGTAAACGTGCTGAGGTCGTTTTCAATTGACTGTTCGTCCCCAATATCGACGAAAACTCCGTTGAAAGCCCGGAACTCGGAATCTGGCGAAGCTGGCACATGAATGCCACACTGAACCATCAAGGAGAGGAGTCCAACTGTTTTCAATGCAACACTTTTGCCACCCGCGTTAGGACCACTGATGATAAGGGTCTTAAAGCGATCACCCAATGTGACCGTTAGGGGTATCACCTCATCGTATCTGTGCTTTTGCAACAGGATAGGATGTCGACCTTCCCTGAGCACGAGTGCGCCCGATTCCTTCACGATGGGATGCGAACCGAGGATCTCGATAGAATACCTTCCCTTGGCATAGAGGAAGTCTAGTTCCGCAAGGAGGCCGAGTGACTCAACGAGTTGAATACGAACCTCCCGCACCTGCTGTGTCAACGTACGAAGAATTCTCTCGATCTCACGTTGTTCTTGGAAGAGCAAGGTCCTGATTTCATTGTTCAACTCGAGCGTTTCCGCTGGTTCAATGAAGACGGTCGCGCCGCTTGCGGAGCTGCTGTGGACAAACCCCGGAACGTGGTGCTTGTGTTCCACTTTGACCGGGATAACCATCCGACCATCCCTGGTCGTAATAATCTCATCCTGTGCAAGACCTTCTTTTGTAGCTACTCTGAGAATTGATTCCAACTTACTTCTCAGACCGCCGTAAGTTACGATGATTTGTCTCCGAATCTCCTTTAGGTCCTTGCTCGCAGAGTCCCTTACCTTTCCTTCGTCACCGATAGCCTGTTCGATGTTAAACTCGATGACCCTGTCCACGAACAGGCCGTCTCCGAGCTTCCAAAGCAACGGATACTGCGGAGTGCGCTTGCGGAGAAATGCCTTGACTAGGCGTGAGGTTTTCAGTGTGCTCCCGACCGCTAGGAGCTCCTGAGAGGATAGAAAACTCCCTTCAATCGCGGAACGGTGGAGGGCAGTACGGATGTCTCGAATGCCATCAATTGGAAGCGGGTCATCAGCCTCAAGTATGCTTTTGCATTCAGTGACCCGAGAAAGCTCGAGCTGGAGGGACGCACAGTCGCTTGAGGGTCGAAGTTCGTCTACGAGCTCACGGCCAAGATCTGAGGAGCAATAATCACGTATCCGGATCGTAATCTTTTCGAATTCGAGTTTTGTCAGTGCATCGAGAAAATTGTACGGCTTCATCTTGGTCGAAGGGCTCTACCGACTCTTCATCACGGCGCCACGACACGGAATTTCTCGAAATTCTTGCCGAGTTCCTCGTAGAATTCGTTGGACTGAGGAAGAACCCCCACGATATTATCGTAGATCCAGGGAGCGAACACTACCAGCCGTTTGTAGAAAAACGATCGCTGTTGAGTCTCAGCCGAAGGAATTTCGAATATTCCCAGCAGAACCAGGACAAGACTCACAACAGCGGCTCCCTCGAGAAATCCTAACCAAATTGCAGCGACCTTGTCCGAGATGAGAAACACACCGGATTTTTCTTCACGGAACCCATAAATGACACGTCCGAGCACCATGATGCCGACGAAAATAAGTGCAAAGGCGACCGTGAGCACAACATCTCCGGGCAGGGCGGATACTGTTATCAAGAATTCGCCGAGCGGATTCATGAATTTTGTCGCGGCGACAATGGCGATCAAGAGCGCAGCGATGGCAAAGCTTTTCTTTACAAGGCCATCCCAGAATCCGAGAGACCCGAAGCAAAGCAGCACAAGGGCGATGACGATGTCTACCACATAGGACAAGGTTGATTCCTTACCATGTTGATCGAAGAATTCTGGATCGGCCTGCCACTACCTTACCTTCAGATTTCCTCACCGACAGGGGCTCACAGGAGCGTCCTTCACAAAAAACAAAAAGGCAGGTAAACGTCCGCTGTTCGAACCTGCCTGTGGTATTTCGACAAACGATCTTGCCAAGTATCAAATTTTCTGCAACGCTGAATAGTTAATTCTCAGGGCATCCGCCTTCCGGAGCTGTTGTTGAATGTCCGTCACGATTCCCATCTTCGACCCTCGGTCAATTCGCAGCGAGACGATAACGTTCGGCAGCTCCTTCCGCTTCCGGTACATGATGCTCTGGATGTCCCCGACGTACACGATGTTGTCGTCAATCTGAATTCGACCGTCTCGACCCACCCAGATATAGGAAATCAGCCGTTTGTTGTCGATCTTTTCGATTTGCTTCGCAGATGGTAGTGTGAACTTAACTTTAATGGTTTGCTCCTTCATCACGGTCGTGACCATGAAAAAAATGAGCAGAATGAAGATCATATCCGGCATCGAAGCGGTCGGAATTTGCTGTTTTGTCTGGGCTTGCTTTTTCTGGAATTTCATCTTCGCCCAAGCCTCACTTAAAAGGTTTTTTCAGGTTCGGCAAGTGAAATGCGCTGAGGGATCGCCTCCCGCACCTCGCGGAGTTGAACTTTTGTAAGCTGAGTTAGTCCTATACCAAATTTCTGCCTTGAAAATTCCTCTCGCAATTCATAGTAGTTCTCCTTCAGCTCGTCCATAACCGCAATGTAAATCTCATAGGACGTTTCGCGATCTGTCTTCACCGATATGATGAGCTTATCGTTTTCCCTGATTTTTGACTTGAGGATTTCTTTGATCTGGCTAATAACAACCAAATCCCCGTCGAGAAGCACCTGTCCCTCTTTGTTCACGAGAACGTTGGCAAGGTTCTCTTTCTTGATCTTGACTAGCTCAGCCTCTTCGATATGCGGAGGCAAGACAAGACCGATGCCCGTGTCCACATCGAAGGTCGTTGTCACCAAGAAAAAAATCAGCATCAGGAATGCGATGTCCGCCATCGAGGCGCTCGGGATTTCCGCCCCGCCTCGTTTCGGCTTACGAATCATAGATTTCCCTTCTGCAATACGTCAAAAGGAACTCTATCGTTTTCCTTTCGTCTCTCCTGGAGTGGAGACTTTCTTCCCCTGCTGCATCAAGGCCAGTGAGTCGATCAATTCAATCGAGCTTTCTTCCATGTCAGACACCAATCGGTCGATCCGCGAAACAAAATAATTGTAGAATGTCTGAAGGATCATCGCCGCGACCAGTCCGGCTAAGGTCGTCAGCAGAGCAATGGAAATCCCCCCAGCGACAATTTCAGGGGAGATGTTTCTGGCTTCTTTGATTGCATCGAACGCCCCTATCATCCCGTACACTGTCCCTGTGAACCCGAGCATCGGAGCTAGTGTAATGAACAACGACATCCACACGAGACCTTTTTCGAGGAACGCCATCTCGATGCCTCCATAGGCGATGATTGCTTTCTCCGCAGCTTCAATACCTTCATGCACTCGTAGCAACCCTGCCTGGAAGACACTCGCAAAGGGACCTCGATTATTGGCGCACACTTTGACATCACAATCTACTCCGCCATCGTCCAAGGCTTTCTTTACATCAACGATGAATTTGCCAGTATTGTCCGTGGCTTTGTTCAGCGTCCAGAACCTTTCAAATGCAAAAGCCAGCCCGAGGATCAAACAGGCAAGGATAGGCCACATGAAGAAGCCACCCTCAATAAATTTCTGCACCAAGACGTTGATCAACCCTTGGTCCTCCGGCGTGGGAGCCTGGAGAAAGAAGAGTACAAAACCGGCGTAATCCATCACTGTTGGTTCCTCCTCAGCGGGCTGTTTGATGGCACTGGATGAATATAACGGCTACAATTATATTAATTTCCACCCAAAAAGTCAACATATTTTTCTCCCGGACACCTCCAATCCCTTCCCTTCCAACCCTTCAACTGATGCAACGGAATCAGCCTTTTCCTCGATTCATCCGCTGTGCGACATCACTCTCCTCAGGAGGCTCAACGAAATTCAATCTGAAGCAGCGAAGAAGAATTACAACAAAAGTCGAAGCAGTACCTCCCCACATTTGATTTCCAACCCAAACGTTCAACGAATCGGTGCAAGCTCGTGTACGACTCCATGGTGTCCACAAGTCTTTTCAGCCCCGTTCTTGAGGATCATAGCTTCGGCCGAATGTGGAACAGCGGTCTTGCGTTTCCGACCAAGATTCAGTATTATAGGATGAATTTCATGAGCCTGCCGGTCTGTGGAAAATGAGCCGAGTCGTCAAGAAATACTTTCCCGTTCTTGCTCTGTTTGTGTACGCATGCACGTTCCCGGTCCTTGAAATCACCCACTTTCACTTCCTCGATGTGGAACGGAGTTCAGTACGCGAATCCTCAATTCCGCATCACCGCGACTCTACCGAAGGAAAAATTCCCTACCGTTGTCCCATCTGCGTGAGAATTCATTCATCGTTTCCTGCTCTCCATGTAGAGAAGCAGAACACCCAATTCGTACCGATCTGTTCTGTCCCGATTGAGAACACCTCGATTGAGCGCGGTTCGACGCTAGCAGGTTTCTCCCAGCGCGCCCCTCCTCCATCCTTTTCCTAAGACGCACATCTCTTTCATTCAACTCCGAGGACGCCCGAGCGCCTCGCAAAGCATCTTAGATGTCCAAACAACCTGTTGTTCCAACTGAACTGGAGAAGGATCTATGAGTATCCGACATTTCACGCTCCTGCTGACTATTCTCACTATCCCCTGCGCAAGCTATGGCCAGTACAACGATACGTTCCTCGTCCGGGAGGTCGATAGTCTCAAACAACAAATCAGGCTTCTCCAGCAAGAGCTTCATGCCCTCCGACTACAGACTGCTTCTTCCACGTACCTCGACGAGGACATCGAGCATCTCGAGGAGAGGTTTGAACGAAGAATACAAGATCTTGAAAAAAAGATAGGAGCTGTGTCGCGGGCCGGTGCACCTACGGCATTCAATCCACGCACCACCGTATTTACCAATGTCGCTGCACGGATCGATGATCAGCCGACCACCGATGCCGAGGGTAAGATACGGATCGATGATCGACCGTTCCTTCGTTCGGTCGAAGTCGACCTGCGCGCTCCGGTTGATCCGTATGCGGAGGCGGTGGCGATCCTGGCCGTGGAAGATAAAGCAGGGGCCGGCTTCGAGGTCGATCCGGAGGAAGTCTACGGAATCCTCAAGCGTCTGCCGATTCTCGAAACTGCACCGCTTGGCCTGAAGGTAAAAGTCGGAAAATATCGTGCAGCGCTTGGTGTCAACAACAGACTTCACCTGCACGATGTCCCTTGGACCACGCGGCCATTGGTTGTTTCAAAATACCTCGGAACCGAACATGGCGATTTCTTCGAATCGGGGTATAACCCCATCGGGATTGATTTTGATTTCTTCCTCCCCTCTCCCATTCCCGGTTCAACTCTGGAGATGAACCTCGATGTCGTGCGTGCCGGAGAACTCGCTCTCTCAGAGGAACGGGGCGCGACGCAACCGGCATATCTCGGCCATCTCAACTGGTTCAAAGACTGGAACAACGAACACTTTCTCACGTTGGGCCTGAGCGGATACTATGAGCGTGCTCGAGCGGTTCCACGAACACGGCTGCTCGGAGCAGATATCACATACAAATGGCGACCTGCTGAACGAGGGTCATTCCGCTCGTTCGTCGCGGGAGGAGAACTCTTTGTCGCAGACCACCAATTTGAATCCGGACGCCGTCGCAACCCTGTCGGATGGTTCACGTACGCTCAATACCAGCTTTCTTGGTGGCTCTACATTGGGGCACGATTTGATCGTGTCGAAGAACCAGACGACCCGAGTTTGGTCACGAGTGCCTGGTCCGGGTATCTCAGTTACTACACGTCGGAATTCCTCCGGTTGCGCTTCGGATACGACCATCGGAAGAGCGACCTTCTTGGCAGCACTCCATCGAACACGCTGCTCTTTGAAATCAATTTTGTCTTCGGTTCCCATCCAGTTGAACCATATTGGGTGAATCGATAACACCGAACAGATCAACCAGTTATCACAACAAGAAGGTAAGTGACTATGAAAAATCTTCTGTTCTTGCTCACTCTTCTTCTGGTGGCTGGGTCCGAGAATTCACCAGTCTCGCCGAACCAGAAAAAGCTGAAGGTTATTACGACGCTTGGTTACCTGCAGTACGTCACAGAACAAATCGGTGGCGAGAAAATCGACGTGACGGCCCTCGTAAATCCGAAACAAGACCCACACTACGTGACCCCGACCCCCCGAATGAACGAGCTTGCCCGGGGCGCAGACCTCTTCATCGAGACAGGTTTGAACCTTGACCTCTGGGCAAAAAATGTGGTTGATGCGTCCGGCAACCCACGTATTCAATCTCCCTATGAAGGAAGATTGATCGCTTCCATCAACGTTCCGATCTTGGAGCTCCCCCTCGAGATTTCTCGCGCATGGGGCGACATTCATCCGCAAGGCAATCCCCATGTCTGGCTTGACCCGATAAACATCAAGCTCATCGCTGAGAACATTGCCGCACGGCTCGAGCGACTGGATCGAGCCAACGGACCATACTACCATGATAAACTCAGAGACTTCAAGAACCGCATCGACGTCGCGTTGTTCGGGGAAGAACTCATCGGCCTCCTGGGAACACGAGGAGGAGACATACTGTCCCGAAAGGCGCGGAGTGGCGACCTGGAGCGATGGCTGCAATCGAAGGACCTCAACGAGAAACTGGGAGGATGGATGAACCAATCGAGGTCTCTCAGAGGTTTGAAGCTCATCACCTATCACAAGACGTACATCTATTTTGCTGAGCGCTTCGGGTTGGAGATTGTCAGCGAACTTGAAGAGAAACCGGGTATACCTCCACCGCCAAAACATCGCGACGCCATCGTCGAGCTTGTGAAGTATGAAGGGATTAAACTGATCCTCAACGACAATTTCTATCCTCGCCATGCTGCCGAATACGTCGCAAGCAAAACCGGCGCGAAAATCATAACCACTTTCATCGACGTCGGTGCCTCGGAGGAAGTGAATACCTACGAGAATCTTATATCGTACCTGATTGAAGAATTGAAAAGAGCAGTTTCCTGATCACATTCGACCTGAGGAACGAATGGAGCATATATTTTCCCTCCCCTCGACAATGCTATGGCCTCTGGCCGCCTGTCTTGTTCTAACAGGTATTCTCGCGTATTTCGGTGTGCACATCATCGCTCGCGAAGTCATCTTCGTCGACCTCGCCCTTGCGCAAATCGCAGCTCTCGGGACGATCACGGGTGTCCTGTTGGGCTACGAGGTAGGGAAAGACTCGAATATGCTTTACCTCTACTCACTTGCCTTCACCTTTCTTGGCGCATTGATATTTTCTATGACGAAGATGCGAGAGAAAAAAGTCCCCCACGAGGCCATTATCGGTATTGTGTATGCCGTTGCCTTCGCCGCCACCATCCTCGTCCTTGCAGGCAGTCCGCTTGGTCCGCACGAGCTGGACCGCATCATCAAAGGAGAACTGCTCTGGGTCCATGGAGAGATCATTCTCAAGACTGCAATCCTCTACGCCATCATCGGCGCCTTTCATTTCTTCTACCGGGGCAAATTCATACTTATTTCATTCAAGCCAGGTCAAGCTGAAGCAAGTGGATTGAACGTACGGCTCTGGGATTTTCTCTTCTACATCTCTTTCGGCTTCGTCATCACGAGCTCTGTGGCAATCGCAGGCGTGTTTCTCGTATTCAGTTACCTGATGATTCCAGCCGTTGGAGCCATGCTGTTCTCAGACCGACTCGGTGTTCGACTTGCGATCGGCTGGATTTCAGGCTCCATCATCAGCTTCATCGGCATCAAGCTCTCCTGGGAAACCGGACTTCCGACGAGTCCGCTCATCGTGGTTCTACTAGCGATCGGGCTCATACTTGCGGCCGTCGGGCGATACATCAAGACCGCGCCCAGTAAGTCTCGTGCTCTCCTGAAAACCGCCATGACGACCGGTCTCACCGCCATCTTTGTCGTTGGGCTCTTTCTGCTCGGAAAGAAGCACGAAGACCCCTACGAGCACACTATCCACATGCTGGGCAGCAAGTTTCCTACCGATCGCGTGGTTGCGATTTCCAAGCTGAATGTGTTCCTCGATCGGAAAGAAGAATGGCTTCCGCTGCTGCTTCAGAGATTGCGCGATGAAGACAGGGAGGTTCGGAGATTTTCAATTGAGCAGCTCGTACGGATGAGGGAACATTCCGCCGTTCCTGACCTTCTACCGCTGATCGGCGACCCGTCGAGCGACATCCGGCTTGAGGCCATCCAGGCACTCAAGCTTCTCGGGGATCGAAGGACTGCAAAGGACTTCATCGCTGCAGCGAAGAGTGAGGAAGATGTCGAGATTCGGATTCAGCTCTACGAGGCCGCTCTCGAGTTCGGGGACACAGAAGCGATCCCCTTACTGATCGACCTGATGGCGGAGAGTGGTATTTTCGCCGAGGATGCCTTTGCCAGTTTACAAGCACACATTGAGTTCGATGTGTGGGAATCCCCGCCTGCCCGGCGGGCAGGCATCCCTTCGGGAAAAGACATCGACCATGCGATGGTGAAATCCTGGTGGCTGAGAAACAACGATAGGCTCGTGTGGGAAGACGCCACAAGAAAGTTCAAGCTTCAACGATGAACCCGGCAGTTTGAGGAACCGTTGATTTTCATCAGGTTTTCCGTAGATTATTAGAGAAAAGAAGGGGGATTTATGAATCACCAGCGAACCGTGTCATCGATTTTGACGAGCGTCCTATTGGCTCTCCCGGTGGCGAACTCCCAGGAACAATTGCGACTTCGTGTTGGTGACGCCGCACCCGACTTTACCCTCCCCTACGCCACGAGAGACTCCATCAACTTTGAGGGGCTCACGTTATCGGAGCGTATCGGAACGAAGTACATCATTCTGGCGTTTTATCCGGCTGACTGGAGCGGCGGCTGTACCAAGGAGGTTTGCGCAATGAGGGATAGTTTTTCCGACCTTGAGAAGCTCGACGCGGAGGTGCTCGGGATCAGTGGCGATTACGTCTTCTCCCACCATGAGTGGGCCAAGTATCTGAACTTGCCATTCGCCTTACTCAGTGACCACCAGCACGAAGTCGCCAAACTCTACAACAGTTACGATGAAACTTGGGGGTTCAACAAACGCACGGTCTTTGTGGTCGATAAGGAAGGAAAGATTGCATACGTCAACATGAAGTACGATGTTTCGAAGTCAGGGGATTTCAAGCTTCTGCTGTCGAAGATTGCCGAATTACGATAGTCGGAAGATATTTTCCGTGCACTCCGGAAGGCGTGGGAAGTTTTCCAACTTCAATTATGAATGAAGCAACGGGTGCTTCAATCAAATTCGATGGAAAATCGGCGACCAGTCGACGCACGAAGTGACGGCTCACATCAACGTTGAAAGACCTGATGAAGTTTATGTACAAACTCCGAGCGCAGGCGTTTCCTCTCAGCTTAGTCCTCCTGCTCAGCTCTTCACTTGACCCCTCGGCACATCGATCCGGCCGGAATGAACCCGATTCCTTACGCTCTCCGGGAGAACGCCATCTTTCGAAGGTCACACAGTTGACGTTCGGCGGTGAGAATGCGGAAGCATATTTTTCGTTCGATGATACGAGGTTGGTCTTTCAATCGACGCGCGACTCATTCCAGTGCGACCAAATCTACACGATGAACCTCGATGGAAGTAACGTCCGACTCGTCAGCACTGGCAAAGGTCGGACCACCTGTGCCTACTTTTGTCCCGATGGAATGCGAGTCCTCTACTCATCGACGCATCTCGCGGGGAGCGAATGCCTTCCCCCACCGGACCGGTCTAGCGGCTACGTCTGGGCGTTGTATAAATCGTTCGACATCTTTCTCGCCGACCTTAGCGGGAATATTCTGCAGCAGCTGACCTTCGCGGAGGGGTACGACGCAGAAGCGACAATTTCACCCAGAGGCGACAAGATCGTCTTCACCTCGATGCGCGACGGTGACCTCGAACTCTACAGCATGGACCTCAATGGCTCGCACATCCAGAGACTTACACACACGAGAGGATATGACGGCGGCGCGTTTTATTCGTTTGACGGTCGAAAGATTGTCTATCGCGCATTCCATCCGACCAGCGAGGAAGTAGTTCGCGAATATGAACAGCTTCTCAAGGACGGATTCATTCGACCGGCCCGTCTCGAGATATTCGTCATGGACGCCGACGGGAGGAACATCATACAGGTAACGGACAACGGTGCCGCAAATTTTGCACCTTTTTTTCATCCTGACGGTCAACGGATTATATTTTCCTCGAACATGAACGATCCAAAGGGAAGAAATTTTGATCTGTTCACCATCAAGATCGACGGCACAGATCTGGAACAGGTGACGTTCAACGAGACGTTTGACGCGTTTCCGATGTTCAGCCGCGATGGTAAGAAGCTTGTGTTTGCCTCAAACCGCAACGCCAGGAAGCATGGGGAAACAAATATTTTCATCGCCGATTGGGTCGAATGAACGAGTTAAGGATACTCACAGCTGCGTTATCTATTGTCGTTTGGAGTAGTTGCACACCCTCGAAGGAAAGCCGGACTCCAACAGACAAGCCGGTTGTCATTATCGTAGGAACGATGCACCATCTGGAAATCGAGGGCGGCTGCTGGTGGTTTCGACCCGACGCCGGTGAATCCTATGAACTCGTCGGTGACCTTGCGAAGCAACTGCACGTCGTAGGTCGCCGCGCCAAACTCAAGATAAAACCGCGCTCGGATCTGGCCAGTATCTGTATGGTAGGAACAATCGCTGAAGTGGTCGAGATCATACAGGTGTTCTGAAACTAAAGGAGTTTCTGTGCGCTCACGGATTCTGTTAGTGCCTGTTCTCGCCTCCGTTCTCTTCCCTGCGTTTCAATGTGAGAGATCTTCCCTTCCTCGCCATGAGTCGATTACGGCCGAGGAATTTCTCCATCATGTGAAAATACTCGCCTCGGACGAGTTTGAAGGGCGCCGTGCGGGAACAAGGGGTGCCAGAATGGCAGCAGAGTACGTTGCAGATGAATTCAAACGATATGGGCTGAAACGAGTTGGAGATGCTCGGAGTTATTTTCAGCAATTTGAGTTTACTGCTGACCTGCAGCTTGGTTCGGAAAATTTTCTCAGCCTGGTGATTCAGAATGACTCATCACGGTTCCTGCCTCAACACGACTTCATGCCGCTCTCCTTTTCCGAAAATGGGATTTTCACCGCCGAAGCAGCGTTCGTAGGCTACGGCATCAGCGCTCCTGACCTGAACTACGACGACTACGAGGACATCGATGTGGAGGGCAAGGTGGTGCTCGCCCTGAGGTTCACGCCGGAGGGGGACAACCCCCACAGTGAGTTCAATCGGTTTGCAGCGCTGCGACGCAAGGCCGTGACCGCACGCGAGAGGGGCGCAAGGGCCATCATTTTTGTGACTGGACCCTTAGACATCGAAGCAGGTGAAGAAGACACTCCATCTCGGTTGCGGGTTGACTATGCGGGTGGACGGGGTGGCATCATAGCGGTGAGGGCCAAGAAGAAGGTAACTGAGGATCTGTTCACGCCAATGGGAATCACGTTGCGAGAAGTTCAAACGTTCCTCAACACGGAAAAGAAACCGAAATCCTTTGTAATCCCGGATTCAAAGGCCACGGTTAGTGTCGAGCTCATCGAAAGAAAAGCAACGAGTGCCAACGTGGTTGGTCTCCTGGAAGGAAACGATCGTAGTCTGAAAGATGAAGTGGTGATCGTCGGTGCTCATTACGACCACCTCGGCTTTGGAGGCCAGGGATCCATGGTTCCCGGTACCGTTGCGATCCATAACGGAGCTGACGACAATGCCTCCGGCACGGCTGGATTGCTGGAACTTGCCCAGTTGTTCGCTGCGCGCAGGTCAGATCTCAAGCGGAGTCTGCTGTTCATTGCATTCGGCGGAGAGGAGGAAGGCCTCCTTGGTTCTGGTCACTACGTCAAATATCCGATTGTTCCTCTCGAGAAGACAGTCGCTATGGTCAACATGGACATGATTGGGAGACCGAAGGACAGTTCGCTGATCGTCTATGGCGCGGGCACCTCTCCGCTGTGGTACGAACTCATTCAAAAGACAGGCGGTGCTGTGAACTTTCAGCTAAAGCTCAATGAAGAGGGCTTCGGTCCCAGTGACCACGCTTCATTCTACGGAAAAAACATGCCGGTGCTGTTTTTCTTCACTGGACTCCATGAAGACTATCATCGTCCGACCGACGACTGGCAGAAGATCCAGAGTGAAGACGCTCAGCGCATTGTACAGTACGTTCATGATCTGGTGTTTGCAATCACGAACAGGACCGAGCGACCGTTGTTCACGAAGGTCGAAATTTCTCCTCGTCCTGCAGCCGGCGACACACGTAGTCTCCGTGCCTACGTGGGGACAATCCCCGACTTCAGCGAGAGTGGAAGAGGGTACAAAATCGGCGGGGTTGCTGCAGGAAGTCCGGCCGATAGGGCAGGCATTAAGGCGGGAGATCTGATGGTCAAATTCGGGGGAAAAGAGATTCTAAATATCTACGACTACACCTATGCGCTTCAGGAGTTCAAACCGGGAGATGAGGTCAAGGTTGTGGTGGTACGGGATGGTGAGGAATTGAACATGAGGGTCACATTGGAAAGGAGATCACGATAACTCTTGAGAGCCCGCAACTTCTCATGATGTATATCGCGAGGATTCCGGATTCGTTTAGACCAATTACAGCATCCTCCTTGCTACCTCTCGCAACGCCTCCTTGCTCAGAAACTTCTGCACCATCGGGAACAGAATGCTGTTCTCCTTGTGAATATGGTTCACCATCAACTGCACGATCGATTTCGCGGTCTTGTGAATCCCGTTAAGAGCAGCGGTGCTCCTCTTGTTTTTCGTGATCGCTCTGACGTGCCTCACGAGTTGTTGATAGAGTTTGTCTAATTCCTTGTGCTCTTGACGCATGACTTGCGTCGGGCCTTCAACGTAGTGTTCAATCACCGGAAACAGCGCTTGCTCCTCTTTGCGGTTGTGCTCTCCGACCTCTTTAGCGATGAATCCGACCTCAGCCTGGAATTGATCAAACAGTTTTTTTGAGTATCCGTTTCGCATCAATTCTTCACTACTTTTTCTCAAACGCTGGAGATGCCGTAACACCTCTTCGTGCTCCTTTAAGAACTGAGCAATCGGATGAATCCGATCAGTCATGACACACCTCTTTCATCTATCGTTCAACAAGCGCCTTGAGCGTACGAGGAAACCGGATTTCTCAAAGTCGAAGGTGACCGCGACAAGTCCGCTTCAGTTCTGACTTAACTGCCCGATACGCGAGTCGAGAGCGATTCGATTCCGTTTTCTGTCAAGACAAAATCGTCCTCGATGCGGACCCCGAATTCACCGGGTAGATAGATGCCGGGCTCGATCGTAACCACATTTCCTTTCTCGAGCGGCCGCGCGTTGCCCTCGACAAGGTATGGGTGCTCGTGTCCGTCCATTCCCATCCCATGTCCAAGCCGATGGGTAAAGTACCGACCAAGTCCCGCGTTCGAGATGACAGCTCGTGCAGTGCGATCGAGTTCCTGACAGGGAACGCCGGGCTTCGCTAGGTCCACAGCCGCTTGCTGCGCCTCCAGCACGATGGAAAACACTTCGCGGTATCTGGGGGTTGGAACATCTCCCCAGAAAATCGTCCGCGTGACGTCAGACGTATACCCTTCCACTTGCGATCCTGCGTCAATCAGCACGGTCATACCATTTTTCAACTTCGTCCGCTGCGGTTCACCGTGCGGAACTGCACTGTTCGGCCCAAATTGCACGAGGCCACCGCCGCTTGAGCCCCGTTTCTGCATTTCCTGGCTCAGCATCCGAGCGACTTCAAGCTCCGTTAGTCCTTCCTTCAATGATACATGTACGGCTGAGATCGACGCTTCGGTTATTTTCACCGCTTCACGGATGAGCTTTAGCTCGAGCGGGCTCTTCACCATCCGCAATTCGTCAAGGACGACCGCACCGCTGACCAACCGCGCTTCCGGAAGCTCCTGCATCAGACGTCGGTAGGTTTGGTAGTAGATCGTCGGCTCCAGACCAACCACGGCCTTTTGGCTCAACCCCATCGTTTCGAGGACCTCTCGGGCAAGAGCGTGCGGATTTTCATGGTCCTCCCACACATGGATGCGACGAAAAGCGAGATGCCGCTCAAGCAACGACTTCTCGAACGACGGCGCGATTGCCTCGGGTTCCCCACTCTGCGGGACGACCGCCGCAATCAGCCGTTCACTCCGCCACAGCTTTCCTCCGAAGAGATAGGACATGTTCGTACTCGGGGTCACAATAAGAAAGTCCATCGACCGCTCTTTCATCAGCTCCTGAGCGCGAGCAATGCGTTCTTCGTAAACTGACCGTGTGAGGATTTTCTCCCCGGCGACGGGAGAGTCTGGAGGGGGTGGAGTCTCAGTACGGGAGAAAAGGAGCGGTGAACCAATAACTGCCGCGCCGCTTGTATAGAGAAATTGTCTTCGTTCCATGATTGGAGTCTGCATGAAGAGCGGCTCGTAATATACGACCTCTTCGAAAGGAAATCAACTTTCCGGAGGAGAAACCCGGACTCTGTGCCAAGCGTACTGTGTAAGTTCCATTGCTATCCTTGAATCGAAAGCCAGACGATATACGAAGAGTACAGCGCCATCAGGACAGCCCCTTCGAGCCTCGAGATAACATAGCCTGTTCGCATGACGGCTAAGAGGAGAAAGCTGAAGAGGAGCATAATTGCATAGTCAATGATGAAACCACTCTGAATGAAACCATGAGTCATGGAGATCGGCTTGATCATTGCTACGATCCCAACGATGCTGAGAATGTTAAAGATGTTACTGCCAATGATGTTGCCGACAGTGATGTCTGGTTGTTTCCGTAAGGCCGCAACTATCGAAGTTGCGAGCTCTGGTAAGGAGGTTCCGCCCGCTAGCAGCGTAAGGCCGATAAACTTTTCGCTCACACCGATTGTCCGAGCGATAACCACTGCCGATTCCACGAGCAGGTAGGCTCCAACGACTAACCCGAGGAGGCCCCCAACCATCAGTCCGACCTCCTTCGCCATTCGATGTTCTGAAACGACAATTTTCTTGAGCTCTGCGGGAACCAGATCCTCCTTCAGATTTTTTTCTCGAACTCCAGAAGAATAACTGAACCAGATGAATGCTACGATTCCAAGAAACAGAAGGACTCCCTCCATACGATTGATCGTCGAATCGAGGGAGAGCAGGAAGAGGGCAACGGACACTGCAAGCATAATCGGAACTTCCGTCTTGATCGTTCTGACCCGACAGACGAGCGGAGAGACAACCGCGGAGATCCCTAGGATCAGGCCGATGTTGATGATGTTACTCCCAATGACATTCCCGAGCATGATGTCGCCCTTGCCCTGGTAAGAAGCGACGATGCCCACGAAGAGTTCTGGCGAGGAAGTAGCGAACGCCACAATCGTTAACCCGATCACAATGGGCCTGACCCCGATGTTGTGGCCGAAACTCGCTGAGCCTCGAACCAGCCATTCGGCACCGTAGTAAAGAACCACAAACCCAACGATGAGAAAGAAAACTGTAGTCACAAGCAAGTGGAGTTTTTCCTATCCCGATGAGACAAGAAGCAACCGAGAATCAACATGAAGGGTAGATGAGATCTTGTTGTGTGGTCGTAGGTATTCCCAAGAAATCCTACCTCTGTTTTCGCTGCGCTCATATCAAACCTTGAGACAGCATATGGATGATCTTGGTCTGCAAGCCGAGTCTTCTTCGATAAAACATCTCGCATCTTCACACGTGTTCAGGTATTGCAATGAGTGGATGTTCAACAATATTTAACAGTGAGGAAAATACATCAATGGTCCACACCATCACCGTACTGCTCCCCTCGCGATCGATCGTCACATCGATTCAATGAGCGTCACGTATTTCGCCTT
>JAZGDE010000023.1:0-30530 GCA_036477295.1 Bacteroidota bacterium | reverse complement strand
TGAAGCCCTCGACGCCGAACTTCGAGACGAGGTAAGCACCCCAACGCGGCTTCCCAACGGACCCGACCCCCGAACTCACGTTGATGATCGATCCGGATCGCTGCTCGACCATCGATCTGAGGACTGCCTTCGTGACCAGAAAAGGTCCGGTGAGGTTCACGTCCAGAACATCGAGCCAGTCCCGATAGGGATACTTCAGCACCGCTTCTCGCGGTCCCAACAGGGACGCATTGTTCACGAGCACGTCGACACGTTCGAATCGATTGAAAACAGCTGCAAGGAGGTCTTCAACCTCTGTGGGCCTGCTGATATCAGCAGCCACAGCGACACATTCACCACCCTCACCTTGAATTTCCTGCTGAACGGAACGAATATCCGTCTCAGACCGAGAACAGATCACCACGCTGGCGCCCTCTCTGGAGAAGCGATGCGCCAACGCCCTACCCAGCCCGCGAGACGCTCCAGTGACAATGGCAACTTTCGGCTCAAGGATCTTCATTCCTCTCTCTTGTGCCAGTACTCTCGAAATTGTTTGATGCGACCACCTTCAAACTGAAAGAACATTGCGCCCTTCAACGCTGCTCGCTTTCCCGTCGCCGTCTTCCGATACATACACTCCCACTCTAACGCGCCGCGGATGCCATCAAGGAACATATTCGAGTACGAAAAGTGGATATCACTCTGACCAGCAGTGGCTTGCCTCCAGTATCGTTTGAGTCCCTCGAGGCCGGAGGCGGGAGAATCGAACGGAGATTCGGGGTACTCAATGTCGTCGGTGAAGAGGTCCGCGGCAAGGTCCGCGTTCTTTTCTTCCCACGCACGCTTGTACTGTTCGATCAAACGAACGAATTGCTCTTTTGTCATGGTAAGCTCGAACTGGAAAGGAACATTTAGAAAATTTATTGAATCTACACAAGAATCGTCATTTCCGCAAGGCGCGCACACGAGCGACCATAGAGAAGGGAACGCCCGCTGGCAATCGGTGTCGCCAGCATGACAAGAGCAGTTCGCAAATGTCACAGAACGCTTACCAACTGGCGGTGAGCTGGACGCTCTTCAAATTTTCAGCGCGATCGATCCTACCATCAGTGTGAAGATGGAAATCGTGCTCCTTCTTATCACTCCGGAGCCGCCTACAACTCAAACAGAATCGTCGCACGCAGTTGATACTCCTCAGCACGATCTCCAAACCCGATCGTAGGTCCCAATCGAAAGTCAAGACCTTGCGCGATGGCTCCATAGAGACCTGGAGTCAAGCTGAACCCCTCTCCCCTTTGAAGTCCACCATCGAGTTCTAACCCTACAGCGAACGCGGAGGATAAAGTTTTCTTAATTCCGATCGCATAGAGATAGTGGAAATCCTCATCCTCTTCAAGAATCTTCCCGGCGATCAGGTTGGCAACCACCAAAAAGCTGCGAAACTCCCTCCCAACGATTACCCGTCCTTCCGCGGCGTCATGTTCATCGCCGAGCCCTTTCTCGTACTCAAACAGCAGCGCGAGCGACAAAGGATGCTCTTTCTCGTGAAAGTTCGCATGGTGTTGAATCTCACCGGGGCCGAAGAGCCGAAGGAGAGTCTCCAAGCCTATCGATTCCGTTCGGAAATTGTCGGAAGAGATACCGTGGTGCGTATGGAGTTCGAGGCTCCATCGATTCGTCAATCCGTACAGAAGGCCCGGCTCCAACACCATTTCTCCTTCCTCGTGTTCGGACTTGACGTAGCTAGATGACCAGACACCAAAAAAACTTCCACGTTCCGGCGTCTTGTATGTCGAGGTGATTAGATACTCCTTGCCATGATGCGCAAGGGCATGGAGCGGCAAGAGCGCGAACGCGATGATCGAAACGAGTATGATTGCACGGTGCATTGCAGCCTCCCGTGTAGAAGGACTCTGATGAGTTGTCAACGAAGGAAAATAGAAAACACACGATTGCCTCGATGCGAAGCAACAGTGCGATCAGGTCATGAGAGAGGGGGGTCGAGGAGGCCGCAACAGTCTCGGGAGAAAGCCCTCAGTAGATCGTGTGTGATTGAAACCAGAGTGTCGGTCCTCGGAAGAAAAAACTGGAAGGTCAAGTCGAGGATGAAGAGTGAATTGTTCGACCGACGCGGTCGCGAGCGCCGCTAAGGATGAGCTGCAATCGTTCTCTGTGAACATCAGACCGCTACGCTTGGCGATCTTCGTACTGCACCACCCGATGCAGCAGCACTCGCCTTTGTTTTCCTGCGAGCAGTGCAGAGACGGAGAGGGAGCAAAACCCCGTTGAAATTCCTGTCCGATCGTCCGAATATCGAACAGGCTCAACAGCAAAGCCACCGCGAGCACAATCGAACAGCCTTGAAGGAACCGTGACGACATGACGAAGTTTTGGTTTGATACAATTTCGTAACGGAAACACATCCAAATGAGTTCCAGAAGACAAGCTACGATTACAGAATCCCTTTGATGACTCCGCCGTCAACCGAGATGGTAGCGCCTGTGACGTAGCTCGCCTTCTCGGACGCCAGGAAGACGATGACGTTCGCCAGCTCTTCCGGGGTTCCAAATCGACCGATGGGAATATTCCGGGTCTGTGCGGCCAGGTACTGCTCGACAGTCATGTTCTGAGATGCTGACCGACTTTTGAGAAGTTCCTCCTGACGCTTCGTGAGAAAGGACCCCGGCGCAACGTTGTTCACGAGAATGTTGTCCCTGGCGAGCTCACGGGCGAGC
Organism: Bacteroidota bacterium; assembly: GCA_036477295.1. GTDB lineage: Bacteria > Bacteroidota > Ignavibacteria > UBA10030 > JAZGDE01 > JAZGDE01. Next base: position 27,816 of record JAZGDE010000023.1, on the reverse strand, counting down.
ACTTTGGTCAATCCGAGAATGCCCGGCCTCAGCGTGGAGGAGATCACCAGGTCGCTGATGGGCTGCTTTGCGGCGACGGAGGTAATGGTGATGATCCGGCCCCACCGCCGCTTTCGCATGTGCGGAATGACCTCGCGCGTGAGGCGCACAACGCTCATCAGCGTCAAGCTCACCCCTTCAAGCCACTGCTCATCCGCCAAATCCATGAATTGCGCGACCGGCGGTCCACCAGCATTATTGATCAGAATGTCCACCCGGCCGAATCGCTCGACGGCCGTTCTAACAACGCGCTCGATGTCACCAATCTTCGTGACATCAGCAATGAGAGAGACGACTTCGCTCATCGTGGACTTGCTGATGTCGCGCGCTGCGGCCTCAATGTCCTTCTTGTGCCGCGAAAAGATCACCACTTTCGCACCCTCAGCCGCCAATCCTGCCGCTGCAGCTCTACCGAGACCTTGACTCGCCGCAGCAACGATGGCGACTCGATCCTGCAGTCCTAACTCCATGACTATTCACCTTTCTTCGCGTCTTGATTGCGATCGTTTGGAAGAGACTGTTGGAGAAGGGGGGTTCTACTCAAATTACGAAGAAGGAGGAATTTCGCTTTCCTGCAGTGCGGAGCATTGCCGAAGACCACCCTACAACTCGATGCCCCGTTTGCGCAGGTTTTCTTTCACGATCGGGATGACCTGTTCATAGGGAATGAGTGTTCGCGACCCGGAGTTTCTGATCGCCTGCTCGAACGTGCCGTTTTTCTCCATAAGCCATCGCCATACGTAGTACCCCAGCCGGTTCCGGTCGTTCGGCTCTCGCGTCGGTATTTCCTGCACGCTCGAATAAGCAACTTTCTCGAGGCTGTCGGATGGAAATTCTGAAACCTGCGGCGGAGAATTGGTGGTCATACTGAAAACCTGTCGGATACAGTCTATGAATTACTCGAAATCTACAAAACGCTCATCAGAAAAGAAAGTGGATCTTACGATCATCCGCAGCGCGCGCTTATTGTTTCTTGAAGAGCGCATCTGTGACGCCGGAGTTGACCTTGATCTCGTTCCAGACCGTTTCTGCTGCCTTCTGACCATCCTTGTTGATGACTGTCTTGAACGGGAGGGTGATGCCGTTCACGGTTCGATAATCAGAATATATTTCCTCCAGCTTTGCCGGTGTACCCAACCACGGTGCGGTGTAGGATGATTTCACCACACGATTCTTTTTTGAATCGAAAGAGAGCTGGACAGTCTGGTCTGTTTTGCTGTCGCGTACGAGGACGACGAAAACCCTCATCCCGTCCACGGTCTCTTCTTTCAGGAATTGAACCGTGTAACGCGGCAGGTCATAGTTTTTCAAGATGTACAGCGGGTCGCGTGCCACACTTGAGAGAATTTCTTTCTTCTGTGATTCCAGTGCATCCTGAACTCCTCGAGGAGATTTCACCCACGCCGTCTTTCCATCGTACACGATCGTCATTTCCCCAAATGGCATCTTCATTTTTTGCAAGAACTGTTGGGGAAACTTGACAACTGTCTCCACGTCCCCAGTGAACTCCCCCTGCGGCGTGACCATAGTCATTTGACCAACCTGCATAATATCCTTAACCGCTTTCAATCGGGCACCGCCGGCCGCCCGTACTGCCTCCGCGAGAATCTTTTTGCCCTTCGCGATCATCTCCGGAGTCGCCACTGGGACGGCCTCTTCCGGTTCCGGGATGGTGATGTCAATTGTCGTCACGGTGCCAAGTGCGGAAAGCGGTTCATCAAAATCCTGCGCGCGGCCAACAGCAAGGATCACCATCTGATCTGGCTTGAAGTATTTTTGTGCAACACGTAAGACGTCTCCCTTTGTAACCTTTTCGATCTTTCTCTTATACTGCTGAAGAAAATCTTTAGGATATCCGTAATACTCATACCTCAGAATCCGGCTGACGATCTCGGCTTTCGTATCGAAATTGAACACAAACGAATTCAGGATGCTCTCCTTTGCCACGCGCAGCTCCCCATCGGTTACCTCGCTCCTCGTTATGTCCTCAATCTCCTTAACGAGCGCCTTGATAAACTTCATGCTCGTCTCCGATTTCGTCTGCCCCCCTGCCTGGAATACTCCAGGATAATCATAGTTGGCACCCCACAATGCAAATACTTGGTAAGCCAATCCCTGGGACGATCGAAGATTCTTAAACACACGGCTCGTAGGGCCACTACCGAGGATTTCGGAAGCCACCTTGAGCGCAAAAAAATCAGGGTCATCCAAACGGCCACCGATGTGGCCAATTCGGACGTTCGTCTGATTCACATCGTCCTTTTGAATAAAATAGACCCGCTGACCAAATTCGTACCGAACTTCCGGGACGGATGGTACAGTGACGTCCGACGGCTGCCATTGCCTGAAGACGTGCTCAATCTTTCTCTTCATCTCCTGGGTGTCGAAGTCCCCCCAGGCCCCGAGGATGATGTTATTTGGAACGAAGTACCGCTTATGGAATGTGACAAGATCATCGCGGCTGATATTGTCGATCGTTTCATATTCTGTGTGCCTCGAATACGGACTTTGAGTACCGTAGATTAGCTTCGAGAACTCTCTGCTGGTGATCCCCAATACGTTATCATTGCGCCGCGCGATGGCATCCCGCGCCCGTATTTTCGCGAGCTCGATCTTGTCCTCCCGAAAAGCTGGATTCATTAACACGTCTGCAAAGATCTCGAGGACCTTGTCGATGTCCTCCCGCATGACGGACATTTGCGCACCGCCAGAATTCTGTCCGATGAAGGTCTCAACAGAAGCGGCAATCGCCTCGAGTTCATCATCGAGTTTGTCTCCAGTCGTGCTCGTTGTGCCGCCGGTCCGCGTCACCTGCCCGGTGACAGAAGCGAGTCCGATCTTATCCGGGGGCTCCCATCGAGAACCGCTACGGATGACCGCGGACAGATCGATAATAGGCAGCTCATGATCCTCGAGCAGATATACTACCATCCCGTTTGTGAGCTCGAATCGGGCCGGCTCCGGAATAACCGGCTCGCGCAGGGAAGGAAACTTGAGCTCCTTATAATGTTTCGCCTTCTGCGCGGGGGATACCGAAACGAAGCCCAACAACACCAGAAGACCGAGCAAAAAATTTACACTCGCTTTCATGCAAGTCCTCCTTGATCGTTGAGCGTACCGCGACAGTTACATTAATCCATGGTTACTTCGAGACTGGTTCGATCATGCCGACCGTCCGATTCTTCGTCGTGAAGTACTGGTTGGCCACTCGCTTGATATCTTCCGCGGTGACGGCGTTGATTTCATCCAGTTGCTGAAAGAGATTCCGCCAGCTTCCAGTCAGCATCTCGTAGGCAGTAAGCTGTGCGGCCATGCCATCGTTTGAATTGAGCTGACGGATGAGGTTCGCACGAGCACGGGTTTTCACCTTCTTCAGAGTCTCCTCGTCGACCAGTTCCGTTTTGAGCCGCTCGATTTCCTCACCGATGGCCCTCTCACATTCTTCGTTTGTATGACCCGGAGCTGGAAACGCATAGAAGAGAAAGAGATTCGGATATTTTTCACCCGGCCAACCGCCGAACCCTCCTGCCAACGTCGCAATCTTATTGTCGCGCACAAGACGGCGATATAGCCGAGAGGTCCGTCCCGCACTCAATATGTCACTTATCGCGTCAAAGACGGCGTTATCCTCATGGTTAATGCTCCCTTTATGAAAACCAATAAGGACGATGCGCTGCGATTGTTCTTCGATCGTGAAGCGCCTTTCGCCGAACTGAGGTGGTTCTTTTGTTGCAATCGGTTGGCGCTTCGGGCCCTTCGGAATCCGCCCAAAGTATACCTCCGCGAGCCGTTGAATTTCCCTCGGACCGACATCACCAACTACCGCGATCGTAAGGTTACTAGGAACATAGTAGTGCTGAAAAAATGCCTCGGCTTGCTCGCGAGTCATGTTCTGAAGGTCGCTCATGTGACCAACCGTCGGGCGACCGTACGGGTGTGCTTTGAAGGACACGGAGAGAAATTCCTCGATCAGCTTCCCGATAGGCCGACTCTCCGTACGTCGCCGTCGCTCTTCCATCACGACATTTCGTTCCTTATAGAATTCGCGCAGCACCGGGTTCAGGAACCGCTCGGATTCGAGCGAGAACCACAACTCAATTTTGTTGGAGGGCAAACTAAGAGAATATGATGTCCAATCGTAACTCGTACCGGCGTTGAGTCCGACCCCTCCCTCCTGCTCAATCACAGTGGAAAATTCATCGGTCACCACGTACTGAGCCGCTTCGTCCTGAGCCTTCTTGAATTCCTCCTCTAACACCTCGACGCGCTCCCGGTCGCTTTGCTCCACTTTCAGGCGTTCCGTTCTGAGAGCCGCATACACACGGTCAACTTTCTGGAGAGCCGTCTTCTCCTTCTTGTAATCTTTGGTCCCGATCGTTGGAGTGCCTTTGAAGGCCATATGTTCGAACATGTGTGCCATACCCGTCTGCTCTCTCGGGTCATCAGCAGAACCAACGTCCGCATACGTTATAAAGGATACGACTGGGGCTTCCCTGCGCGGCAACACCAGAAACTTCAAGCCGTTTTTGAGGGTAAATTCGACGACCTTCTTCTCGACCGCTTTGAACCCGTCTTCCTGGGCAGACGCGGTCGAGAGCGAGGCCAACAAGACCAACATCGTAAGAAGACACGTAATCTTACGCATGGACACCTCCAGTAGGAGACTGTTAACTATGGAATCGCGTGATGGGGATTTTTCTGTTTGATGATGAGAGGGTCGCCCGGTCTGTTGATTGGATCGTTTTCTCCTCTCCGGAACAAATTGTCATTCTGACCGTACGACAACCAGTGTTATATCGTCGTTCTGTTCAGCGCTACCGGAGAACCGTTTGACCTCCTTCAAGATTTCTCCCTGAATCCGAGCAGTCGTCGAACGCAGATACTGTTCGAGGACCTCTAAGACTCGTGCGTCCCCGAATTCCTTGCGATCATCGTTCATCGCTTCGGTCAATCCCTCAGAACAAAACAGATCAACTTCTCCGCTCCGCAGTAGGCGCGCCAAAGAGGATGCAGATACTTTGAGCGTTAAGCCTGTTCAGCCAGTTCATGCAATGCCTCGATCTTTATATCCATGACATACGGACGTCTGGGAGGAAGAGTTACAGCTCGATGCCAACCGTAAAATACCCTTCATACGGGCCAAGACTGATGGGACTGGAAGGCAAGTCGGTGCGGAACAGAAAGCTCCGTCCCAGAGCAAATTCGGCCGATCCCATGGGCGTGTCCAGTGCAATTTGAAGTCCGACGCCATGACGAAAAGTGTTGACACTAATGTCGGATGGAGCTCTCCACACGGACCCGAAGTCATAGCGAGCCGAGAGATACGTATCAAAGAGTAACCTAAACGGTGAGCGAATGCGATATTCAAGATTGACGAGAAATATTTGACGTCCGCGAAAATCATCCTCCCGCAATCCGAAAAACGAGTGATGACCGCCAAGGCTGAACTGCTCCGCCAGCGGCAATGTCTCATCCGCCAGCCCGACCGTCAGCTTCGGATGCAGTGTATGGGACCCGAGAACTGACTTGTATAGCTCGTACGAGATCATTAATTTTGTGAACGAGATGTCGCTGCCCAGGCTGCTGAGTGCGGACTCGTAGAACATCGTAAGGACCATACCCTCTCTCGGGAATGGGTACCGATCCTGGGTGTCAACGGTCGATCCAACCTTTATGCTTACCAAGAAATACTTCTCTGGGATGAAACCAGTACCGGAGAGGGCGCGAATCTCCTGTTGTTCCATGCGTGCCTCAGCGATAACGTTTCCCAACCGTTCGAACTGAGATCCAAACGTGAACGAGCCCCCGTACCTCAAGAGTCGATACTCCCCGACCCTCTGTCGGACCCATCGGTTCCGAGGAGTCATCGGTTTATCCAAGTAGACGTTGACATCTCTGAAATGATGAAATCCCTTGAGGTTAAAGGTCAAATAGGTTCGAAATATCCTGTTAGCCTTATGTTCGAAGCGAATGTGACGATTCCGCGGGCCACCCGAAAGACCTACTCCAAATTCCATCCCCGTTCCGAACACGTTCTCGTCGCGAACCTCGACAAGTCCTTGTACGTTGCGCTCGTTATCCGCTCGGAAGCCGAGTCGAAGGAGCTTTGAACTCCGCTCCTTCACGCGCAGGACAATTCTCGGATTCGACCCGTCGTATCGAACCTCCAGGAGCACGGATTCGAAAAGGTTCGTGCTGTTGATGTTCACGATGCCTTCGGTAGCACGGGCGGCCGTAAACACATCACCCGATGAAAGCGGGAATTCACGAAGGACGACGTAGTCTTTCGTCCTCCCGTTCCCGTGAACGTCGATGCCGGCAATGATGCCCTCGTTCATGCGGAGCGTCGCGGCCCCGGTCGACCAGTCAAAACTCACCGAGTCGATCTTTGCCAGCGAGTAGCCTTGCCGTCGATAGAGCGTCAGTATATTTTCAAGAACTTGCTTCCCTTCATGAAAGTTGATCACCTTGCCCAGCATGGGTTCCGCCGCGACCATTAACGCAGAGTCTGACAAGAACCTGTTCCCCTCAAACACGACGCTCCGGAGAACCGGGTTTGAGACTGCATGGTAGGTGATAAACGCACGATCAGACCCTACGTTCACCTCCGCATACACATCCTGATAATCGCCCACATCGTACACGCTTCCGAGATGGCGCTGCACCTCGCTTCTGGTGAGCACGCCATCCATCGCTTCGGAGAGAATCGATTGGCGAATCTCGTCCGGGATCGGATCTCCGAAAAACTGAACTTCGACGTCACCGATGAAGACTATCGTATCCGCCGAGTCATCGGCACCGGTGGATGCGATGATCTCCAAGATCTTCGACATGACCTCTCGCGTCGCCGCTTCGCCCCGGATGATGAGTGAGTCGAGTCCAGTAAAATCGGAGGAAAGGTGGCCTGCCGCCTCCGGAGCGATTACGATATCCGCCTGTTTCAACTGCATCTCGTTCGACAGCTGCATCATGATCCCCATGATCTGCTCCGCTGTTTGCCACGGCGCCTGGAGGTCTTCCCCCGAGCGCAGGCCGCTGGTCGTATTGACAGCAATCACGATGTCGCATCCCATGGTTCTCGCAACGTCAGCGGGCAGGTTCGACACCAGTCCGCCGTCCAGCAGCTGCATCGAGCCCTTCTCTACCGGATGGAATAGAAGGGGAACCGTCATCGAAGCTCGCATAGCCTCCGTTAACGATCCGTCCTCGAGCACCACCCGCTGACCAGAAATGAGGTCTGTCGTCACGATACGGAGAGGGATCTTGAGCTCATCGAAACTCGGATTGGGGTGATAAATTCCTCCGAGGGACAGAGCAGAGAGAAAATTGGTCAGTCGCTGTCCGCTCGACACGGCTGACGGTATGACTGGCGCAAGTCCTTCGAACCGGATGACAAGCAAACTGCGATCCGCTGTGATCTTTTGGTCGACAAATAATTCCCTTCGCTTCGCTTCATCTGTGAGCGCGAGGACATCGTTCCAATCCGTGTGAACTGCGATGCTTTCCAGTTCGGTCGTTGTGTAGCCAGAAGCGTACAGCCCGCCGACGATCGCCCCCATACTCGACCCGACGATCAGGTCAATCGGGACTCGATGCTGCTCCAACACACGAAGTACGCCGATCTGAGCCACGCCCCGAGCGCCTCCACCAGAAAGCACCAACCCTACTTTGGGACGTTGAAGAGGTCGATAGGGAAGGAAGGTCTTGGCACCCTGTTCATATTCTCCGAGCGCAGGCCTTATGGTCAACTGAGCATGGAGAGAAGACCAACCAAGACAGAAAAGGAAAAAACACCCCACGCGAAGGTGAAACTGCAGTTGACGCATCCAAACACCAAACCTCTCAGACAAATAATGTGGCGATGAAAGTAGCCAATTCCGAGCTGAAAATCAAGGTGCGTTGGCGCACTGCTGCGGGTGATTCACTTGATTTTAAGTCTTGATTACCGTTTATTAAGATGAAGATGATTGATGCGCGTTAGAGATTTGTCGACTAGTTCGATTTTGAACGAATGACGTTTTTGAACCCGCTGGTCCTGCTGGGTCTCCTTGCTGCTGCGATTCCCATCATCCTCCATCTGTTGAACCTCCGCAAGCTTCGAACGATCGAGTTCAGCACCATCACCTTTCTGAAGAAACTCCAGAAGAGTAAGATGCGTCGCATCAAAATCCGTCAATGGCTTCTTCTGGCCCTGCGGACACTCCTCATCATACTCGTGGTGCTTGCGTTCGCGAGACCGGCAATCAAAGGAACGATCCCTGGAACAATCGGGACGCACGCGCACACGACCGTTGTGCTTCTCCTCGATGACTCATTCAGTCTTTCTGTCTCGGACGAACACGGTCAGCGGTGGAAACGTGTAAAGGAATTCGCGCTTCATCTCGTCGACCTTCTCCAAGAAGGTGATAAGGCGTTCTTGGTGAAGTGGTCTGAAGCGCTGCGGGCAGCACAGAACCCCGCAACACACAATTTCAGTGCGCTCCGCGCGCGCATCGAGAACTCGCAGTACTCTTTCAAGCGGACGACTATCGACGTAGCCCTTGGGGTTGCGAGCAAACTTCTCTCCACGACCACCAACGTCAACAGAGAGGTGTACGTCATATCCGATTTCCAACAGACAGCCTTTGAGTCTGACTCAGAACGAAGGGAACCAGAGATCCTGTTCGAGCAAAACGTGAGGTTCTTTCTCCTCCCCGTCGGAGATCGCTTGCTCCAAAACCAAGGGATAACTTCTCTCGAAGTAGTTTCAACGATATTTGAAAAAGAACGATCCGTTCAGCTCAAGGCAACTGTCAAGAATTACGGCTCTACAGCGCTCACGAATTCTCTTGTCAGTGCATATTTCGATGGGAATCGCGTCATGCAAAAAGGTGTTGACCTTCAGGTAGGTCAACAGGCGGCAGTCGACTTGGCTGTGGTCCCGCGCCGGACGGGTATCCTTCATGGGACGATCCGGCTGGAAGACGACGTTCTGGAAACGGACAACATACGGTTCTTCACCGTTACGGTACCCGACAGGATCAACGTCCTCGTCATTCAGACTTCATCCGGTGACAGCCGGTTTATCCGAGCATCCCTTGAAGCCGCCGGCAAAGACCGGAGTTCTCTCTTCCGACTGCATCAAGTATCCCAGCGCGATCTGCGGACGACGAATATTGCGGGCTACGACCTTATCGTCGCGGCAAGCGTCAACGATCTCTCGCGCAGCGATCTTACACGTATCAGGCAGTTCCTAGAATCGGGTGGAGGGTTGATTTTCTTTCCCGGTGACGATTTCGAGGTGACAAAGTACCGCGAACTCTGGAAGGGTATTCTGGGTTTCCCTCCGCTGTCCGGCATCCGGGGCGATCCCTCAGACAGGTCGGCCTACCGCTCGTTCGAGACCATCGACTTCGAGCATCCGATTTTTGATGGCGTGTTTGGATCCGAAGGGGGGACGAGCCGCCGGAAGGTCATCGACTCACCCAGGATTTACGCATCCGTGCAGTATCAGCCAGGACCCCAGATGCACAGCGTCATCACGCTCAGCGATGGTTCACCTTTCCTGCTCACTCAGAAGGTCGGGAGCGGGACAGTTATCCTGATGAGTGTCCCGCCGACGCTCGAGTGGTCCGACCTGCCAGTGAAGGGAATTTTCGCTCCGCTCATCAATCGTTCGGTGCGGTTTGCAGCTACAGGAGGTGAACATGAGGAAGGGGTTCTTGTAGGGACGCCGGCTACGATCCAAATTCCGGGTCATCAGCTGCCGGGAGAAACATCGGCACTGACCCTGCGCAGGCCGGATGGTACTGAGCACCTTGTGCGCCCTCTCTTACCCACGTTCCCGGGAGGCACCGCGAAGGTCCACATCGATGACACCCCAGTCGCCGGAGTATACGAACTCTATGCCGGAAAACAATACCTGCGAGCGTTCGCGGTCAACGTGGACCCCTTGGAATCTGACCTTCGTTTCATCGAAGAGGAAAAGCTCGAGAAGTTCTGGAATCGCTATGGTATCTCACCTTCGGCCGTCCGGCGAGTCGACTTGAAGGAAGATCTTGAAAGAACCGTCCTTGAGTCCCGATTCGGAGTTGAGCTCTGGAAATATGTCCTCGGACTAGCGTTGGCTGTCGCAGTTGCAGAAATGCTCATCGCCCGAGAGAAAAAGGAAGAATCCGCATGAAACGTCGGACGCTGACGGCGGACCAAGGAGCAGCCTAGGTGACTCTCAAAGAGAATCATGAAAAAAAATAGAGAAATCTCAACGCTTAAGGAGAGAGAGAGGGCGCTTCTGGTCGGTGTGCTCGATCACCACAGTTCCCGGCTTCAGATCCAAGAATATCTCGAGGAACTCGCGTTGCTTGCCGACACGGCTGGCGCGAACGTCATCGGACAGGTGGTGCAGGGGCGCGACCGTTTTGATTCAGCGTTCTTCATCGGCAGTGGAAAAGTGGAGCAGATCGCGGAGCAGGTCATCGACCAGAGAATTGATGTCGTGATCTTCGATGGGGATCTTTCCGCCGTGCAGGTTCGGAACCTGGAGCAGAAAATCAAGTGCAAAATCCTCGACCGGAGCGGGTTGATCCTTGACATCTTTGCCTCACACGCCAAGACGAACGAAGCAAAGACCCAGGTTCAAATGGCGCAGCTGCAATACCTCCTTCCCCGCCTCACGCGGCAGTGGACACACCTGTCGAAACAGTACGGAGGAATTGGAACGAAAGGTCCTGGTGAGCAGCAACTGGAGACAGACCGCCGAGTCATCCGAACGCGCATTCGCCATCTGAAGGATCAGTTGGAACGTATCAGTCAACAACGCCAAACGCAGCGAAGAGGAAGAGACCAATTCACCCGTGTCGCGTTGGTCGGCTACACGAATGTGGGAAAATCTACCTTGATGAACGTCCTATCGGATGCGAACGTGTTCGTAGAATATCGGCTGTTCGCGACTCTCGATGCGACTGTTCGCCTGGTGGCGCTTTCTCCTGCCCATCGAATTCTCCTCTCTGACACAGTCGGCTTCATTCGCAAACTTCCGCATCATCTCATAGCTTCCTTCAAGAGCACGCTGGATGAGGTCATTGAGTCAGACATTCTCCTCCATGTAGTCGATGCCAGTCACTCCGCGTTTCCCGAACAAATTCAGATCGTCAATGACACGCTCGCAGAGCTCCATGCGAATAAGAAGCCAACGATGATGGTCTTCAACAAGATCGACCGCCTCGAAGATCGGACCGTGTTGGCTGAAATGAAGACCGCTTACAGCCGGGTCGTTTTTGTTTCGGGGACGCGCGGCATTAACATCGACGGGCTCAGGCAAGAAATCGTGTCCATCTTGGACAGTGAATTCGCCGAGCGAACCGTCGCACTACCCGTCCAGGAGCAGAGACTCCTCGCCTTCATTCACTCGTCGGCTGAGATCATTGAAAAGCGGTACGAAAACGAGAGCGTCGTCATTCGGTTTCGGGCCCATCAAAAAGACCTGGAGAGAATCGGCAGGGAGTTGAAGGAGGGATTATCACCAAGGGCCACATCGATCGATTGAAGAAAAGCAAGAGCCCTCCCGCCTGACCAGTCGGGCAGGCAGAGGAAAGAGTGGTAGTTCCTCCACCTGCGGGCTCTCTACGGTAACAGCGTTCGCTCCATTTTTCGAATCTGGATGCAAGCGGCGCACTGTTCGTAACGAGCTGTACCGGAGACTTATTTCAAGAGAATCATTTTCTTCATCACACTCGCTTCGCCAGCCATTAATCGGTAGATATAGGTACCGGACGAGACTTCGCCTTCGCCCTCGTTGGTCCCATTCCAGAGGAATGAATACTTACCAGCCGTCTGCTCCCGTCGAACCAGTGTAGCGACCTCTTGCCCGAACATGTTGTACACCTTCAGCGTCACGTGCGTTGGCGTAGGAAGCTCATACGATATCGTCGTCGACGGGTTGAATGGGTTCGGATAATTCTGGTGAAGGGAAAACAGCTGCGGTTGCTGTGAGGCTTCGATGACACTCACTCGAGATTCGAGAGCCTTGTTATCGGACCCGAACAGAGACATCTCTTGAACCACAAAGCGCACCTCGCTCGATGACTGTATCGGGATGTTCAGAATTTCACCGTTTCCTGGTTTTATGGAAATCCCCCGCGCATTGTCCAGCACGACAACTACACGGTTTGAAAATTGCTCAAACCTTAGTTGCATTCCCTCAGCGCGTCCTCTCAGGGCGGCTTGGGCGATCGACGTCGCACCCTCGAGCTCGGCTTCAAACCGTAGCTTATATATTTCGCTCCTGTTGTCGATCGAGAGTGAAACGGCAAGTGGGGTGACGATAAACTGCACGTGAACGTCCTTGGTGACTGCGATAGTAGCGTCACCTCCATAGAGCAACTCCACTCGGTTTCCCTGAGGGCCAACTGCCTTGATTTCTTCCAAGGTCAGCGTGAGGAATTCTTCCGCTATCGACTCATTCACATCAAAGACAATTTCAGCAATCGTTCCTTCCCCCGCTTGAAACAAGTCGTTTCCGAGGTTCGCGATGAGCACGTTCATCCGACTTTCGCTCACGCTATTATACTGCACTGTCCAGCCTTCACCCAGCGTGCGATTGCCCCGCTGTACCTCCTTGAGGGTCACCCCCGGTGTGTTCGAGACGGCCTTCAGCTGAATCGCCTTTATGGCACCGGAATTCCGAAGAACCAGGCTGACCTTGTTCCCTGTCGTGGCGAGTCGCAATGAAGTCCCTGAAATGTCGAATACGAGTCTGTTATCTGAGTGTACCGGGCTCCAGGCTGCAATCATCAAGACGGCGACCGTTAGCTTCGATAACCTTTTTTTCATCTCTTCTACACTTTATGAAATCGTATATCCGACAATCAAACCTTCGCGGTCTTTAAGCCTCACAGGGTGTGGTGTCCTAATTTGAGAATCGCTCGCGGAGTTAGAAATGCGAAAGATGGTACGCTCGTGGTTACCTCAACGGCCTGAGATTCCTTCAAGACGGATTCGGGCCAGTGCGCCTGCTTGTCAAAAAAAGAAGTTCACTCGGATTGTTTATCCTACGTCAAGCTTTTGCGATTAGAACAGGTATGAGGACGAAAAAAAGTAATTGGTGGAAAGTATTTGTAGTCCCGGCTGATGAAGGATGATAACTAAATTCGTAAAAGTCAACCGCGGATGCATAAGATTATCAACCAACTGTCTGATGTGAGCTCAATTTGCGCGGTTTCGGATACCGGGCTAATTAAGAAATCGACACCGAGATGAAACTTCAAATTGATACTAGCACACTACTCACGGGGTATGTCAGTCAAAGTGCCCTTGTAAGCAACAATTTCCGAAGGTGGTAAGGTTCTCTGATTTAAGAAGTTAGAAGGGTCAAAGAAGGGTGAGGTGAACTAACCGTTCGAATGGTTGGACTGGAATCTTGAACATTTCGTCAAAAGCGGAAAAATTGATGTTGGGTGCAGACAATACGGGCTTTCTTTCTTTTTTTCCTTTTTTTCCTTTTCCCTTTTTTTCCTTTTTTAGAACAACGACGCTTGCCTCGTATCGGTCTGGCCTTCTCCGCGCCGGAGCGCGTTGACAAGGAGATGGGCTTGCCGGGTGGGCTCGGGAATTCTGTATCCTCGGCAGCACTTGAGCACGACCTTGATCGCGCTTTCAAGATCTACCAAGTGACCGACCGTTACGTACACAGGCCTAACGCCTTCACTCGTCCGGAGCGCAGCGCCGACGACCTCATCTCGATCCATCAACGGCCGAAAACTCCCAGCCTCGCGATTAGGCTCTTCGAACTTCCCCACCAGCACTGTCTTTGCGCAGCCAATCGTTGGAACGTCCAGCAGCAATCCGAGATGGCAGGCAAGTCCGAAGCGACGAGGGTGGGCATATCCGTGCCCGTCGATGAGAAGCACATCCGGTCGGATGTGAAGATATTCCCAAGCCTCGAGGACAGCCGGCGACTCTCGAAAGGAAAGCAGGCCTGGGATATAAGGAAAAGTGACCCGGGTGACGGTCAGGCCTCGATCTACCTCCGTGAGTTCAGGATATTTCAGAACTACCACAGCAGCGTAGATGATGTCGGACCCTTTATCGAAGGAGATGTCAGCGCCGGCAACATACTGAATTGGTTTGTCAAACTTCTGGATGATGATGTTCGATCGGAGTTCCTGCTGGATCTTGATGGCTTCGGCGGGTGAAACGTTCCATGGATGGAGTTGTGAAAGCATAGAAGTCCTCTGACGTCAGGTTGATGTTACCACAGTGTACGCAAAAAATCAAGCCTTAGTTCATCCAGCGCACACCACGACGGTTGATGTGTACGGAAAGCGCTAAAATCCTATCTCGGCGACACGGCGTCATACACATTCGGCGCTCGAGGATTATTCTTGCCTTCCCCAACCCACTCGCCTGTCTTCTTCGCAACGGTGCGAAATTCACCTACGAACCAACCAGTAAGGAGAATCGCCACTTTTCGTCTGGCATCCCGATATGCTCAATCGCAAAAGTGCCTTTTTCTTGCGATGATAAGTATATCCTGCCGAGAGGTACCTTCGAAGCGACTCGATAGCATCGCATCTGAGAACAAGAGAAAAACGACTCTTCGATCTCTAGCGTGCAAGTCCGTTCATCGCACCGTCTGGAAATAGTGAAAATCTTTTCGTACTTTTCTTTCACGCCGGCTCGCTCACCGTTCGTGCAACGTGATCAAGAACCTCCGATGCTCAACATAGCCATTGAAGCCGCAAGGGAAGCGGGAAAATTCTTGAAGTATCACATGGGTAAGGTTCAGGAGGTGAAGCAGAAAGGTGCTCACAGCATCAACCTTGTAACGGAGATCGACAGGCTCTCGGAGGAGAAGATCATCGGGAAGATCAAGCAGCATTTCCCGACGCATGACATTCTCGCGGAGGAAAGCGGAACGGCCCATGGCAAGACCTCATCGTTCAAGTGGATCATCGATCCCCTCGACGGTACCACAAACTACACACACTCATATCCGGTCTACGCAGTTTCTATCGCCCTCGCTCAGGATGATGACCTGGTTCTCGGAGTGATCTACGACCCAAATTTCGATGAATTGTTTACCGCTGAAAGAGGCAACGGTGCGTACCTCAACGGCAAACGACTTCACGCCACGAAGACCGACGCTCTGATCAACAGCCTACTGGCAACCGGGTTTCCGTATAACGTCCGCGAGAATCCCGACCATGCCATCGAACATTTCGATAACTTCTTGATGGAGGTCCAGGGGATTCGGCGCCTCGGATCGGCTGCGCTCGACCTAGCGTACGTGGCTGCAGGACGACTGGATGGATTCTGGGAAGTACAGTTGAACCCTTGGGATCTAGCGGCTGGAGTACTGCTGATTCGCGAAGCGGGCGGGAAGGTTACGGATTTTGACGGGAAGCCTTTCAGGATTTCGCAGAAGCGCGTGCTGGCAAGCAACGGATGTATTCATGATGAAATGATGCGCGTGCTGAAGAAGGCCATTCCGTGAGAGCCCATCGATCTCGTAGTATCTGCGCCCCCAGATGAGTTGCGCTCAGAAAACCTTCACGAGATCCAAAACCAGGATGACAAGAATAGCAACCGTCACCAGACCGAAAAATCCGAAGATGCCGGCGAGCATACATCGTGTCTTTGTTTCCTCCATGTCGAATTCGACCTCGGGCTGCGTCCGTACATCCATGTCGCCGTTCACTGTGACCTGACAGGAGAGTCTCAGTGTATTCGGTATCTTCTTTGCGATCAAGAACCGACCTCGGAGGGTGAACTCCTCGAGGGAGGACCGCGCCGAGATGTTCTTTCCGTTAAGAACTTCAACGCGGCACGTTCCACATAGCATATTCCCGCGACAGTTGAAGACGATGTCCTTCCCTTTGTACACTGAAAGCCCAGCCTTGAGTGCAACTTTGCGGAGGTTTGCTCCAGCCGGTACGTCGAGCTTCTTCCCCTCACGGATGAACGTAATGACAGGCATCGTTTCCTTTCAGAACAGCAATTTCTCGGATTGCGTAACCACGCTACGATTGATAGCGTTTCTGTGCGCCCGAAGGAAGGTGGAACAGGTAGCTCTGGAGGAACTCTATTTTCTCGTCCTTCTCGTTGATATCGACCATGAGCAAGTCTCGCAGCGAAAGCACCCCTTTCAAGCTGTCTCGAGCGACTATGGGGAGGTGACGGCAGCTCGCCTGCTTCATCTTGCGCAGACAAGATTCGTAACTTTCATCCTCAGTGGCGACAACGAGATTCGTCGTCATCACTTCGCTCACTTTCGTTGAATCGGGGCGGAGTCCTTTCGCGATGACGCGCGTGATGACATCACGCTCCGAAAAAATTCCCACCAGTCGAGTTCCGTCGACGACCGGAACGGCACCGATCCTTTTCTCTGCCATATATTTTGCCGCGTCCAGGACTGTCATGTCGATCTGAACTGAGTACACCTGCTGTTTTCCTGTGACGATTTCTCTGATGGATTTCATGACGTCCCTCCGCTTGGTGGGATCCTCCACAATGCGTTCAGCAACAAGGTAGGTTCTACCATAAACAATTTCTGAAAAAAAGGAACTCTCTTAATGCGCTTCAGCTTTCCGGTCCCACTCTCTAACGCCTTCACTGTCTACCAGTGCACGAATGAGAGAGACACGCTTCGGACTTGCTTCAGCGACCCGAACGGCCGCCTTCAGTCGATCCCGCGCCTCCAGAAGGACCTCTTCCTTGTCCGTGTAGAGAATGGCAAGTGGGTCTCCGATATCGACCGAGTCACCGACCTTCTTCTTGAGGACAATGCCGGCTTTCGGGTCAACCTTCTGTTCGAGCTTCGTGCGTCCAGCACCTAGCGCACAGCTTACCAGGCCGACCCCGCGGGCGTCCATCGAAGCAACGTATCCTCGTTCGGGACTCTTCACTTCCATCGAGAATTTCGAAACGGGATAGGTCTCAAGGTTTTTGACTACCGAAGCGTCCCCGCCTTGTCGCTTCACCAGTTCGAGAAACTTCTGGTACGCCTTGCCCGACTTCAAGACCTCGCGAGCAATCTCGATTCCCCCCTCGATCGTTGTCGCCTTCCCAACAAGCATGATCATGGCTCCGGCAAGGACATATGTGAGCTCCATAAGATCAGGATGGCTCTCCCCCCGAAGACAGTGCACAGATTCCGCGATCTCCAGCCAATTGCCGACAGCATATCCGAGCGGTTCGTCCATCCTTGTGAGGAATCCGACAGTTTTTTTGCCATACCGCTTCCCGATCGCGACGAGTGTCTTTGCCAGTTGGAGTGCATCATCGGGGTTTGGCATGAACGCGCCGCTCCCTGTTTTCACGTCGAGGACGAGCGCGTCGCTTCCCTCAGCTAACTTCTTACTCATGATGCTTCCCGCAATGAGGGGTATGCTCTCAACAGTGCCGGTGACATCACGCAACGCATACAGTTCCTTATCCGCCGGCGCGATGGTTCGTGTCTGACCGATCATCACGAGTCCGATCTCATCGATCACTGTTCTGTATTCCTCGATGCTCAAGTCAGTACGAAAACCGGGAATTGACTCCAGCTTATCAAGCGTCCCACCCGTATGTCCAAGTCCCCGTCCTGATATCATCGGGACCGGTATCCCACACGCAGCGACGATGGGTGCAAGGATTAGAGAAATTTTATCCCCCACACCTCCGGTGGAGTGTTTGCCGATCTTCATCCCGGGAACATGAGATAGGTCGACAGTTTCACCAGAATGAAGCATGATGTCCGTTAATGAAACTGTTTCATCAAAATCCATTCCGCAAAAATACACCGCCATCAGGAAAGCAGACATCTGATAGTTTGGAATGTCACCGGAAAGGTAGGAGAGGATAAAGCTTCGAAGTTCCTCCTGAGAAAGCTTCTTCCCGTCGCGTTTCTTGCGAAGTATTTCGGCAGGGATCATGTGCAGCGATGGAAAAAGGATTGGAGATGAACGCCCGACATCAACCCCGCCTTCTCTATCAGACCCTAGGTCAGCGGGGCCATCCGGGCTCAACTTTCCACCTTCACCACAAATCTTCTTCCGCACTTGTTGCACTGGAACTCGACAGTCACCCAATTGTTACGCTCGTAGTAGCTGAGCTCAGCAAGCTCACCTTCACATTCGTTCCGGATGCACTGCTTGAGATTCAGACGATACAGCCGTTCCTTGGGATAAAAGTCCATCTCCCAATCTCTTTCCATGTTTCACCTCAAGGTGCTTCTCTACATGACTCAGCTGGGTCTGCCCCTGGTCACGCTAGTGTCCCTCCAACTAAATCATTATACAATAAAAAGGGACCGGTGCCCGTTCCAACAACATGAAACTACGATGCGCACGGAATCATGAAGTTGGAACGGCAATATTCAACGTAGGAGTCGATCTCCCATCAATATACCCACGATTGTCTTACCATCGACAATTTCACCGCGGTCGATCATGGCGACAGCGTCACCGATGGAAAGTAATTGGACTTTCAAGCTCTGCTCTCCCTCCTCCAGCTTTCGTCTACCTACATCTTTTTCGATGCCCGTCGCGAGAAAAATGTGAAGGATCTCGCTGCAGAACCCAGGTGTGGTATAGATTGAGGTCAATTTTCTCCAAGTTTTTGCACGATAGCCTGTTTCTTCTTCCAACTCCCGCTGCGCACACACAAGAGGGTCTTCTCCCGGCTGGAGTTTTCCTGCAGGCAGCTCGTAAATCACGGCATCGATGGGATACCGATATTGTTTCACGAGGAGTATATGACGGTCAGGAAAGGCTGCAAGAGTGACAGCTCCGCCAGGGTGCTCCGCGACTTCACGCACAGATCGGTTCCCGGAAGGATACTCGATCTGGTCGACGATCAGGTTGAAGACTTTGCCCTCGTACAGGCGTTTTCGTTCCAGGACCTTGATGTTCATCGCTCGAAAGGAGATGTTCTAAGTCAGGTCGTGGCGCGACTTCCCGGCTTCATCAGCTCCAACCCTTGCCGGCAAATCGGGCAATTCCTCGGGTCGTAGGAAATCACATCTATCTGGAGGACCGAGAAGGGGGACTTCTCGTGCGCTGCGCTGAATTTTGCTTTCCCTCCGCTGCGATCTACGATGCATCCCACGCCGAAGATAATTCCTCCCGCATTCTTGAGCATATCGATCACCTCATAGACCGATCCACCAGTCGTAATGACATCTTCACAGACCAGCACCCGCTCACCCGACGCCACATCGAATCCTCGCCGCAGTCGCATCAACCCGTCTTTCCGCTCCGCGAAAATTGTCCGCACCCCGAGCTGCCGGCCAACTTCTTGACCGACGACGATACCGCCGAGGGCTGGCGAAACCACAACGTCGAAACTGTTGCGGGAAAAATGTCCCACGATCTCCCCACAGACCAGCTGCGTGTACTTCGGGTACTGAAGGACTTTTGCGCACTGGAAGTACTGGGGGCTGTGCAAGCCGGAGGTTAGCTGGAAGTGGCCTTCGAGCAGCGCACCAGTCTCCTCGAAAATCTTCAGAATGTCTTCTTGCGTCATGAACGAAGATCTTTTCGAACCACGAGCCGCGTTCCGTATTCTTCCTCGGAGAACGTCAGTGTTTTGTTGTCCACAAGTTGAGTATTCAATCCAGACCGCACCATAGCGTCCCAGTCGTAGGAAAATTTTCTCTCGAGACGGAGGAGCTGTTTAGGAAATATGCACCAGAGCGCACCATCCTGTTTGATCTTTCGTTCAACTGCTCGGAAAAAATTATCGAGGCGCTCGTCTCGTTTCATCCATACAATGACGACATCAGCTGGTTCCACCGAGAGCTTCGTCCCAACGCGAACCGAGCGGCCCACCTCCTACATCAGTCGTTTTCTGAACTCGCCGGGAGTGTTCACCACAACAACCATAGACCTGCTCCTGATCCCCAACTTCTGAGCAAACGTGCACGTTTCCATTATGACAATTCAAGCTCATCCAACGCGTCGAGCATCTCGCTCCGAGCGTGCGTGTCGCCAGTACTCATCGCGACCTCGATTCCTCTTCGCAGGATAGCAATAGCCTCATCGCGCCGTTCCAAGTCGGCGTAGAGGTACCCGAGCTGTTGGTAGGCAGGCACATAGAGGCGATCGTCGCCCAGCAAGTCCTTCAACTGTTCGATGGCCTTCGCAAGTTCGTGCTGGCCGACGTACTCCATCGCAAGAGCGTACCGGGTGAACGAATCGTTCGGATCCTGCGCAAGGAACTCTTTCAACGCTTCGAATCGGGATTTGGCCATTATCCGAGTAAATCGTCGATCATTGCTGCCAGCTTAAAATCTTTTTCCGTCAATCCACCCGCACTGTGAGTCGACAGAGAGAGTTTGACCTTATTCCACCGGATGTCGATGTCCGGATGATGGTCCATTCCTTCCGCAACGAGCGCGACAGAATTCACAAACCCCATCGCGCGTGCAAAGTCTTTGAACTGATACCGTTTACCGATCTCCTTCCCCTCCAACTTCCACCCGTTCAGCTTTCCTAGCTGATCCTGAATTTGTGCTTCGGAGAGAAGCCCCATCGTCATCCTCCCTTTCCGAGATCGTTGTTTGTGCCGTGGGATCTTGTCGTCGACAACGGAAGTCAGCAGAGCAAACGCGCGTTACGCCGGAGAGTCAAAATCCTGGAGTTGTCACCGCGACAGTTCATTGCTGTTCCGCGCACTTAATTCCTAGTATATCTCAATCGTTGCAGCGGTCAATATATGAAAAAGTGGCCTGCGATGCCAGCGGAAATCGGAGGCCCGACAGCCTGTCTGCTTCGACGCCGACCCCGTGCAGTTGCACGAAACGGCTGAAGAGCGACCTGCATCCGAATGTGATGTTTTTCACTCCATACAATTTTGAACCGAAGAAAACTTCCGCCAGGAGCAATGGAGGTCAAACGGCGCCCACATACACCAGCGAGATGTGACCCAGTTTACAAAAAGTGCTCTGATAGGCTGCCAAGACAGCTACCCTTGTGAGCGAGCGCACAGACAGGACGGTTCCCGCTCTATATCTATAGAGTTGAGCGACGGAGCAGAATCAAAGGTGCGGTACCGTTGTGCACAGTACGGAGGGCTTCCACAGTGAGCAAACTGACGGTGAACAAGAAGACGTTCGTGAAGTGGCTTGTCTGGGATCTAGTGCTGATTTTGCTGTTAGCCCTCAACCTTGTGGTCGGTTAAGATAAAGAGGACGAGCGATTGGTACTTGCTTCTTCCCAGCCTCTCGCGGTGCAAAACGCCAGCTACTAACCTCTAGAACACCATACGCCTCTCCTGCGCCCTCACCTGTCTCTCCCATTCTCTCCTGTACACGATGTGACTTAAGTCGATGGCATGGTCGATCGCCAAGACTCCGTTGATGTGGTCGATCTCATGCTGAAGGAGTTCGGATAGGTCACCTTCCGCAAGCAGATGTCGCGTTCTGCCCTCGATGTCCCTGAACTTGACCGTGATGTGCATCCTCCGACGCACTTTGACGACGAGTTCAGGAAACGAGAAGCAGTCATCCCAGAGCACCATTGTCCGACGGCTGCGTTTCACGATCTCCAGATCGATGAGGGGAAATCCATCGTCGTAGATATCCACCGGTCCATTCATGTTAATAAAGATGATGCGTTTCGCTACTCCGATCTGCGGAGCTGCGATGCCGCGGCCGAAGCCACGAATCGCTCGAAAATTTTCGAGTGTATCACGTAGATCCTCGATCGTTCGGACATCATCCGCGCCGACATTCCTACCGACGCGTTTGCACTGTTTCCGCAGGATCGAGTTGCCGAGCAAGCAGATTTGACGGATGGCCATCGAAAGCTTCCTGTCAGTTATGCGAAGTTAAATGGATCAGCTCTTCGTACCTTGCCCAGCTTCTTGCCGAGAAATCGCTCCCCTACCTCGGTGAACTTGTCCGGTATGTCACTGACAAAGAAATCCAGATTCGGTCGATCAGTGCTCGGATTTCTCAATTCACGCTCTTCGAGGATCCGGTCCACTTCGGCCGCCATTGCCTCCCCGGAGTCAATAAGTGCCACGCCCCCATCGACAACTTTTCGAATCACTTCTTTCAGAATTGGATAGTGGGTACACCCGAGGATCAGCGTATCGATCTGCTCCGATTTCAAAGGGAACAGGTATTCTCGGGCGACGAGCTCAGCAACTTGATGATCGCTCCAACCCTCCTCTGCGATCGGGACGAAGAGGGGACACGATCTGCCAACGACATGGACAGCAGAATCGAGCTGACGAATTGCATGGACGTAGGCTTTGCTTGAGATCGTACCTGCGGTCCCGACCACGCCGACACGCTTGTTCCTCGTCGCGACCACGGCGGCTCGTGCACTTGGATAGATGACGTCGACGACTGGCACACGGGCTTTTCTCTGCACCACATCGAGCGCAACCGCCGACACCGTGTTGCAAGCAACGACGATCATCTTCACGTTTTTCGAGAGAAGGAAGTCTGCATCCTGCGCGGCGTACTCCCGTACGACCTGCGCCGACTTTGGTCCATATGGCACACGCGCCGTGTCGCCAAAATAGAGGATGTTCTCGTGCGGCAAACGATCGAGCAAAGACCGAACGACTGTCAATCCGCCAATGCCTGAATCGAACACGCCGATCGGCCGTGAGTTTTGAGCATTCGGCATCCTCTGATTCCTCTCCAATCTCGGTGCTCCTGCTATCCGCCAATCTTTTCTGCCCGTCACCTTGCTCGCACCGATGGCCCACCACAGAGTACTTGGGCCATCGCCGACAAACCGGGGGTGCGGACTGGCTAAATCTGCTTAGTCAGGCGGACCTTGGAAAATATCAAAGCAAGTAGAGAAAGGCAAACGCATTGAATGCAAGAAGGGAAATTTGTATATTCCGCCTGAGCTACAGAGAGTGCTAGGCTCCAATGCGTTGAACACTTCAGCTTGTGGCTTGCAACCCGAGCATGAAGCGGCGAAGCCACCTTCAGGATGAGGTGGCTGAAACTTCAGTGGGATCGAGTGCAGTGTCCCGCGGGCACCTCTCGCTCAATGAGAACAATTCGCCGGTCGTGAACATGTCGATTCACCTGATCAGTCGAGGAGTGAACTATGGCCCAGGAAATGATACAACGCTACGGCCTGGAGAATCATGGTATACGGAAGGCAGCAACGATCTACTGGAACCTCTCCACGCCGTCTCTCTACGAGCAGGCGGTTCATCGCCGTGAAGGCATCGTCGCCCACTTGGGGCCGCTCGTCGTCAGGACAGGCCATCACACAGGACGATCTCCGAACGATAAATTCATCGTCAGAGAACCGTCGAGCGACAGCAAAATCTGGTGGGGGAACGTCAATCGACCAATTGGTCAGGACCGGTTCGACGGGATTTATGATCGTTTGCTTGCTTATCTTCAAGGAAAAGACCTTTTCGTTCAAGACTGCTACGCGGGCGCGGATCTGAAGTATCGTATTCCAATCCGTGTGATCACTGAGAGTGCTTGGCACAGTCTGTTTGCGCGGACGATGTTCATCCCCGTCCACGAGAAGAAGGCTTTGGAGTCCCACATCCCTGAGTTTACGATCATCAACGTCCCGAGTTTTCACGCCATCCCTGAGGTGGACGGCACCAATTCAGAGGTTTTCATTCTCGTGCATTTTGGCAAAAAGCTGGTTCTCGTCGGCGGCACCAGCTATGCAGGGGAGATCAAGAAATCTGTGTTCACGATTCTCAATTACGTCCTGCCCCTGAACCAGGTCCTGTCCATGCACTGTTCGGCGAACGTCGGGCCCGATGAGGACGTTGCAATTTTCTTCGGCCTCTCCGGTACCGGTAAGACAACGCTTTCGGCGGATCCAGAGCGAAAGCTCATCGGCGATGATGAGCACGGCTGGAGTGACCGCGGTGTATTCAATTTTGAAGGAGGTTGTTACGCGAAGGTAATTCGCCTTTCTCCTGAAGCTGAACCGGAGATCTATGCATGCACGCGCAAATTTGGGACCGTGCTCGAAAATGTTGCCGTCGACATGGAAACGCGGATGCTCGACCTCGACGACACCTCGCTCACGGAGAACACGCGCGCGGCGTATCCGATTTCATATATCGAAAATTGCGTAGACTCAGGCACCGGTGGGCATCCAAAGAATATCGTTATGCTTACCGCCGACGCCTTCGGCGTGATGCCGCCGGTCGCAAAGCTCACGTCGCCGCAGGCCATGTACCATTTTCTCTCCGGTTACACTGCCAAGGTTGCTGGGACAGAAAAAGGCCTAGGCAAGGAACCCCAGGTAACGTTCAGCACCTGCTTCGGTGCGCCGTTCATGGCCCTTCATCCGAGCGTCTACGCAAAAATGCTCGGCGAAAAAATAGCCAAACACAAAGTCAACTGTTGGCTTGTCAATACTGGATGGAGCGGCGGCCCTTACGGAGTGGGTCAACGGATGAGAATAGCTTACACGCGAGCCATGGTGCGGGCGGCATTGAAGGGAACACTCTCCAAGGTGCGGACAGAGCCCGACCCGATATTTGGCGTGCACATTCCGGTCTCCTGCGACGGAGTTCCGTCGGAAGTCCTCAAGCCCTGGAACACCTGGAAAAACCCGAAGGCCCATCGGGAAAAGGCGAGAGAACTAGCTGCAAGGTTCAAGAAGAACTTCGACCAATTCGCTGCGGACGTCACACAGGAAATTCGCGCCGCGGGGCCTCAGTCCACCTGAGCCAACCCGCGTACACGCGTCGTGCCGGCCAATCGAGACCCTCGAACTACTCCTATACCCCCCAAGTTAAAGTCGAGTTGCCGGGAATTTTCAATCCTTAAAAGGAGAGGTAGTGCACACTTACAGTCGTCCCGCCAGCACGACTACCGCCTTCGCGGTTTCGAGCTCCCCTCCAACGCTGTCCAGTGCTTCGAGGAGCACGATGTAGATCCCCATCCGAAGGCGCTGCCGTTCATCGTCCAGACCATCCCAGATGAGGTCTCCCTGTGAACCGCTCGGCTCGCCGTGGGAGAGGATCCGGACGAGCCGTCCGAGCGAATCATAAATTTTCACCTGAATCGTTGCTGCCGTAAGAGGGAGGTTGTAGTGCATGACAGTGAAATCTTCGAAGCCATCTCCGTCGGGAGAAAACGGGTTCGGGCTGAACGACACTCGTGTATCAGACGAAATGAAAGAAGCAAAAATTGAATTCTGTCGTCTAGGTGTACCTCCCCGTCGGTCCGCACTCGTGCTCCAGTTGCGGGAATCGTTCGAACCAGCCTCAGGATGAATGCGTTCGAGTGCGCGACCGGTGCCGTCGATAACCTCGGGGTTATGCCACTGCGGCAAATACGAAACACTGTCGATCGTGTATCCGCCCATGTCCTTCAGGATGATTGCATCACCGTCGTTGTTCAGACTCAGTCCGGAGCCACGGAAGAGCACAAGCTCGGTACCGGCCATTTCGCGAAGTTCCGGAAACGATGCGAACACCGACGAATCTGACGCGAGGACAGCGTACGCTCCTGAAGGAAGAATCAGAACAGAGGAACTCAGTGGAAAGAGATTTACATTCCCTTTCAGGTTCGGCCTGCCCGAAACGGTCCACCCCTGGAGTGAAATATCATAAGACGATCGGTTGAAGATCTCCACATACTCAGCGCCGCCTGGAAGTGGATCGTACATGATCTCATTGATGACAACGGAACGATCGCGATACCGGAAGTGGAGGAATTGGACCATGACATTGTTTCGAAGATCCTGATCACCCGCCGCGTTCAGAACAACGATCAATCGACTCTCTTCTGGCTTCACCGGTCCGTATTCCAATAGCACGACGAAAGAATCGCGTCTAGCCAGAGCGTGATCCGTTGCAACCGAACGGCGAACTTCAAGTTCTTGGACGAGAGTGTCACGATTCTCATCGACTGCCAACTGGACCTCAAAACTATTGATCGTCTGGAAGCCAACGTTTTGCACCGTGACGAGGAACGAGACGTCGCCGTTGATGGACGGAAACGGAGGATTCATCTGAACGGTTCGAATCGCCAGGTCCACATCGAGCGGGACAAGGCTGTTCTTCCGTGTCGGCGTGCTGCCGAGTGAATCGACCGAAGTCCCCCAGTTTGAAGAGTCGGTCGACGATGCGAGAGCATCGATGCGCTCCAATGACCTCCCCTGCGCACCGCCCCAGGAGGCCAGAAACGCGACACTGTCAATCGTAAATCCGCGGTCATCGCGCAGTATGACAGCGTCTCCGCTATTGCCCAGGAAGAACGTTGGGAGTCGAGTCACCTCGAGTACTGTACCCGTGACGTGAGGGTGCGCCGTGGAAAAAGCCGAAGAGTCTTTGGTGATCACCATATGCACCTGTGGCTCGAGTATCCGATCAGATCCCTCAATCTTGTAACGCCTCGTCGCGATGTGGTTCGCGAGTGTCCATCCATTGAGGCTTACAGCATATTCTGACGTGTTCAATAACTCGACCCATTCCGGTTGCCCGGTTCCAGCTGCGTACAGGATCTCATTCACCACGATGGTACGCGGGGGAAAACCGGTCCTGAAGTTCACAATCCTCGTGTTGTTTGTGGTATCTTCGTCCACGGAGAATAGTATCTTCACGATGATCTGATGGAATCCCGGTGAGACGTTCAGAAGTTGAGATGAGAAAAGAAGTGAATCGTCTGACAAGAGCGGATGGAGTTCTTCGTGGAGAAAAAATCGTTCGCCATCCTCTGCGACCGAATCGCGATCCAGATCTTCGTAAAACTCGATTAAGTAACGATCCGCAGAACGCAGGCCGCGATTCACGACCATGGCGTGCACGAGAACGCTCTCGCCAGCAGTGGGCCGAGCCGGCTCAAACAAGACCCAACGACTCATCAGATCAAAATCTTTCGGCGCCAAAGAATTCTTGACGCCCGGAGTGCTCCTTTCAGGGTTCGTCGAAGTTCCCCAGTTGCTGAGGTCATTGGAAGCTTCTGAAAAAGAGATACGCTCAAGCGACCAACCGTCCGTACCTCCCCAGGAAGGTTGATACAACACGCTGTCGATGATCGCATCGCGAGCGTCAGTGAGCACGACGGCGTCACCATTGTTGCTTAGAAAAAAAGTCGGAAGACTGATAACAGGCATGATTGGCGAAGAAACCGTGGGATGAACTGAAACGAGCGCAATGGAATCCCTCGTGACCAAGAAGTAACGCTGGGGACCAATACGATATGTCGAGGGGCTGATACTGTGCTTTGTCGCTGAGTTTCGATTCGAAATCTTCCACCCCCGCAGGTCAACGGTGTCGCCTGTCGCATTGTAGAATTCCAACCACTCGGGCTCGGGAATGGTGGGACCATACATGATTTCGCTGACGAGAATTGATCCAGGCTGGTACCCCGGGCTCAAGGTCGTGAACACCAGATTATTCGTTGTGTCCTCATCCGATTCATACACGACCTCGGCAATGAAAAGCTCTTTCCCCGCCTGCGCCCGGAACGATCCCGCCAAGTAGCCGACTGAGTCGCCGGCAGGAATGGCATTCGGATTCTGCACCAGAAAAAGCCGCTCTGAAACCTGCCCGATGCTGTCCCCGTTGACGTCACGGAAGAGCTCGACTGAAAATCCTTCTGCAGACGCTTCACCGAAATTGGTCACGACCACGGTGATGGCAAACTCGTCGCCAACCGTGAGAGATGCCGGATCAATTAGCACACGCGAGACTCCGAGGTCGAAATCCTTCGGTGTCAGGCTGTTCTTTTTCCCCGGAGTGCTTCTGTTCGGGTCTCTGGAGGTTCCCCAATTCGATGGATCTGTGGACGAACCTCTGGGCAGGATTCGCTCCAGTGACCGTCCGCCGCTTCCTCCCCAGCTCGGGGAGTACATC
>JAZGDE010000022.1:0-41892 GCA_036477295.1 Bacteroidota bacterium | reverse complement strand
ATGGGTAGGGCGATTTGAAGTAACACTAAGATCATGGATGGTACACGAAACTTATTAAAGAACGGAAGGTAGTAGAACATCAGATCGTAAAGAATAGGCAAATTTTTTCCGAAGGAAACGGACAAGGCAAGAATACTTAAGATGACCAAAAACTGTACCCAAGGATTTTTTCTGAAATACATCACACCAACGATTGCTAGCACCAATGGGATGATTCCCATGTATTGCGGCGCGTCGGTAAATGGCATCTGCCCCCAGTAGGTATTCAACCGATAGGGCTGATTGTTTGTGAGAGGACCTTTGTACTCATGCCACCCGAACCCGTAGTATGATGGGATAAAGAACGTAATAACTTCTTCTGGACTGAATGACCAGTTCGTTGCGTACTGATAATCTAATCCACCCCCTGGAGAAGCTTTCTGTGACGATGTTGACGCAAGAATCGGTGCTGATCCTCGAATTGAGTATTTGTTATACTCAATCGTTGAAAGATATCGATCGGACGACATCGCAAAGGCAACCATGGACGCCACAACAAAAACACCGAAGGACTGCGCTAAACCGCGGACTGCCTCCTTTCGGAGCAATCTGGCAATGAACTGATAAACGTAATACAGGCCAAATGCCATAAACGCATAATAGATCATCTGGACGTGCGTTGATTCAAACAAAAAATGGATCAGGATAACAAGGAGGATGGCGTATATCACGCGCAGACGTTCACTGGTTTTTTCTATCAGAAGAAAAATCAAGGGGAGAAACATCACGGAGGCAATTTTCGTATTGTGCCCGATCATTATCCATACGATAACAAACGTGGAATAGAGAACCGCAGTGGAGACAAAGAAAGCGACAAAACGATTGCCCAGCTTCCAGCGGATAAAAATGTACATTGACACCCCGAATACAAAATAGTAGAATACGATCGAAAACACCTCCGTGTTGGGAAATACCAAATGCAGAACCCGCTGAAAATACTTCCACAGAGTCGTTGTAAAATCGAACCATCGGTTTCCAGTGATCATGAGACTGGCGTACGAGGGCATGCCGCTGAAGATGTAGGGTATCCACTGTGGGAAGACGCCTTGTTCTCGTCCATCGCCAAGGTAGGTGTTCAAACTTTTGGAAGCGAGGTTGTCCGGAGCGAGGAAAACTTTATTTTTAAAGAGTGGTTCAGAAAAGAAAACAATAAGGAGAAGGGATATCAACAAGATGTATACGGCATCTTGGTATTTCTCTGGAACCCATGGTAGGTTGACATTCTCAGCTGCTGTTTGAGAATGTGCAATTTTCCTTTTTTGCTTCATGCAATCTCTTCCACCCTCGCCGAATAGAGATCAGCACCGATGGCACTATGCTTTCCGTATCAACTCATCAACTTTGAACGTTAATTCTGTTGTTTTGACAAGCTGATGAAGAGGGATGGATAAATTCGTCGTTCCACGAATGTAATTTCCAAACCATTGCAATTCCTCTGCAAAGCCTTTTTGTTCCGTGCGGGAGGTAATTCGCTTTCTTGTAGAATCAGTTATTTGCAGTGCAGAGAAATTATCGATGACGACGACATTTCTATCAGCGAAAATTTCAACGCGCTCTTTGGGAAACAGAGAACTTCCAAGAGCAGTATAGATCAAGACGCCGACGGACCCGTCTGCGTACCGAACCAGTGCTGAGAAGTTATCGAGCTTGGAATAGTAAGAAGTCTGTGGTGTAATAGCTTGAACGTCAACATCGCTGACATCGGACTCGGTGAAAAAAGTGAAAAAATCAAAGAAATGACAGCACTCTCCAATAATCCGGCCGCCACCTTCTTGACCATTGATCCAATGATCTGGCGGAACGTACCCGGCATTTACTCGATAGGTCATCATCAACGGATTTTGTCGCTTCGAGAACGCTTGCTTTGCTTTGATTGAAAATGGTGAAAAGCGACGGTTAAAGCCAACGGTGAAAGGAACTTGTGATTCCTGAAGCGCCTGAGTGAGTTTTTTCAACTCAGCACGATTGAGTGCCATCGGTTTTTCTAAAAAGATCGCTTTCCCAGCCTTCGCGGCGGCAGTGGCAATTTCAGCATGTGTATTGTGTCGGGTGGAAATAAGAACCATGTCAACGTTTGGATCGTTGACCACGTCATCGTAGGACGTTGTTGCGTACTGCGCTTTGTAATGTTTTGCTACATCGTTCGCCACACGACCTGTTCGACTTACAACAACCATGATTTCGTATTCTTTGCTTCGAGAAAGATTTGGTAAATGAATTGCTCGAGCGAAATCTCCGCACCCGATCACTGCAACTTTAATCTTTCGCGTTGAGAGGGGCTTAGGATTGAGAACTACCTTTGTTTCAGGGGGCTGAGTGGCTTGACGTTCAAACTCAATGAGGACAGCAATCGGTTCGCTTGGTGCATTGTGGAGCGATGAATATGCCTTTGGTGCTTGCTCAATCGGAAGGATATCATCGACAAGACTACTTGGTGCTACTTTTTTCTCAGCAATCATTCGAATGAACTCTTCCATATTCCTACGCTCTGTCCATCGTACATAGCCTATCGGATAATCGATTCCTTGTTTTTCATAAGATTCGTCATACCGACCTGGACCGTAAGAAGTAGCGATGAGAAAATCGAGTTCCTTGTTATAGAATTCCGGACGCGGGACATTCATGCCAACAGTCCCGACGACGACAACTCTACCTTTTTTCCTCGCCATTGCCAGAGCTTGTTCGACAGGAGTATTGGTTGGTGTTGCGGCGCAAATCAATACGGCATCCGCACCAATTCCATCTGTTACTTGCAACACGTTTTGAACAACCTTGCTGTTCGCCGCAAATCCGTGCTCGCAACCCGAGTTGAGTGCGCGTTGAATACGATTCCGTTCAACATCAACACCAATGACGTGACACCCTGCGGCTTTTAATATCTGAACAGCTAACTGTCCCACTAAACCCAAGCCAAGGACGACGATATTTTCGCCGATGGAGCCTCCCGATCTCCGTACAGCGTGGAGAGCAACTGAACCCAGCGCAACAAAGGAAGCATCTTTGAGATCAACGCTCGGCGGCACTTTGATGGTAAGATTTTTCGTGCTGCGGATGATTTCAGCATGATTTTGTCCAGCACATGCGACACGATCACCTTTGGAAAAATCCTTAATGTTTTTTCCAACAGTAATAATCCTTCCAGAACAACTGTAGCCCAATCCCTTTGTACTTTCGAGTTGGTCCTTCACTGAACGATACGTATTGACGATTCCTACTCTTCGCAAACGTCCAAGCACTTTTTTGATCTGTTCAGGCTGTGCCAAAGCCTTTTTGACAAGTGATTCAGCCGAGGAGGCAACACTGGATAATTCTGTGCCGGTACTGATTAATGCATAATGGGTTCCCACTAGGAGAGTATCGTCGTTCGCGGTGGGACTAGGGACATTCTCGACAAGTACTTTTCCATGTTGTGTCAGAATCTGGCGCATTGGGTTATAACACTGAACTTATCAGTTGTAGTCAATTCAGCTTTGACTGAAGCAGCGTATCCACGATGCGTTTGGCTGCCATTCCATCCCAGTGTTGTGGAATCTGAGACGATTTATTGATCCCTGACAAGATTTTCTTCGCCTCAGCCACGATTTTTGCAGGGTCATTTCCGACGAGGGCGTTCGTACCTTCAGTAATGGTGACTGGACGCTCGGTGTTTTCTCGCAACGTCAAACAGGGAATTTTAAGCACAGTTGTTTCTTCTTGAATGCCCCCTGAATCGGTCAATACCAGCCTTGCATGCATCATGAGATGAAGCGAATCGAGATACCCTAAAGGCTCACAAACGACAAGATTGGGCATTCTTGCCGTTACGCTATTCAATCCAAAACTCTCGATCATTTTTCTCGGTCGTGGGTGAACGGGCCATACAAGTGTTAATTCGTGCCCGATTTCTTCAAACGCATTCAAGATCCCTTCAAGAGATTTCCTCTGGTCCACGTTAGATGGTCGATGCAGTGTAATATAACCGTAAGGTTTCGAATCAAGGCCCAGTGTTTTTCGAATGTTTGAGTGATCAGCTACATCCTTGAATTTCATCAAGCTGTCAATCATCACATTACCGACAAAATGAATCTTCTTTTCAGGAATACCCTCTCGCTTCAAGTTTATGTTTGCATCTTCACATGTAGTAAACAGAAAGTCAGACAGTGCGTCAGTGACAATGCGATTAATTTCCTCTGGCATGGTGCGGTCAAAACTTCGAAGACCGGCTTCGACGTGAGCAATCGGGATGGTCAATTTTGCGGCAACAATACTACATGCGAGGGTTGAATTGACATCACCCACAACAACAACCAAATCAGGCTTCTCTTTCAACAGCATCTGCTCAAAACCACTCATAATTTTAGCGGTCTGTTCAGCGTGACTGCCTGAACCAACACCGAGGTGAATATTAGGCTCCGTGAGAGAAAGTTGGTCGAAAAAAATCTTGGACATGTCAAAGTCATAATGCTGGCCAGTGTGAAGAAGTATAGAGTCAAATTTTCCAGGGTGTTTCTTGTACTCGTCAATCAGAGGAATAATCTTGATAAAGTTGGGTCTCGCTCCAACAACGTTGATGATTTTCAGACGTTTGGTCATTCCATATCAGCCCGACAAGGAAACTTTGTCGAACAGTGTCGCGAGTTTCTCTGTGAGTTCTTTTCGTTCAAATTGGTTGATGCGTTCAGTATCGGGTTGAAGCGCAATACGATCATACCAAAAATTGCGGTAATATTCAAGGATGATGCGTTTGAGGGTGGGCAGATCATCTGATGGTGCAGATTTCCCGGAATTCGTTTCTCGAATCAGATCCGCTACGGCTCCGTTTGGTGCAAGAGCGATGATGGGACGTTGAGCACCGAGATATTCAAAAACTTTCCCGGGCACAATTTCTTCATTTCCAATAAATTCATCAACGATGAGAAGAAGCGTATCGGATTGGAGGAGAAGTTCAAGCACTTGGCTGTGGGGTACGTAGGAAACGGTCTCGACTACCGAAATCAGGTCCTTGTCCTGTAACATCTGATGCACTTCCTGTCCAAATCGCCCGATGAATCGGAGTCGAATTTTATCAAGTTCAATTGCTCCTTCACCAAGTAATTCTCGAATCGCCTGCAGAAAAACCTGCGGATTGCGCTTCCCGTAGAGAGAACCGGCATACGTGATCGTAAATCGTGGGTTTCGCTGTTTCTCGATATGCGGATAATCCTCGCTATCAAAACCATTGGGGATGAAATGAAATTTCTCCCGGTTGAGCTCAGGATATTTCTTCAGGATATCTTTATTAATACCTTCCCACGCTGCTTCAATAGCGGTTGCATTGGTGCAGCAAGAACGCTCGAGGATTGTATCAACGGCACGTGGCAGGTACCATCGTTGCGGCGTGGAGAGGAAACCTGTCCATGGATCGCGAAATCCCACTACCCACGGTTTCCTACTGATACGGTGAAGCGCATTGGCGATTACGGCGGAGGTATACGGCGGCGAGGATGAATAAATCACGTCAATGCGTTCGGACGAAAGTATCCTCTTCCCCTCGCGGAGGGCATAGGGAAACCATCCTATGCGTGCGTCAGGAATAAACAGTGTTGCGCGGAAAAACTCTGCAACACGATCGATAGATGATCGCTTTGCTCCTTGCTGAGGAATGACATTCACGTCAATTGGAATGTCTTTGGAGCGTCTGGTGATCCAACGATAAAAAGCGTACGGTTCGAAAATCTTGGTGCGGTAGATTTTCACCTGCGACGGGATATCGTGCAGTAAGGATTCATCACGGGCAGGAAATTCGGCGTCCTCTACAGTGAGGACGAGCGGCTCCCACCCATACTCTGGAAGGTACTTCACGAATTTGAGAACGCGCTGAACACCAGGACCTCCGGCCGGCGGGAAATAGTAGCTGATCACCAACACTTTCCTCATCGAGCTTTTTACTCCCCTTTGTATACTGGAAGCTGACACGCGAGCGTCCGCATGGTTCTCACAGCTCGGTCCAGCAGGCGCGCTGCAAGTATCGTGATCTGGTCGTGGATTGCATGGAGCAGCTTGCTGCGTAGCCCGATAGACAAGAGATGAATTTCGCGTTCTCCGCGTGTGAGACGGGCAGCTTAGTTTTCGACCTGCGTGGCGGTTGGAAGCGGTTGATCCGGTACCATCCTGATGCATATACCTTAGCGCATCTCTTGGGTCGATGGAGAAAAGACCCTTCTGATCCAACCGCGAGCTCTCCGTAGATCTTCAGTGTCAAAAAACTTCAGCAGATAGAGAACAAACGGAAAAGCGACGATGACGATGAGGTCCAGCGCGACGTTTGTCCACACCGATGTCCCTCTCCAGAGTAAACTGAGACCATAGAAAACCGCCGTGAGCACGACTGCTGTGAGAGCGCGATCCCAACGGTACTTCACAGGGTAGATCTTGCCCACGAAAAATGTTGTGACGGGGACCATCAACCCATAGGAGAGTGCCGTTGCAAGTCCTGCCCCAATGATATCCCATCGTGGAATGAGCAAAAGGTTCAGCCCGATATTTAACAAGACCGTTGCCGAGACAAGCGCTGAAATATACCCTGTTCGCTTTTCAAGATAAAATCCCATGGAGAGGACATAAAACATTCCATAGAATCCAAATCCGAAGGACAAGAGAAACACAACTTTCTCCGCTTCCCAGTAGAGTGGGTTGGGGACGATGAGACGAAGGATTTCCGGTGCAAAGAGCGAGAGGACCAGGATGGTCCAGAACACTACGAGAGTAAAGTACGTGAAGGTCTTCGAAAGAAACGCTTTTCTATCTTCTTCAGTGGTGAATTTGAAAATCGCAGGGTAGAAACCAAGCGCAAAGGAGCTGATAAAGAGGAGGTTAATAAGACCCGCGATCTGGTAACCGAGCGTGTAGAGACCGACCGAGTGCAAAGAAGAGAGTAACCTCAGCAGATATCGGTCGCCGAGGTTCAAGAGAATCATCGCAAGGCTTGCTCCCATGACCGGTACGCCGTATCGGAGCATCTCTTTCAACTGATCCCGGAGAAAACCCAACTGAATGTTTTTCAACAGATAGGGCAACGTCAGCCCGAACGAAAGGGCAGTGCTGAGCAGGATGCCTAACAGGACGCCCTCGATGCCAAGATGATAGATACCAACGAAAACCAGATTGAGAATGACCAAAAGCGTGAAGCGGAGGATCGATACCGTCGAGTATCGAAGCGGGCGTTCTTGAATACGAAAAAGAGACAGCGGGATGATGAGAAGGCGATCAAAAATGGCGGTCAGGAAGACGAGCTGGAGGTAGTAGCTAAACAGTTGCGCTGGTTGGTTGGACGAGTTGCGCCCAAAGATAATCTGCGTGAGTTGGTCAGAGGTGAATAATAGGAGCAAGAAGCACATAGCCCCGAAACCGGCGGTCGCGATGGTTGTTGTGAACAGAGTCCTCTTCTTTTCCACCTCGGACTGAGCGAGCGAGTGCCAGCGAATGAGGGATGTGGCAAGACCCAAGCCGACGAGGAAAATGGTAATCTGAAGGATGAGATCAAGTAATCCCAGGACTCCGTATTCGCTGACCTCGAGGTGTTTCGTGTATAACGGTACGAGAATCAAGCCAGCCAACTTCGGTGCCATGTTGCCCAGCGCATACACGACTGTTTGTTTGACTGTGCGCCTCAGTTCAAAATAAACGTCCATGTCAATACACTCAGAGCAACGTCAAGTAGCGATTCGCCCTCGGTCACGACGTTGTGGGCGTAGTCCAGTCTGAGGAGGCGACGCTGTTGATTGAGGAGGATCCTATGCTGGACAGTAGTAATGACGAGCGGCTTTCGTCCTCGAACCTGTATCTTAAGAACAAGTGATGCAAGTTTGATTGCCTTGAGCCGCGCCCCCGAAATAACTGCAATCTTCTACTGACCGTGTGTCCTTGCTCGTGTCATCTTTTGGAGAACTGAAGTGTGAATCTTCCTTCAGCAGCAAGGGAATGTTTATCATAGGACGCGCTGAGGTCCAGGTCTACTGGCGCGATGCAAATGGTATGTGGTGATGAGAACTTTATTCATGAGCCCTTTGCTAACTCTTCAATGGCTTCGACGAATCGTTCCCAACTGAACTCCTGTTTCAAGGTTTTCACACGTTGCCCAAAATCTAGCACCCGGTTTCCCTGATAAAAGCGCACAATCGCGTCGGCAAGTGCTTGCGGGTTATTGGGCGGAACGAGGAAACCTGTTTCTCCATCGCGAACCGCTTCTGGCAATCCGCCCACGCGCGTCGCGATCACGGGCTTGTTGAAATTGTATGCGATTTGTACGATGCCGCTTTGTGTTGCTGATACGTACGGCAGCACGACCACGTCCGCGGCGGAAAAGTACACTCTGACTTTTTCATTCGGGACGTAATTGGAAACTGTTGTGACTACATTTTCCAGTTCCAGTCGACGGGTTTTCTCTCGATACGGTCGTTCATCCTCGTAGAACTCTCCGACGACCAGCAAACGCACTTTAAGCTGACGAAGCACCATTGGCATGGCATCGAGCAGCGTATGGAGTCCCTTGTAAGCGCGTACGTAGCCGAAGTAGAGCATGATGCGTTCCTCGGTCAAGTTCAAGAGGCGGCGGGCTTCCTCCGTGGGAAGCGGTGCGCCGAAAATCTCATACACAGGATGAGGAACCTTCGCGTACTTTGAACCCGGGAAATGTTTGTTGAGATCCGCTTCAACCGCATCTGACTGAACGATGAAGAAGTCTGCCTGCTTGAACACATACTTTGTCAGGAGGAGGTCCCCTGGGCGTCGCTCGTGCGGGATGATGTTGTCGCAGATGAACAGCACCTTGACGCTTGTGCTACGCTTTGCCCCTTTGGCTATCCAACGGAAACACGGTGCAAAGAATGGCATCCAGTATTTGAAGATAAGCAGGTCCGGTCGGCGTTTGCGGATCTGCGTCCCAACGCGAATCCAAGTCGCGGGATTGATCGAATCGATGAGCTGGGGCGCTGGAGTGATGTGTTGCTGTTCTCCATGTTCCAGTTGCGTCTTTCCCGGAAACAATAGCTTCGGGTATTGGCGTTTGAAGGTAACGATTTCAACTGAGTGGCGCTTGCTCAAATGGTGCGCAAGCAATGCATTGAAGTGTGCGATACCACCTCGGAGAGGATACGCCGTGCCAACGATGACGATCTTCATGTCTTTATCGAGGTGGCTCTAGAAGACGCTTGCAGGCATCAAACACCCTTTGAACTGACAGATAGTTCATACAGTTGTTCGGACAAGTAGGGGAATAATAACATGTGCATTCAAAGTCTGGCTGGAGGATTTCACCCCGGCTGTAGAGTTCAAACTCGTGCCGGTTGAAGATGCTGTTGAGCAGCACGATTTTCTTTCCCAGCCCAATTGCGATGTGCAATGCCATGGTAACGGCGGTAACAACGAGATCGCACTGGTTCGTTTCGCTCATAAAC
This sequence comes from Bacteroidota bacterium, assembly GCA_036477295.1. Lineage (GTDB taxonomy): Bacteria > Bacteroidota > Ignavibacteria > UBA10030 > JAZGDE01 > JAZGDE01. Next base: position 32,440 of record JAZGDE010000022.1, on the reverse strand, counting down.
TGCTGGAGGGGAAAGAATCCCAGGTATCGGGCTCCACTTTGCCTTGCAATTCTCAGGTTTTTCGTATGTTCGTTCTCCCCACCTAAAAGCAATGGGAGGTATCCTGCCTTCCTCAGTTTCTTGGCAAGGGAAATCCAGTGCTTCTGAGGCCAGAGACGGGAAGTCCACCGACTGCCGCAGCCAGTGTTCAATCCAATGATTTTCTTCCTCGGGAATTTCCATTCAAGGCGTTCAATTTCCGGCATCACATACTTTTCATCCGAAAATTTGAATCCACACACCTGAAAAATTTCTTGCTGATAACTTTTCGTATTTGCTTTGCTGACGTCGTCAAAGATCCCAGTGAGGTACTTCTGTTCTGCCGATGCGTCGAGGGGGACGCATTTGCCGTTCTTCAGGGCAAATCCTTTCTTGGTGGTTGCGGAAAGCATCAAGCAGAGAGCGCACGCTTCCTTCTCTTTGTCCAGATTGTAGATCGTATCAAAGGCGACCGCTTGGATCGTGGCGAGACTTTGAGGGGTAAAAGGGAGAACCACATCAACAATCTTCGGAATCACCTCAGGCGTCAGCGTGAGCCACCAGAGTTCAGCTCGAGGCTCGACTTCCTTGAGCTTTCTCAAGAGAGGTGTCGTGCGGATTACGTCGCCGATGGCACCAAGTTTAATGATGAGGATTTTCTTATCCGTCGGTTCGTAGTATTTGCAATCGTTGCCATGATCATCTACGCAGTGGACGCCGTGCTGTTTATGGGGCTTACATGGAACATCCCCGCGAAAATGTCGGCAATCATACTTTAGGTCTTTGACGGAGAGCTCCACCTCAACATCTCCACAATTCTCATCGAGCAAAATAATACCCTCTTCACTTCACGATTTCTCGGATCGAATACTCTCGCTCGAATTGCTGACCCTTGGTGATCATCTCCCCAATCAAGCCGATGGAAATGAATTGGATCCCCACGATGATCAGAACGAATCCCGCGATGAAAAGTGGACGATTACTGAGCGCTGTGAGCTTCAGGAGCCAGAGGACGGACAGGTACGCATCGATCACAACTCCCGTGATGAACGCGACCAGCCCCAAGAGGCCAAACAGGTGAAGCGGTCTGCGGATAAACCGGGTGGTAAAGAGGACCGTCAGGAGGTCGAGAAAACCTTTCCAGAACCGTCCGAGGCCGAACTTGGTAGTTCCGTACTTGCGAGGGTGATGTTCTACGACCAACTCACCGATGTGATAGCCCGCCCAGTGTGCAAGAACCGGGATGTACCGATGGAGTTCGCCGTATAACTGGATGTCCTGAACCACCTCACGTCGGTAGCCCTTCAGACCGCAGTTGAAATCATGGATCTTGATGCCGGTCATTTTTGAGACGACGAAGTTGAACAGCCGTGAGGGAACCTTTTTCGAGATCGGATCGTGACGCTTTTTCTTCCAGCCGGAAACCAGATCGTAGTCGTTCCGGAGCATGTCGAGGAGTCGGGGAATTTCACTCGGGTCGTCCTGTAAATCCGCGTCAAGCGTCATGATGTACGAACCCCCGGCGTGGCGGAATCCGACGGAGAGTGCAGCCGACTTCCCGTAATTCCGCCGGAATCGTATGATGCGGAACCGCCGATCGTGGCGATGGATTTCCTTCAACCGATCGAACGAACGGTCCGTGGAGCCATCGTCCACAAAGATCACTTCGAATGAGAGACCGAGAGGGCTCAACGCGTTCTTCACCTGTCGGGCGAGCTCGTCCACTGACTCCTCCTCATTATAGAGAGGGATGACGACTGAAAGTTCGTAGCGCGTCCGGCCGTCGCGCCGATCGTAACGCTGAGATCTAGACCGACGCCGGCCCGATGTATTGGGGCGCGGTCGCTGGAAGCGCTGGTTTTGATTGGAAACGGACCGTTGTTTTTCGACCATGAAGCACGCAGTGAAAAAATTCGACGGTCAATGTAACACATTTCCGACTTAGAAGCAACGGAACGCATTCGGCCATTTCCGTCGCTCGTTTCGTTGATTCTTTTGACCACATTAACTATATTAAACAGCGTTTTTTTTGAGACCAACGAGAACCTGAAGGGAGAAAGTTGACTCGGAAAGCAAAAGTCTGGATCATCGTTGTCGTGGTCCCGTTTGTTCTGCTCGTGGCGGCAGTGGTCGCGCTCAAGCTCATCTTCACGAGCAACCGGCTGACTTCACTGTTGATCCCTCCTCTCGAGAATGCCACCCAGCGCTCCATCAAGCTCGAACACGTCTCGTTGAGAATCTTCCCTCCGATCGGAGTGGAAGTCGACGGGTTAGAGGTCTCAAATCGAGGCGAAGAAGGATTCAGCGACCGCCCCATGCTGGAGCTGCCCACGTTGACGCTCGACCTTAAACTGTGGCCCCTCTTGAAGAATCGTGTGGAGATCAACTCGATCGTATTGAAAAACCCAAGGCTGTTCCTTGAGACGACGAAACGCGGCCAGTCCAATTTTGCGTTCGGTCAAAGACCCGGTCCTGCAAGCTCTGGACCTTCAGAAACAGGCGCGGAGTCTCCGGCCCTGGAGGCGCTTCTGCTCGCGAATCTCGAGATTTACGACGGGAAGCTCGTTTTTCTGGACCATAGAGAAAACTCGATTCTGGGAGTTGAAAACCTCAACTCGGTGGTGAGCGCTGTGGTGTTGCGCGGCGGAGAGGAGGTGTATGTCGAGAGTGAGATCTACTGCATCGGGATCCAGTATGGGACCGTGGGAAACCCGATGGTCACTGGTCTAAACCTTTCACTGAAGCAGAGGAGTACAGTGTACCCGAGCGAGCAGCGCCTCGAGATTCACTCGGCTTCGCTTAAGCTCCAGGAGATTGCGCTCGACCTCAAGGGTCGCGTGACGAACCTTGAGACTGTTCCGAATGTTGACCTCGCTTTGACGTCGAGTTCCGCAGATATCGAGGAACTGCTCGCATCGCTTCCTCGAGGAGTCGTGAAGACCGTCGAAGGACTGAGGACGTCCGGGAAGGTACATGTGAATCTCACCCTCCAGGGACCCGTCGGGCAAGGAAAAACGCCTGACATTCGGGGAACTCTCTCCATCACGGATGGATCAATCCAGTATCCGGACCTTCCACAGTCAATATCCAATATCGCGCTGTCGTCCTCGTTTGAAAAGACAGCGACGACGAGCCGGTTCAACGTTGAGACGGTCACGGCACAGCTAGGAAACAATAGCGTGCATGCTCAATTCCTCCTCACCGATTTTAACAACCCTCGCGTGCAGGGCTCGTTGAACGGAACAATCGACCTGTCGGAGGTGAAGAACTTTTATCCCATCGAAGAGGGTCTAGAGCTCTCCGGATCTCTCCGGGCGAAGGTTAAGGTGGACGGGCTGGTGAACAAACCGGAGGCTATCAAATCGTCAGGCTTGGTCGACCTAAGCAATGTTTCCATTCTCACGGGCGATCCTCAGAAGGCGATTCGGAAACTCACCGGAAGAGTCTCCTTCAACAATCAGAATATTGTGGCACCGAAGGTTTCCTTCTTGATGGGAGAATCTGACTTTGCTATCTCTGTGTTCGTCCGGAACTACCTTTCGTTCATCTTCGAGCCTGTTGCAGACGCTGCGAGGCCTTACGCACGGGTAACGATTCGGTCGGACCGAATGGATATCTCCCTGACGCCAAGCGGCGAGCCGGTCGCCCTCGCCGCATTGCCGATGGACATGGACTCTGATGTGTCCATAGGGACGTTGAACCTTGACCAATTTCGGTTCAGGAACGTGCGTGGAAGGCTGACCGCGCGCGGAGATGTGATCACGTTGAAGGATCTTTTCTTGAACACATTTGACGGCTCGGTGATCGCGAATGGTACCCTTGGGCTCCAGGATGCTCAGCGTCGGGAGTTCGACATTACGCTCGATGTGTCGAATCTGCAGGCGCACGAAGCGCTGGCGCCGTTCACTGGGTTCAGCAAGTATGTGTTCGGAAAGTTTTCTATGCAGTCGAACATGCGCGGTCAGTTGACCGATCAGCTCGAGGTGATGCCCGAAACTGTAACTGGAAGCGGAAAAATCCAGATCCGAGATGGGAAGCTGGAAGGCGTGAAGGCACTTAACGCGCTTGCCAGAATCTTGAGCCTCAACGAGCTGAAAAACATCGAATTCAAGCAGTGGACGAACGAGTTCGCGATTGCAAACAGCCGGATTCTTCTCAGCGACGTGAAGATCGAGGCACGCGATGCGGATTTCCTGCTTGCTGGTTCACACGGGATGGACGGATCCATGGATTATGCCATGGTCGTCAAACTTTCGACTACGCTCTCCGAGCGCGTGAAAATCGGCGGTCTTGCTCAGAAGCTCATCGATGCTCTCAAAGATGATCGGGGTCGGCTGACGCTCAATTTCCGGATCAAGGGGACTCTCACCGAGCCTGTGTTGAAGTTCGATACGGAAATGCAGAAGAGGGCTGCTAAAGAACTGATCAAAAGAGAAATCGAAAAGAAAAAGAAAAGGTTGGAGGAACACGTGAAGGAGGAAGTGAAAGATATCTTTGATAAACTATTCCCGCCGAAGAAAAAGAAGCCATGACGAACTGATCCTGTGATCATGCAGCGGCTCAAACCGAAGAAGCGACTCGGCCAACACTATCTTATCGACGGAAACATAGCTCGCAAGATTGTCCGCGCACTCGATGTTCACTCTGAAGATGTGATTCTCGAAATTGGTCCGGGCCAAGGTGCCCTGACCCGATTTCTTCGGGATCGGGCCAAGCAGTTGATACTAGTGGAGGTCGATGCACGCGTCGTGCCCTTGCTTCGTTCCGAGTATCAAGAAGAGACGACGCGGGTCGTTCAGCAAGATTTTCTCGAATTCGATCTACGCAAGGCTGCGCAGGAGTGTGGACAGAAGTTTCGGGTCGTCGGGAACCTCCCGTATAACATCACGAGTCCGATTTTGTTCAAGGTCATCGATACGTGTGATGCCGTTCGCGACGCTGTCGTGATGGTTCAACTGGAGGTTGCGGAACGCATCGTCGCGAGACCGCGGACGAAAGACTATGGGATACTCTCTGTGCTCTGTCAGTTCTACAGCAAGCCGACGTTGCTGTTCGAAGTCTCTCCAAATGCGTTCTATCCGAGGCCGAAGGTGCACTCCGCTCTTCTCCGTCTCGATTTTTCTCGGAGGCCCTTCTACGCCTTGAAGAATGAACACTTGTTCCGGCAAGTTGTGCGGTCGACCTTTGGAAAACGGCGCAAAATCCTTCTCAACAGTTTGAAGTGCATAAAGCTTCCGCTGACGAACGGGGAGTTTTGGAAAAGGATCGAATTTGACCTGTCGCGGAGGCCGGAGGACCTCACGGTCGAGGAATTTGTCAAACTCACCAACCGGATCGCAGAATTACTTGAGCATGGATGAATTCTTATAGAGAAGAAATTCGGGCCTCAGAGTCGGAGATGAAGCGGCGGCGGGGTGTCCGTACCATCGAAGTGGACGACGAGTTAATGGAGGACATTACGGAACTCGTCCGTGAAGGTGCTCGGACCGTGGTGCTCAACATTTTGGCCGACCTTCATCCTGCTGACATTGCCGACATTCTCGAGCATCTCGCGCCCGATGACTGGCTGATGCTCTTCGAGCTCCTCGACGCTCAGACGGCCAGTCAGGTGCTGCTGGAGCTGCAGCCTGGGGTCCGGCAATTGCTTCTGGAGCCGTTAAGCTCCGAGCGGTTGACGAGTATCGTCAGTCAACTGGACTCTGATGACGCGACGGACCTCGTGGCTGAGCTGCCGGAGGAAGTGGCTCGGAAGGTGTTAGCTGCCATTCCGAGAGAGGATTCCGCCGAGGTGGAGGAACTTCTGCGCTATCCCGATGATACTGCCGGCGGGATCATGGCGCGGGAATTCATCGCCTTGAATCGGACCGCGACGATCAAGAAAGCACTCCAGGAAGTGCGCAAAATGGCCAAGCTCGGCGGCCAGGTACTCAATGTGTACGTCATAGACGGCGATGGGAAACTGTGCGGCTACGTCTCTCTCCAAAACCTGGTGGTGCACAGCCCGAATCGCAAGCTCTACAAAGTGATGGACCCTGAGGTCGTCAGCGTGAAGGCAGACCTGGACCAGGAGGCAGTGGCTGAGATCTTCAAGAAATATGACATGCTCTCACTGCCGGTCGTTGACAGTGAAAACCGTGTGATCGGCCGGATCACCGTTGACGACGTCGTTGATGTCATTGTCGAGGAGAATACGGAGGACATTCAGAAGATGGCGGGTCTGGCAGGTGCAGAAACCGCGGGCTCGACGATATTCCAGGCCTCGCGGATTCGCCTGCCATGGCTGCTGCTTGCCTTCGCAGGAGAACTTGTCTCCGTGTTCGTGCTGATGAGCTTTCGGGCGTCGATCGAGAAGGTCGTTGCAGCTGCATTTTTCATTCCGATCATCATGGCGTTGGGAGGTAATGCTGGCATCCAGTCGTCGGCTCTCGTCGTGCGTGGACTCGCGACTGGCGAAATCTGGCTTGGGAAGACCCGGAAGCGGGTGCTGAAAGAAATGGGGGTGGCCCTGACGAATGGCGTGGTCCTCAGCACGCTCATTTTTGCTGTCTCGTTGGTCTGGTTCAACGATGCTCGGTTCGGCCTGACGGTCGGAATATCATTGCTTGTCGTGGTAACGAACGCGACGGTTGTTGGGGCGATTGTCCCGTTGGGCCTTGCGAAGCTGAAATTCGACCCGGCCCTTGCTACTGGACCGCTCATCACGACGTCGAACGACGCTTTTGGGCTCCTAATCTACTTCGTTTGCATGACGCTCATCTACCTCCGCTGAAACTCAGACAATCGTGAATTGGTGAATCGATGCACCTGAAGCTCATCTGCTCCTACCTGCGTACTTCCGATGTCGTCACGATTGTGTTCGCGACTGCACTGTCGATCATCAACGTCGTCTTTTCCGCAAGAATTTCCTTGTGGTGGATTCTCGTACTTGTGAACAGTGCATTGACGTTCGGACTCATCTTTATCGCGTATCGGTCCGGAACGCGGAATATCAAGCTGTTCCATTTCATCCACAATTGGTACATCATTCCCATCCTGTTCTTCGGATTCAAGGAAGTCTACTTCATGGGTTATCCAATTCACGGAAAAGACTATGACGACTTTTTGATCCGTCTCGACTATGCACTTTTTGGTGTTAACCCTACAGAGTGGGTGATGCGATTCGCTCGTCCGCTTCTGACGGAAATCTTACAGATCGCTTACTTTTCCTACTATTTCATCCTGGTTTCAGTTGGCTACGAGCTGTTCCATCGGAGAAATGGTGATGGGTTTCAATATGCGGTATTTCTGTTCGCCTATGCTTTTTACTTTTCCTACATCGGTTATTTCCTCTTACCGGCCGTCGGCCCGCGCTTTGTCCTCCATGACTTCCACGCTCTCGATTCAGAGCTTCCCGGCGTTTTCCTGACCAACACCTTACGGACGATCATTAACGCCGGCGAATCGATATCTCCCGGTGCACAGAATGCATTGGAATTAGCACAGCGTGACGCGTTTCCAAGCGGCCACACGATGCTGACGCTCGTGGCTATCTTGCTCTCCTTCAAATATGGATTGACGGTGCGCTGGGTGAACCTCATCCTTGGTATCCTCTTGATCATCTCCACGGTCTATCTCCGCTATCACTACGCCATCGACATTTTCGCGGGAATTCTTTGGTGGGCTGCTTGTCTCTGGACGGCGCCGAAAATCCATTCATGGTGGACTGCGAAGCGAAACGAACTCCGCTGCGGGGAAGCGACGATTTCGACGGCTTGATTTTCTACTGGAAGTTCCGTAGGTTTGAGAAACCACGAGGTCAGCAACTCGAATGCTGCGATCGGTATGCAAACGGCTGGATATGTTGGGTCTAAACTGACGGCGCGTACGAGTTCCCATGAGAAGGCGAAACGTTACAATCGCATACGGATTACCCTCTCCTTCCTTGAAACTGTTCTCCTGTTCGTTTTCGCTGCCATCATAGTCCTGTCTGGTCTCTCCCGAACTATCGCTGAGCTCGCGCACGGAGCCTCGGACAACGATTATCTCGCTCTCCTGATGTTTGCAGCCGCTTTTGGGTTGTTGGAAATTGCGGTTGTGCTGCCGCTGAGTGTCTACTCCGGGTACGTCCTCGAGCATCGATACGACCTTTCAAACCAATCAGTTGGGCGATGGATGTGGGAGGAGACGAAATCGGTTCTCGTGTCCATCCCGATTCTCGCACCCCTTCTCTTGGTGTTCTATTTTTTCCTCAAGGAACTTGGTACCCTTTGGTGGCTGCCCGTAGGGGTGATCGTCTTCGTCTTGTCTGTCGTGCTGGCTCGACTGGCCCCGACTCTCATCTTTCCCTTGTTCTATAGATTTCGGCCGCTGGAGGACGGTTCGTTAAAGCAGAGAATACTGCGATTGTGCTCTGATGTGGGAATGCAGGTCATGGGTGTTTTCTCGTTCAACATGAGCAAGAACACGAAGAAAGCCAACGCGGGGTTCACAGGCATCGGAAAGTCAAAACGGATCATTCTCGCTGATACACTCCTCGCCAACTTTACGGAAGAAGAGATCGAAACAGTCTTCGCGCACGAGCTCGGTCATTATAAGCACGGCCATATCTGGAAAGGTATCGTCGCAGGGATGGTGAGCACGTTCGTCGGCCTATTCCTGACTGCGCAACTCTACGAAGTCTCGCTCTCCTGGTTTGGTTTCACGCGGGTCGATGAGCTCGCGGCGCTTCCGCTTCTGTCCATCTGGTTAGGGATCTACGGTCTGGTGACATTTCCTCTCAACAACGCACTCTCACGGCGGTTCGAACGCGAAGCGGACCGGTTCGCGCTTTGGAAAACGAGGAACGCTGCTGCGTTTATCTCCACGATGAAGAAACTTGCAGAGCAGAACCTTGCGGATATTTCCCCGCGTCCCGTCGTGGAATTCTTGTTCTACAGTCATCCATCGATCGAAAAGAGAGTGAAATTTGCCGAGCGGTATGAAAAGCAATGATCGTTGCCGCCATCAAAATAGCCGTGGTTATCTCCTGGACAAGCCTGTTTTCCATTCTGGCGCTGCTTGGTTTACCCTTTAACAAAAGGGGAAGGCTTTTCAATTGGCTGGGAATGCATTGGGCTCGGGGGATCCTGCGAATCTGCGGCGTCAAATTGGAGGTGGACGGCATCGACAATCTCGATTTTTCCAGCAACTATATTTACGTCTCTAACCACGCTAGCATGTTCGATATACCGGCGGTCATGGGGTACATTCCCGATCAGATTCGGATGGTTGTCAAGAAAGAGCTCGTGGGGATTCCTCTGTTCGGGTGGGCAGTACGGACCGGCGGATACATCATAATCGACCGTGGGCACGGCCTGGAGGCGATGCGAAGTCTGGAGAAGGCGGCAGAGACCATCCGCAGGGGTGCCTCCGTGCACCTATTTGCCGAAGGGACGCGGACGAAAACAGGCAAATTGCAGCCGTTCAAACGAGGTGCGTTCAACCTCGCTGTTAGGGCAGGCGTGCCCATCGTTCCGTTGACGATCAACGGTAGTTACAAAATTTTGCCGAAAACAAAATTTCGGATCACTCCCGGGACAATTCAGCTGAAACTCAGCAAGCCAATACCGACGACCGGCTGGGACGGGAAAAAGGGAGAGACAAAGCTGATGGAGCAAGTTCAGGCAGTGATCCAACAGCATTACGTCGACCAATAAAAATAGAGAGGTACTATGGGAGTTACTGTGAAAGATGTCGAATATGTCGCCGCGCTTGCACGACTTCAGTTCAGCGACCAGGAGAGACAGAAGCTGACGCGACAACTCAATCGGATTCTCGAGTATATGGAAAAACTCAACGAGCTCGATACTTCGAACGTCGAGCCGCTTTCCCATGTCGTCGAGCAAACGAACGTATTCCGTGAGGATGCCGTGAAGCCTTCGGCTCCCGTCGAGGAGATTCTCAAGAATGCTCCGTCGCGGACGGAGAAATTCTTCAAGGTGCCGAAAGTAATCAAACCATGACTGATTCGAAGCCAGACGTCATTGGCGTTATTCCCGCACGCTACGGTTCGACGAGGCTGAGGGGGAAGCCGCTCATCGACCTCTGCGGTAAGCCGATGGTGCAGCACACCTATGAACGTGCATCGCGGGCCAGGTCGCTGGACGCCGTACTCGTGGCTACCGACGATGGTCGAATCTATCAAGCGGTGAAGCAATTTGGCGGCACGGCTGTGATGACGCCGACAACCTGCAGCAGCGGGAGCGACAGGATCGCGTACGTCCTGCGCGAGATGTTCGATACGGACATCGTCGTCAACATCCAGGTCGATGAGCCCCTCCTGGCTCCCCAGATGATCGACGATGCGGTCCGGACGTTGATCGAAGACGAGGCCATACAGGTCGCGACGCTCGTGAAGCCGATCACCGATCCCAGTGATCTGAGGAATGTGGATATTCCGAAGGTGGTGCTCGACAGGGAAAACTTTGCGCTCTATTTCTCCCGTGCGATGATTCCATCGCCGCGTGACGATGGGAGCGCGAATGAATGGCTCCGGAAGCACGTGTACTACAAGCACATCGGTCTCTATGTGTACCGGCGGAATTTCCTGATTCGGTTTTCGGAGATGGAACCGACCGCCCTCGAGGAAGTGGAGCAGTTAGAGCAGCTGCGAATTCTGGAAAACGGCTATCGAATCAAGTGCACGATTACCGAGCGTGAGAACATTTCGGTTGATACCCTTAAGGACGTAGAACGAATTCGCGAATTGATGAAAACTCAATCGGTTGTCTGAAGGATGGTCAAAGAGATGGAGACACAAGGTCAAAAGGAACAAGTCGATGCGTTAGGGAGGTCTTCAAAGCAGAAGAAAAGAGAGATCTGGGGACTTCTCAAAGTTTCGTTCATGCGAGGGCTTGTCATCGTCATTCCTGTGATGTTTACCTTCTGGATCCTGCGCCTGTTTTACCGGGTTATCGATGGGACGTTGACCCCGGTGCTCGAGCGTATCCTGGGCAATCGGATTCCCGGTCTTGGATTCGTCGTCGCTCTATCGATCATTATCCTTGTTGGTTTCCTCTCCCGTGCGTTCATCGGAAGGCAGGTCCTCACGTGGCTGGACGAAATCATGAAGTCCATCCCTCTCGTCCGTACGATTTATTCTGCGTCGAAAGATTTAATGAGCGCGTTCTCACTCGGTGGCAAGGGAAAAGCCTTTCGGAAGGTGTTGATTCTCGAATACCCGAGAAAGGGGCTCTTTACTGTGGGGTTCGTGACGAACGAGGTTGTGATTGAATCGGCCGGAGAGTCTAGTGAAATCATGTATAATGTGTATGTCCCCAACCCTCCGAATCCAACCTCCGGTGTGCTGCTCCTCGTGCCGAAACGTGAAGCAGTCGAGCTGCATCTATCAATTGAGGAAGCGCTGAAACTCGTCCTCTCCGGAGGGATCGTGTCGCCGCAAAAGCTCAGGATGTCTAAGGATTATCCGGGGACTCCCATCTAAGAAAGGAGCTGGCTTGCCGAGGAATAGCGTTAAGTACATTTTTGTGACGGGCGGCGTTGTCTCGTCTCTCGGAAAGGGAATTTCGTCTGCTTCCCTTGGTTTGCTCTTGAAGGCACGAGGGCTGCGGGTAACGATTCAGAAATTTGACCCGTATATCAACGTCGATCCTGGGACGATGAATCCCTATCAGCATGGAGAGGTGTATGTCACGGACGACGGAACCGAGACTGACCTCGACCTCGGTCATTACGAACGTTTTCTCGGTGAAAGCATGTCGCGGAACAACAACACGACGACGGGACAGATCTACCACGAGGTGATATCACGGGAGCGCCGCGGCGATTACCTGGGGGCAACGGTTCAGGTTATTCCACACATCACCGATGAGATAAAAAAGCGCATTTACGCGCTGGGAAAGACGGGAAAGTATGATGTCGTGATCAGTGAGATCGGTGGTACGGTCGGTGACATCGAAAGTCTCCCGTTCCTTGAAGCGATGCGCCAGCTCATGCTGAAAGAAGGGAAGCGGAATGCGCTGAACGTTCATGTGACGCTTGTCCCGTTTATCAAATCGTCCGGAGAGTTGAAAACGAAACCCACGCAACACAGCGTACACACACTCCTGCAGATCGGCGTCCAGCCGGATATCCTCGTCTGCCGCGTCGAAAAGCCGCTGTCGAAGGATTTGCGCGAGAAAATTGCACTGTTCTGTAACGTAGAGCCGGGTGCGGTCGTCGAGGCGCGCGACGTCGAGTCGATTTATGAAGTGCCTCTGCTCTTCTACAAGGAGGGACTCGACGAGATCGTGATCGAAAAGCTCGGGCTGAAGTGTAGCGAACCGGACCTGAGAACGTGGAGGAAGTTTGTCAATAAAGTGAAAAACCCACTCGGAGAGGTGACGATCGGAATTTGCGGGAAGTATGTCGAGTTGCGCGATGCTTACAAGAGCATCGCTGAGGCATTTGTCCACGCCGGTGCTGAGAACAACGCGCGCGTGAACTTGGAGTGGATCGATTCGGAACTCATTGAACAGAACAGGGCACGCGAATACCTGAACAACATTTCAGGACTTCTTGTGGCACCAGGTTTCGGCTCACGGGGCGTTGAAGGAAAGATCAAAGCAATCCAGTATGTGCGGGAGAACAACGTGCCGTTCTTCGGAATCTGTCTCGGGTTGCAGTGCGCAGTGATCGAGTATGCGCGTAACGTCTGTGGGCTCAATGGGGCGAACAGCTCTGAGTTCCATCCGCATCCGAAGCACAACGTGATCGACATGATGCTGGAGCAGAAGAGCGTGAAGGAGAAGGGTGGAACGATGCGGCTTGGGCAGTATCCGTGCCAAATTCAAAAAGGGACCAAGGCGCACCATGCGTACAAGAAAGAATTGGTCTCCGAGCGGCACCGTCACCGGTATGAGGTCAACAACAAGTACAAGCAAATTCTTGAAGATCACGGCATGATCATGAGTGGCGTCTGTCCGCAGAACAATCTTGTCGAGATCATCGAGTTACCGAAGCACCGCTGGTTTGTAGGAGGCCAGTTCCATCCGGAGCTTAAATCGCGGGCGACGAGCGCGCATCCGCTGTTCCGTGAGTTCTTGCATGCTGCACTCGAGTACCAAGAGGATCGAAACCACCGGGATTGAATTCGGGAGAGGACACCCGAAGTTCGTTCGCGGTGGCGTGCGGTAAGGGATGTCCCCTCTCTGGTCTCAGTAATCCCCTTATGGGTTTCGGTTTACCCCGAGGGAATCGGGATGTTACCGAAATTTCCGAGGTTGCTTTTTCCTTCCGTGGCCTGTACTTTCCTTTTCAAGACCTGTCGGGAATTTCCGTCAACTTCATGAACATCCTCGTCACTGGTGGCAGCGGGCTTGTCGGGAGATACGTCGTCGAAGAACTCGCCAAGCACCATAAGGTCGGGATCCTCGACGTCCAAGAACCCCCGAACCCGATCTACAAGTTTCACTGGGTTGACTTGTTGAACCTGCCCGCATGCCTCAAAGCGGTCGCAGGGTATGATGCGATCGTTCACGGCGCAGCGATTCCGCATCCTCTCGATTGTCCTGCCGAGAAAGTGTTCACGGTGAACGTCGTCGGCACGTTTAACCTGCTCGAGGCCGCCGCGCGATCGGGAATCAAGAAGTTCGTCTTCCTCTCGAGTGAATCTACCCTCGGTTTCACGTTCGCGGAGAAACCGCTCGTTCCGGACTACGTACCGATCGACGAGCAGCATCCCTTACGGCCGCAGGACCCCTACGGCTTGAGCAAGCTCTTAGGGGAAGAGATGTGCCGCTCGTATGCTTTGCGATTCGGGATGCAAACCGTCTGCCTGCGAGAGCCCTGGATCTGGGTGCCCGAGGAACGGGAAATGGAAACGTACCGTCAGCTGAGACTGCATGCCGAACGGTGGTACAAACACCTGTGGTGCTATGTTCATGTGTTCGATGTCGCGCGAGCGGTCTTCCTCGCGCTGGAGAAGCCCCTCCCATCCAACCACGAAATTTTCTTCATAACGGCTGAAGAGAATTGGACAAGTGGCGATTCGCGCTCGCTGCTCAGCCGGTATTATCCTGCTGTCAAAAGCATTGCCGAGGATTTTAGCGGCTCTGCATCCCTCATCTCTTGCAACAAAGCGAGAAGGGTGTTACAGTACTCACCGAGTTTCAGCTGGCGTGATATTCTGGGGGCAGAATAGTGGCCCGACGAATCGTTCTCGACGTCGATGCAGGTGTTGATGATGCTCTTGCTGTCGTCTTAGCGTTCCGATCACCGGAGCTGCAGGTCGAAGCGATTACGACGGTTGCGGGGAACGCTGAAGTATCCTGTTCTACTCGAAACGTGCAGCTTGTGGTTCAGATGCTTCAGCCTCCGGTCTCTTCCAAGATTGCACAGGGATCGGCGAGGCCACTTCACAGAGCTCTCGAGACAGCGCCGCAGGTTCACGGCCGTGACGGCTTGGGTGACGTCGCTTCGCAATATCCAAGGCCGAGAGTACCCGTTGTGCGCGAACGCGCCGTCGATGTCCTCCTGAACGTCGCTCGACAGCATCCACACAAGGTGACTCTCGTCGCCACGGGGCCACTTACGAACATTGCCAAAGCATTCCTGAAATCGAGGAAGGTTTTTGCGCTCTTCAGAGAACTCATCATCATGGGAGGGGCCTTCTATCGTCCGGGGAATACCGGTCCGTTGGCTGAGTTCAACATTTTCGTTGATCCGGAAGCGGCGGCCATCGTCCTGAACAGCGGGCAACGAATCACGCTCGTCCCTCTCAATGTGACAGAAATGGCGGTGCTTCTGCGAAGCGACCTCACTCAAAGAGCAGTTCGTCAGAGCCGCTTTGTGAAGTTTATCGAAAAGTTTACTACCTTCACCATGAAGTATCATCAACGCACGGAGGGATTCCACGGTCTCTACTTGCATGACCCTCTGACATTGGGTGTGGCTGTAGACAGATCGCTGGTGCGATGCAGGCGGCTGCACGTAGTTGTGGAAATCAGGAGTGCGCTGACTCGCGGTTTGACGATTGCATACGCGCGAGATACCTGCAGGGGGAAACCGACGATCGATGTGGCGTTCGAAGTTGATGCAAATCGATTTCTCAAGCTATTCCGCTCGCGCGTCTTACAATAATGTCGATCTCTAGAGGCCGGTAGACATGATGGCGGTGTTACAGAGGAACGGTGATACTGGTTCATCGAGTCGCAGAGGATTCGAGGTTGGGCTTTGATGAAAGAAATCGCCCCATTGATCGTGACGGCTGTTTTGTTGTTGCTTCTGCCGGCCTGCGACCGGGAGGAGAGTTTGCCTTCTGGCCCAGACACAACCCCCCCGCTTCCGCCCGTCGGTCTTGCGGTGGTTTATTCGAGCGACGGAGAGGTGGGGATGTCCTGGAGGGCAAACCGAGAGGGAGATTTGGCAGGCTATCGCATCTACCGCGCTGAAGAACCTCAACCTGATACATTTCAGCTGATCGATGAGACGGATGTCGCACTGTATGTGGATAATGGCCTGGAATACGAGATCACGTATTACTATGCAGTCAATGCGTTCGATCAAAGCGGAAATGAGAGCGAGCGGTCGAATGTCGTCTCCGCTCAGCCGATTAATGTTTCTCCCCCACGCCAGCCGCGAAACGTTCAAGTCCAGGCCCATAACCGGGATGACGGTGTCTTCATCTCCCTGATGTGGGATGCGAATACCGATGGCGACCTCCTGGGGTACTATGTGTATCGGTCCTTCGAACCTCAGTTCAAGACCGGTGTTCAATTGCTGTTCGATTCAACCTTCGTGCCCAGGTATCGCGATACTGTAGGGGTCGAAGTTGGAACATCAATCTATTACCGTATCACTGCGTTCGACAGAGGTCACCTGCAGAGCTTGCCCACGCCACCGGAAGAAAAGCCAGCGGAAGGGGATCGGCCGCTCGCTCGACCGGTGCTCGAATCGCCTCTGGATGGAAGCACAACGCCGGCATTTCCGACGTTTCGATGGCAACCTGTTCCGGATGCATCCGAGTATAGTATCTTCGTTTCAACCTCAAGCTTCACAAACGAGATCTGGTCGTTCACATTGAGTGATACAGTCGTGATCTACAATGATGGTAGCCCTCTCACTCCTGGAGTAACATACTACTGGAGAGTGGGAACAATTACGAATACACCATGGGATCCAAATTCGCTCAGTGCAGTGTGGAGTTTTCGGCCGGAGTGATGGAGAGACTGAAAAGAGAGCGCTTCGTCTCCTGCGTCCTCATGATTCTGATGGGCTACAGCATCGGTGTGGGCCAGGAATCGGGCTCCGAAGTGACCGTGAGTTCAGATTCCCCTCCCCGTCAGTGGAACATTCGTTTTGAACGCAACGTGAGCACGTTTCTGTGGGACGGACGGATCAGCTTGGCAGAGAATTTCGGGTTGACGACGCTTCGATTGTTCGAGCGCTACGAGTCGCGGTTGATCCGCACCAACCAGAATTTCATCAAGGATGAACAGAGGTTCGACCTAGAGCTCGTGCACCCTCTGAGCAATCGTATCGCAATGCGATTCAACGCGATCTCGTTTGTCTTTTCCGACAACCGAACGATCGGCATCAATGAAGCTTCGAATCACACGCTTCTCGGAGGCATTCGCTACGAGCCTCATCCGGGGTTCCGGATCGACCCCTTGGTTGGGATCCGATTCGACAATCAGAGCGGCGAACGAGACCAAGGCATCAGCTATCAAGTAAGGGCGGAGACCGACCGCTTCGACCTCGGCGGCTACCGAATGAAGTTGTTCGGCAAATTTTCCCGGGACCAGGTGCTCCCACGTCGCGCAGAGACTGACACGCTCGCGATACACGTGGATAAGGTGTTCTTCGAGGAAACGCGGAACGGACTAAGTGCGCAGTTAACGCGGCTTCGACGCGATTTGTATTTTCCGATTGATACAGCTCTCGGCCAAGCGCTCAACGTGCGGAACAATATTGAGAGTCGAACCGAGAATATCCTCACTGTTGTCGACACGCTCAACTATGAGGCGAGTAGAAACTTCAGCGTCGGGATTCGCGGACAGATTTTTAATCGATCGGTCCAGAAAGAGGTTCGCTACAAGAACATCTCATCGCCAGCAGACGTACTCCTCGATACCGAGATCGAGGAATTTCGTTTGGAGGGAGAAATCCAGCTAGCGTATCGGTTCAGTGAGTGATTGTCCACGGGGATGCGATTCGGCGTGAGCGAGCGCGACGAGCGCCATCAGTTGAAGCCCATAGCTGGCGCTGAACGGACGATCGTTGCCGAGCGTTCTCGCCAGGAGCGGAGAAAGGACAACACGGCGAGGCGACCACCGTTGCGGGTAATCTTACGTGGGCCGTTTCGCGGTCGCATTCCGTGCTCCTTAGTGGTTCGAGCGGCCTGCTTCGTTACGACACGCCAAGCGAGTTGAACTTGGACGACCGCGACGAATTGCTGTTTGTGTTCAACGCCGCAACCCTTCATGCGCTCAGTCCGTACCTTAAAGTGAGGCTTTCTGCGACAGTGAGTCTCAATCACGTCGTCTACGTGTTTGCTGCTCGAAGTGCCAACAACAACTGGAATCGCGTGTGGAAACTCTCGCTGCGCATCGAGTATAAACCGAGCGGCCGGTTGTCAACCGTGAACGTGTTCGAAGTGCTCGCGAACTATACAGTCTACGACTTTGAGGAACAGGTCTTCTCCGTCCGAAGCTTTTCATTTCGCCAGTTCACGTTTATCGATTCTACTCTCTATCGTTTCACCGAGCGGCTGGGTATGTTCTTTGCGGCGCATGTCAAGCTGTATGAGCGAGGTGAGTTGAAGTGGAAGGAATTCAAAGAGCGGCCGGTCAACTATTTTGAAGACAAGACGTTTGCGGTCCAATTGCGGTACATGGACGGAGCACGAATGTACTTCTCAGCAGGGATCCGGTATTTTAGTCAGTTGCGGTATGTGTACCGCGATCGCGATCTCGAAAGGACGGTGAAGAGCTACGGTCCAACGAGCACAATCGTCTGGACCGTCGGAACGCGGACGCAATTGTCCGTGAGTGGTTGGTATGAATTTCAAGAACAGACCGGCGTCCCGGACCGTTCGATTGCTAACGTTGCCATGAACCTTCTGGTCCGATTATGAAGCGAGCGAGACACAGCCGGATTCGGGTGAAGCTGCCGAGGATCTTTCGGTTGGAGCTGCGCAGCAACCCAAAATTTATATCGAGAGTGGAGGATTTTCTCCGGGGAGTCAACCGCTCGCTGCATCTGGATGAAACCCAGTTCAACAAGCTCCTCGTTTCGACAACCGAGGCAGTCAACAACGGGATCATTCATGGCAACAAGATGGATCCCGGGAAAAAAGTTTCCATCAGGTGCGAGGTGAATACGACGGCGGTGGTCGTCCGGGTGAAGGACGAAGGGGCAGGTTTCAAGCCGGAGGAGGTTCCCGATCCTCTGCGGGAGGAGAATCTCCTACGAGAGAGCGGACGCGGAATCTTTCTGATGAGGATACTGATGGACCACGTCGATTACTTCGTAACCCCGAGGGGGGTCGAGGTGGTCATGCGGCTCAATTTGGATCGGTGACGGATCGCGAAGTGGTCAATCAATAAGCCTCGTGGAACCCCGAGGCTTTCTCGTGGGTGGAGTCCTCAAGCCTAAAAGGAAGCTGTGAGAGCAATTGCTGCAAATAAACGAATGGTCTTCATCTCCATCCCACTCGTTATTGTCCCGAAGGGATGCCCGACAAGATCGCTTGCCTAGCTCTGTTTACCTCGTTCCACTTGGTGTAACGGGCTCGTCCGCCTCGGCGAGACGGGTCGGAGCGGGTCGAACTCTGACGGCCTTCGGCAGAGTTGCTTGGCTTGGCACTGAGTTACAAGCCAGTTTTCGCGATGTTATTCTTCACCCCCGCCGCGGATTTTTGCAACGCTACCTTTTCATCCTCCGCTAGCTTGATCTGAATAATCTCCTCCATCCCCTTCCGGCCGATCTTGATCGGTACGCCGACCACGACGTCTGACAGGCCATACTCACCCTGCAGCCATACCGCACACGGCAGGATGCGCTTCTTATCCCTTACGATCGATTCGATCATCTGGACGGCTGCGGATGCCGGCGCGTAGTATGCACTTCCGGTTTTCAAATAATTTATGATCTCGATTCCCCCGTCGCGTGTCCGCTGGACGAGTACATCGATTTTCTCCTTCGGAAGCAGTTCTGTGAGCGGAATCCCGGCGACGGTCGTGTACCGCACGAGGGGTACCATCGAATCTCCATGGCCGCCCAGGACGAACGCGTACACGTCTTCCACCGACACGTTGAGCTCCATGGCGATGAAACTCCGGAAACGGGCGGTGTCCAGTACACCTGCCATTCCGATCACCCGATGCCGCTCAAAGCCGCTGATCTTGAGAGCGACGTAGGTCATCACATCAAGAGGGTTCGAGACGACGATGAGGATCGACCGGGGCGACTTCGCGACTGCCTGCTCGGTCACGGTTTTCATAATCTCTTGGTTGGTTTTTTGCAGATCCTCACGGGTCATGCCGGGTTTGCGAGCGATGCCGGCGGTGATGAGCACGATGTCCGAATCGGCCGTTTGATCGTAGCTGTTTGTCCCGATGATCCTCGAGTCATAACCTTCAATCGGGGCAGATTCATACATGTCGAGTCCCTTGCCTTGCGGAAGGCCGCCGATCACATCGACGAGGACGATCTCGTGTCCGAGCTGTTTGTCCGCAATGCGCTGTGCCGCCGTTGCACCCACGTTTCCAGCACCAACAACTGTGATTTTCACCTTGAGGTCTCCTTGGATTGATTCCCATCCGGCTGTTGGAGGAATGGGGAAGTGTGGGTCTCGATTGATTATATATATGATAGAAGAGCAGAGGGGAAAACGCTGGGATTCTGGATAGAACAAAAAGGGCTGTTCATGCAAGTGGCAAAGCCCCAAAGGTCCAATCCAACACGAAGTGTCCCTTCAGGAAGGATCACTTTGGCGAAGCCACCCGCGAAGCGGTCACTTCGTGACACTTCGTGGTGGGACTTCGGAGGATCACTTTGTGACGACCACCTTGTGGGAGTCCGACAGGATTGTCACGCTGAGACGATGCTCACCATTTTCTTCGCACGGTTGTAACGGTGAAACTTCACGATGCCGTGTACCTTGGCGAACAGCGTATCGTCCCCTCCCCGGCCGACGTTCTGTCCGGGCATGAACTTCGTGCCTCGCTGCCGTACGATGATGCTGCCAGCGGTCACCCGCTCTCCGCCGAATGCCTTCACTCCGAGCCGCTGTGCCTGGCTATCGCGCCCGTTGCGGCTGCTTCCCATTCCTTTCTTATGTGCCATACTTCATTCCTCCGTCTACCCGATTTTCGTGATCTCGATTTCCGTGTACGGTTGACGATGACCGCGCTTCACGCGGTAGCCTTTCCGACGCTTCTTCTTGAAGACGGTGATCGTATCACCTTTCACGTGTGCGAGAACCTTCGCTTCGACTGCTGTTCCCTTGATGGTCGGTGTTCCGATCTGAATGCCGTCCTTGCCGCCAAGGAGCAAGACTTTCTCGATCTTCACTTTCTTCCCAACCTCTGCGTCTAACCTAGGTACGGAAAGCTTCGCCGAAGTGTTAACGGTAAACTGCTTACCGGCAATTTCCACGACTGCGTACATGAGGGCAATTCAATCGGTTCGTCCGCAATGACAACATTCGGTCAGGTAACCGTCGTTACAAAAATCAAATTTTAAAATACAAAATTTCCCCCACAAAGTCAAAGGAAAAAAACTCGAGCTCAGTGAAGTGCTAGTGACGACAACATCCGGGTGACCTGCTCTTGCGTGTTGCATTTTGGATGGAATTTGACGTTCTGATTCGGTATTATTGACCTCGACCCGGATTTCTTTCGAACAATCGTTTCCAAGAGGCACTCATGGCAAAATCTCCCTTCATCGACCTTGAGTTCTATCCGCCGTTTGAAGGATTCCCGAAAGAAGGGATTGCGTTTCTCAAGCGACTGAAGCGCAACAATCATCGTGGGTGGTTCACCGACCACAAGGCTGAGTACGAATCGTTCGTGAAGCTCCCGATGCAGTCTTTGATCGCAGCTCTGAAGCCGCGGATCGTGCAGATTGCTCCGGATATCTACGTCGACCCGAGGCGCTCGATGTTTCGCATCTATCGTGACACGAGGTTCAGCCAGGATAAGACCCCGTACAAAACGCACGTGGCAGCGATTTTCCATCCCAGAGGTCGCTGGCAGGAGAGTGCCGGCTTGTATCTGGAAATTGCACCCCGATACGTGGGGCTGGCTGGTGGGATTTACATGCCGGAGAGTGCACACTTGAAGTTGATCCGCAAGGCGATTGCGGATCGTTCCGAAGAGTTTTTGGCAATCGTTGAGAGAAAAAAATTTCGAAAACTCTTCGAAGGTTTGGAGGGAGACACATTGCAGCGGGTGCCGCAGGGATATCCCGCAGATCATCCGGTGGCGAAATGGCTCAAGTACAAGCAGCTTTACCTCTATGTGGAATGGCCGGAATCGAAGTGTTACGGGCAGAACTTCGTCGATGAGGTCATCAAGGTCTTCCAGGAAATGATGCCGCTGGTGCGATTTCTCAACGAGGCGGTGGATTGACGTGCAGATTCGTGTCAACCTCAGGTTGCAGTGCGTGTGCGCTCCAGAGAGAAATTTGTATTTAATATTGACAGCGTTTGTTCGGCGGAGGCGTCTTTTCCCCATTATTTCCATTTGCCTCCCTTATGGCGAAGTTCCAAGAGTCCAATCCAACACGAAGTGTCCCTTCGGGAAGGACTCCTTCGGAGGAGCAGTTTGTGACCATCTGCCGATCCGAAGGATTCCTGCGAGGGAGTCCCTTCGGGACTTCGGAAAGGCATTCCATTCGGGACGATCGTTCTCTCTACTTTTTCGAGTGATGAAACAATCTGAATAACTGACTTAACCTCTTTCCATTTTCGTGAACATTCCAGATTAACCTATCGTGAAGTTTCCTTACAGCACTCTTTTGATCTTCCCTCTGCTCATGGTCATGTGGCTCTCCTCTAACGCTCATGACCTACGTTCGCTTCCCCTCATTCCTCGACCCCAGCGCATCTTCGACGGCGGTGGATCCTGTTCAATCGACTCGATGACGATCATCATCCTTGGAAAGAACGTGCGGGAGCAAGCTGGCATTATTCCTTCGGAGATCAACATGCTTCTTGAGTCCTTCGGGTTGAAATCGCTGCACGTTGTCACCGAAGGGTCGCGTCGGCCCAGAGGACGATACATCTATTTCGGTCTCCGTAAACAATCGAAGACGGCCAGAAACTATCTGAATCAACACTCCATCTTTTTCAGCGTTGCAATGAGGGATGAAGGATACGTTCTCCGCACGGAGGACAGTCGAGTGATGGTCATCTCAGAAACTCCGCATGGGCTGTTCTATGGCTGCGCGACGCTGCTCCAGCTTCTCCGGCATACCGAAGGTCGCAACGTACCTTCAGTCATGATCCTCGACTGGCCGCTCCTGAAACTGCGTGGAATTTCCGACGATATGAGTCGCGGGCAGGTTTCCACGCTCACTGACATGAAACGAATCGTCCGACAGCTCGCGCTGCTGAAACTTAACTTCTATTCTCCGTACATCGAGGACATCTTCGAGTTCAAAAATCATCCAGACATCGGCGTGGCGCGGGGGCGCATTTCCCAGGGGGATGTGCGCGAGTTGGTGGCGTTCGCCAAACAGTACTTCGTGGATATTGTACCGACCTTCGAGACCCTGGGCCATCAGGAAAACCTCCTCCTCAAACCCCAGTACCTGAAATACGCGGAGTTTCCTGGGGCTCATGCTTTCAACGTGTCCTCCGAGGAAACGTACGTACTTTTGCGCAGCATGATTGATGAGCTGGTCGCTGTTTTCTCATCGAAGTACTTCAATATGGGGGCTGATGAGTCCTGGGACGTCGGTCGCGGTGCGAGTGCAGAGCGAGTGCAACAGCTCGGCATCGCGAAGGTCCACGCGCAGCACTACCGACGCGTGTACGATATGCTGAAAAGGCACGGCAAGACCGTGCTGATGTACGGCGACATTTTGCTCACCCATCCGGACATCCTGCCGCAAATCCCGAAGGACATCATCATCGTCGACTGGCAGTACCATGCTGATACCCAGTATCCGAGCGCACAGATGTTTGCCGACTCCGGATTTCAGTTCATCGTTTCGCCGGCGAGCTGGAATTTCGTGAATCCCTTTCCCCAGTATCAGACCGCTGTTCCGAATATCAAGAATCTTATCCGGGACGGTTACCGCGCCGGTGGAATGGGGACGCTCAATTCAACCTGGGGCGACTACGGTGGTGAGACGTTCCGCGAACTGAACTGGTACGGCTACGCATGGGGGGCCGAGTGTTCCTGGTCGCCAGAGCAAGCTGATTACGTCCAGTTCAACCGAAAGTTTTTCTCATACTTCTTTGGATCTGGCGCGAAGGAAGCTGAACTTGCTTACACGCTCCTCTTCGACCCGATGAACACGGTCTACTGGCACGAAATCTGGCGGCATCCCTTCCTCCCGATTCGTGAGGAATTTGTATCTGGCACGCGGATCCACATTGATGTTCGGTTGCAGGGGCTGAGAGCCACAATGCCTGTCGTATTGCAACTGGTGGAGAAAGCGCGTTCATCAGTGATGCGCAACGAGGAGCATCTTGACTACCTCGAGTTTGTCGCACGGCTAAAATTGTGGTTCGCCAACAAAGTGGCTACTGCGATGGAGATCAATCGACTGACAACCGGCTCTCGAGAAAAAGTATGGTCGGAATTGACGGAAGACGTTAGGACTTTGATGGATCCTGTCGTGCGAATGTTGTCGGACATGAAAGATCGATTTCGGACGCTCTGGCTTCGGACCAACAAGCCGGACAATCTTGACCTTCTCATGAGGCGGTACGACCGTCAGATAGCCTACTGGCAGGAAAAGCTGGTGGAGGTCCGAAGCGGGCGCATATCGGTCGACCCGATCATTCCGAGCTTCTGGATTTACCATCCAGCCGCACATCCCGCTCACCCCGATTCCGTGCAGGCACAGCACGCGTATTTCCGACGGCATTTCGAGCTCCTTACGGTTCCGCAGAGCGCACTCCTGCAACTCCTTGGAGAAACGTTTGCGACGGTCTATGTAAACGGCACGAGTGTCGGTCAGGTGTACGCGACGCGGTCACTCTCTCTGACCGTCGAGTACGAACGAGTGAAGTTGTTCGATATTACTCCGTATCTGCGTAAAGGAAAGAACGTGATCGCCGCGGAAGTGCAGAACTTCTACGAGGAACCCGACAGAGCCGGGGCGGGCTTGAACGTCTACGTAGAATTTACGAGTGCTGGTTTGACCGATACGATTCTCACAGACAGCAGTTGGGTCGTCAGCGACACTGCAGGTGCCGGTTGGACATCGATCCATTATGACGCTAGAGCTTGGGAGCCAGCAAAATCCTGGCCTTCGCAATGGCCGGTGGTGCGCCCGAATTTCGCTACCCGAAGGACGTCGTGGATTGAGCGGTGATGCCTTGAGCGCTGCGTGTTCCCCGCCCTGCTGTGCGATGCGAAGAGCGTAATCGGGCGGGGGGACAAGGAGATTAGCACCGCGACGATTATTCAGCTGAAATCGGTTAAGGATATGTATGCTTGGGTCTTTCTATTTCTTGTTGTCGCTAACTCAGCCGTAGCGTTTCCTCACAGGGCGCTCTGGCTCTGGAATACTGAAGAATTGATCGCCCGTCCAGAGCTGCGCGACACGTTGCTTCGGGTACGTGATGAGCTCGACATCCAGGATGTCTTCCTGAATTTTCCCCATCGCTTTGAACTCAGGGAGAACAGGATACGCTGTGTACTGCTCCAAGAAGACTCGATTGCAGCGCTTGTACGTTGGGCATCGGCACAAGGCTTTCGGATCTTCGCGCTGGCGGGCGAACCGGAGTGGGCGTTGCCGAAGTTTGCGGGCTACGCTGAGGCTTTCACACGCGCTGTCCTGCAATTCGCGCAGCAATTGCCCCATGCTGGAACGATCAGCGGAATACACCTGGATGTGGAGCCGCATTTGCTGATACAGTTCGCGTCGCCCGTTCTTCGGACTCAGCTGTATCGGAGCAAGATTCGCCTGCACGGTCGGCTTGCTGAGATCATTCATGCGAATTCAACGCTGGAATATGGAGCCGACATACCGTTTTGGATGCATGACAGCGTGAGCTTCGACGGGAAGAGGGCACCAGTGGTGGAGCATCTGTGGCAACGCGTTGATCATCTGTCCGTGTTGGTCTATCGCGATCATGCCGAAGGACCGAATGGTATCTTAAAGTTAGCTGAGCGCCACGTTGCGATGGCTGAAAAGCTCGGGAAGCAGGTCTATATCGGGGTGGAGACCCAGGAGCTGCAATTCCGTGAATTCCAGTTTATCCTGGGCAAGTCCGAGAGGAATTATCGTGCTGCTCTTACAGGTAGTTGTCGCGATGTTCCGTCTGTACTCAATAGCGGTGATCGGATTGCGGCTGTCGAGGTGTTCGGGACTATACATGTCGGAGTCCCGACGATGGCCTCACAGGACGATCTGCTTCGTATTGCTGAGTGTTTTGGCCGGTCGATTAATGACCTCGATGCGAAGTACGTGCGAGAGGAACTCGACAAGCTAAGTTTTTGGTGCAGGCATCTCGGCGAATGGGAGAACCCAGAGCTCGACGTCGTGATCGATCGAAAGGGAAAGCGGTTTCAAACATTTTTAATGAGGCAGAAAGTGTTGCCGCACATATCGTTCTGGGAAGAACCGTCCACGCACTTTCGGTGGGAGGTTGCAAAAGTGGACTCGGCGTTCAGTGAGCGATCTGGCTATCGAGGGCTTGCAGTGCATGATTTCCGGTGGGTTTCCTATCTTATTCTGGAGCGATAACCGTCACCGGAGTTTTTTGACTCGCTGAGCGTAAACGGGATCCAAAGAGTTATCCTGGCCTTGAGGTTTCCATTCATCACTCTGTTCAGGACTTGCTGTCTCCTCCGCATGACCGGGATTTAGCGAAGGTGGCTTGGTTGAATCCTCATAATCACCATGCATTGAATTCTCCGATCTCAGCAGAACAAGTGCCCGAGATAGCGGCTCGATCCCGGTGTATCGTCGAAACCCTTGCGCGCGAGTTTCCCTCGCGCACGGGCATCTACGGTCCGAATCTTGCGCGAGCCGCCGCGTGGATTGAGCTGGAGTTTCGAAGCCTCGGATACAAAGTGTCACTTCAACGCTACGTCATTCGTTCTTCGGGTGAAGTGAAGAATCTCATCGTAGAGAAGCCCGGCTTGGAACTCGACAGGCCCTGTATCGTTCTCGGTGCGCATTATGATTCCGTGCCCGGGACGCCGGGAGCTGACGACAATGCGAGCGGTGTTGCAGGCCTGCTCGAGCTTGCGCGACTTCTCCGCGATTATAAGAGTCGGAGAACACTGCACTTCGTTGCCTTCACGCATGAAGAGCCGCCGTACTTCTATTCGTCAAAGATGGGCAGTCACGTGTATGCGAAGTCGCTGAAAGAGTCGCACGCTCCGGTGGAGGTGATGATTTCCCTTGAAATGATCGGTTATGGTGGCTCGCATCTCAAGCAGACGTATCCGTTTCCACTGATGCGGCAGATAGGCGGCTATCCGAAGCGGGGTGATTTCATCGGCATCGTCGGCAACATTCGGTCGCGCAAGCTCGTGAAGTTTATTTGCGAGCGGATGCAAGGCAGTTGTGGCATTGGTGTCGAGGGCCTAAGTGCTCCCGGTTTTCTGCCGCCGCTTAATCTTTCGGATCATTGGTCGTTTTGGCGACACGGCTACCGTGCCGTGATGGTCACGGACACCGCCTTCCAGCGCAATCCGCATTACCACATGGCTTCCGATTCAGCGGAGACGCTC
This sequence comes from Bacteroidota bacterium, assembly GCA_036477295.1. Taxonomy (GTDB): domain Bacteria; phylum Bacteroidota; class Ignavibacteria; order UBA10030; family JAZGDE01; genus JAZGDE01. Next base: position 5,540 of record JAZGDE010000022.1, on the reverse strand, counting down.
AACTATGATTTCCTCGCTGAAGTTGTGCGCGGTGTTTATTGCGCTGTCCGAGCGCTTGATCTCACGGCATGAGTGTACGAGCTTGACATTTCCTGCGCCTCACGGTATATTGCTTTGTGTTGTCCTCATGTTGATCGCTTTCGACGATCATTTCGCATCATTGCTGCTCCCGCTGATGCCGATGATGAATCGATTCCGCTTTCCTCTTCCGATTTTCCTGCTGCTGGGTTTCTTCCGAGGCGATCTTCTTACGGCAAGATTCTCAATGAGAGTCACGCTCTTTAGCCCACGATGATAAAGTTGTATGGGGAATCAGTTGTGAGCCTGATGCTCGTCCATCTCTGTGAGAGGAGGTTGGTTCGATGGTCACAAAATCGGTTTTTGAGCTGACTGTTAAGGAAGCCGATGAGATCCTCAACTTGGGCCCAACGATGGTTTCTGAAAACGACCTGTTGAAAGATATCGTGGCAAAGGTTACGAAAAATCCGGTCGCCGACGTGATTTCCGTAGTAGGTTCAGACGACGTACTCGTCGGCGTCATCCCGCTGAGCAAGATCGAGGGAGATGTCTTTCGGGAGCTCATTCCCGAAGATTTCCTGTCAGAGGGGATGGTCTTGGGGAAGGTGCTAAGATTTTTCAAGGAGTTGCCTGTAACTGCACGAGAGCTCATGGACAGGCTCGTGTGCGTGAGGTTGGATGAAACGGTCTCGGATGCGTTTATCAGGATGCATAACAACAACCTGAGCGGTATACCGATCGTCCCGGAGAAAAATACTGTGGTCGGATATCTGAGTATGATCGAGCTACTCGCCTTATGGTTGAAAGCTCAGGAACGTCCAAAGGGCGACACCAAATAGCTGCTTTTCCCCCGGGAAGGGATCAAAGGTAAAATTGAAGCCTTGGGGCTCGAAGCCCACCAAGAGGTTGATCGCTCGGCCTCCTCGTTAGCATATTAATACGGTTGTGGGTGCAAGAGTATGGGCACTTCCTTGTTAACAAAGGGCTTACGGGGTACGGGGAAAACAATGCAGGGGCGCATGGCGTTCGCGTGAAACGTTTTCCTAACATTCTGCGTACAATTATAGGAATCCCACGCATGCAAATTTCAATGTGTTAACATTTTCAGAGGAGGCGGGTTATGTCAGGGAACAAGCATCTTTTTCGGCATTTGCTACTGGCCGGCACCGTACTGGCGGTAGGGGTCGTGGTGATTATGATCGCGAGCGCAAGCCGAAGCTCGGCGGAGATCAAAGCGTATCATCATCCGCACAGAACGTGGCTCGGCGTATCCATTCGAGATCTCACAGAACGGATTGTCGAGGAGAAGAACCTCGGCATCGACGAGGGTGCGTTCGTGAGCGAAGTTGTCGATGATAGTCCAGCCAAGGAAGCCGGAATTCAGGAAGGCGATATCATCGTTAAGTTTGAGGGCAGAGACATCGATGATGCCGACGACCTGGTGCGCGCAGTCCGGAAAGCAGAGTCGGGCAAAACGGTAGAAGTTGTCGTCAATCGCGACGGCAAGAAGGTAAAGCTGCAGGCGACGTTAGAGGAAAAACCTTGGCCGCGCCGTGCGTTCCGATTTCGAACCAGAGTGCTGCCGATCCCTAGGTATTTCGCGGGCACTCAACTGGCCGGCATGGAGCTTCAGGAATTAAACAAGCAATTAGGTAAGTACTTCGGCGCTCCGAATGGCCGTGGGGTTCTCGTAACGGAAGTCGAAGAGGAAAGTGCGGCTGCCGAGGCCGGTTTCAAAGCCGGCGATGTTATTGTCAAGGTGGAGGAGGAACGAGTGAAGGACATTGAAGACATCTGGGATGGACTCGAGGACGTGGATGAAGACGACAAGGCGAAGTTCGAACTAATCCGAAGAGGTAAACCCCTGACGTTGGAGGTTGAAGTGGGTGAGTTGGAGGACATTTCCCTGCAACGGTTCCAATACTGGTGCCCGGGGAAGAACTGGTCGTTCGCCGTGCCGGAAATTCCCGCTGTTCCAGAGCTTCTGGTGCCGAAGGCCCTCCCCGTTCCCGAGATTCCGCTGGATAATCTTGAGGGATTCCGAGAAGATATGGAGCGGCTGCAAAAAGATATGCAGCATCTGATGAAGGAATTGCAGGAAAAGTTCCAGAAGGAAGTGCAAAATCTCCGTCGGCGAGTCCCGTTGATCACGAAAACATGAGCCGAACCACGTCAGGGGGTGGAAGCTATTTATTTTCTGCTGGAGATTTCCTTAGGATTCAACATTTACCAACATCTAATCAAGCCACCGCAGCACAGTAGCAGGTCAAGGGATCCGCGCATCAGAGCAAGAATCCTTGCTGGGAGTGACTTTGTGGAGAACCTCGTTCTCCGAGACAGGCCAAGTCCCGCCCCACACAGCCATGATGGCCAACGCAGGTTCGGGACACCTCGACTATGTTGAGGTCCTCACAGCGGACAAGGATATAACGGAGGTTTCATGCGCAATGTGATCGTGTTCCTCTTGCTACTTACATGCCCGACCGTCTTTGCACACGATCGTCCCTCCTTCGATCCCTTTTTCCTCGACAAGACCATGCGCGTCGATTATTACCACACAGGTACAAAAGGTCAGGAGATGTTCGCCCTGGACGAGGTGTACGAGGAAGGTCCATGGCCGGGCAGCAAGGTCAATCTCATCGATACTTTGAACCTCGGGGAATATCTCCTGCGCGTTTACGACGTCGCGACCAATCTGCTGATCTATTCCCGCGGTTACTCTACGATCTTCAATGAATGGCAAACGACGGCGGAGGCAGCGAAGGGCGTATACCATACCTTTTCCGAGACCGTGCGTTTACCCTATCCGAAGCGCACCGTGCAGCTGACGATTAGTCGACGCGACAGACAGATGACGTTTGACGAACTCTATCGCTTGGTGATCGACCCGAGTTCGGCAACGACGGTCAACCGTGAAACCAAGCCTCGGCCGTACAAAGTTGTTCCGCTCATGCAGAGCGGCCCCTCAGAGAAGAAAGTGGACTTATTGATCCTCGGCGATGGCTACACGAAGGCCGAGATGGAAAAGTTCCGGAGGGACGCAAAGCACTTCAACGATGCTCTGTTCGGTACATCGCCCTTCAAGGATCATAAAAACGATTTCAACGTCTGGACTATCGAGGTGGAGTCGAAGGATTCTGGTATCGACATCCCCGACAAGAATATCTGGCGGAACACCCCGCTCGGGACATCGTACAACATCTTCGGCACACCCCGCTACGTGCTCACCGAAGAAAACAAGGCGCTGCGGGATATAGCAGCGGCTGCACCGTACGATTTCATAAACATACTAGTCAATGACAACCGGTATGGTGGTGGGGGGATTTACAACTTGTTTTCCACGACCTATACCAAGACGGATGCACCGGGGATGGAGTGGCAGATGGATTACGTGTACGTGCATGAGTTCGGACATTCCTTCGGTGGGCTCGGAGACGAGTACTATACTTCTCAGGTGGCGTATTCCGAATTTTATCCTGCCGGTGTGGAGCCATGGGAACCCAACATCACAGCGCTTCTTGATCCGAAGCAATTGAAATGGAAGAGGCTTGTCTCTGCCGGTACGCCGATCCCGACCCCATGGGAAAGTGTACAGTATGACAGTATCGGCGCTTTGCGTCGAAAGCTCGACCGTCTCGCACCCGATTACTACGAGAAGCGGGAGCCGTACCACGTCGCCCAAGCCAAACTGCTGCTGACATCGAAGTACGCCCGCAAGGTCGGCGCCTTCGAAGGTGCAGGATATTCAGCCAAAGGTCTTTATCGCCCTGCTGTTGATTGCCGGATGTTCTCCCTGAGCCTCCCTGATTTCGATCCGGTTTGCCGGGCGGCGATCAAGCGGGTGATTGATTTCTATGCAAGGTAGGACTCCAGGGCAGCGGTTCTGCTTCGAAAGGCAGGCGAGATGTGACAGTCGGATCGTCCCGTCGATGCTGCAAAGCAGCTTAGGTCATTTCTGCCCAACGAGTTGTCTTGGCCGAACGCGCTCCATTGGAACGACCCTGAAGGGCCGAAGGTCCGTACGGAACACTCGTAGAGGAGTTGTCAACTGACTGTTGCTATCGATTTCCACACACCTTTTTGTTGACCTACCGGATCCGTCTGTCGACTGCAAGTGACCGATGGAGGATGCTCACCGCATGTAGTGTTCATCGCATTTTGTTTCTTACGCTGCTGGGTGGTATATTTCTCCTGAATTCCAAGGCTCACCAGAAAGGACAAGCAAAAATGCAATTTCACAGCGGCAAGGAAATCATCGTTGTGGGGGATAAGGTCCTGGTTGAGCCGGCAAAGGGTGAGGATCGCTCGCCGCACGGACTCTATCTCCCACCGACTGTGAAGGAGAAAGAGAAAGTTCAAGGTGGCTATGTGGTCCAGACTGGCGCGGGGCACCCTGTGGTCAATCCTGGCTACATCGACCAGGAGCCTTGGTCGACGACGCCGAAGGAGCCAGTCAAGTATATTCCACTACAAGCTCAGGAGGGTGACTACGCGATCTTCCTGCGCGATCAGGCGATCGAAATCGAGTTCGAAAAGAAAAAGTACCTCATCGTTCCGCACGCTGCGCTCCTGATGCTCATCCGGCCCGTTCATCCAGAAGATTCTGCGTAGTACGATCAGGCCCATCGTCTTGTCCCAAGAGGATGGCGGCGTTCGGCTCCCGCTCATGGGAGGCACAGAACGATCGTCCCGACTGCGCCAGAACTGATGATCACAGAGTTGAGTTTTCCTCTTGCTTTTCACTGTGATGGCGCCTATATTGCCCTAAGTTCATTGGCGATCTCGACGACTTGTCCCGATCCCTGACTCCTTGATAGTCGGGGTCGGGAAGGGGGGACACATTCATCCGCGCACCATCGACAGGATTCCGTCGATTGGGATTGTCAACCTTCCTCGGTCACGATGTGAATTGAAGTGATTGATCGACTCTCCCGTGTGGTTTTTCTACCTTTCAGAAATTTGAATTCCACCGGATCTTCCTATGGTCCGGCCAGTGATCACCCGGTCTGAACTTGAGGTTGTGCTGACGGAGGAAGAGATCCGGGCGGGCAGGATGGTTTTCCTTATTTATTGATGACTGTGTCTGTTGCAATCTTCATTCCCGTAGCACTGTGGTTTGCAGGAACGGTAGATCGCACAGAATCGAGCGTTAATAAGGTCCGCGGAATGGAAATGCCCACGTTTGCGGTCATCGTGGTCTTCGCGCTTCTGACGACCCTTGGGACCCCGATCCTTCTCGATGCGTTGTTGCGAATCGCGGCCAGCGCATCATAGCGCGTATCTCCCAGCAGAAGACGATGATGGGATCGCTCGCCCCGACAATGAGGTCTCCAGCACAACAGCTGATCGCCGCGGTGCGGACCACGTCCATCATCGGACTCACTCTTACGAGGCAGCGGCATTATTTGGACTGGTTGTGGCTTTCCTTACGCATTACAGGGACGGCTCGCATTCGATGCAGCATCGGTTATCTATTTTTCTTCCTGCAGTTTCGGCGGCTCTGTTTATTTTCCGGAATCTCC
>JAZGDE010000021.1:0-6976 GCA_036477295.1 Bacteroidota bacterium | reverse complement strand
CCGGTCCCGCAAGTTGGGACGTTTCATCCTCGGACAAGAGTTCGCTACAAACGCGGCTCAGTTGCGTGAAGACGTGCTGTGTCATTCTTCTGAGGCCGTAATGGTCTAAGACTTCGCGATATAAAGCCTCGCGATTAATCCTTGATTCTTGGGTCTGGATTGAGCGCATAACATGCGCAATTTCAGATGGAGGAACCTGATCAAGGCTTCGATCGCCCAGTGTTCTCGGCACGATTGGAGGTGTGTCTGGCAGTCGTGCCACCGAGGACAGGCGATCGCGACTGCTCAATTCATCGTCGACTACGATCATACCTTGGCGAACTGCCACAGTGAGAGCTTGATTCAGAGCCAATCGAACAGCCTTTCCCACACGGCTGATACCGGCAGACTTGGCGTAAAGCTGATAAACCCGATTCACCATTATGGGGCCTTCGGCCTTCACAATATCCAATATCCCTCTCAACACTTCGGCAGGGGTCGCCGATTTCGGGTCCGGCAATCGTCGTGATTGCCAGTTCTCGTAGGGTTGTACAGGGTCTTCAGGCTGGAAAGTTTGAGTTTCGGCGTTTGCAAAACCAGTGTTGTCAGCAAGAACCTGTCTCGTTCTTTCTTCCGGCTCTGTACTCGAAGGGAACGGTGATTTGTCAATGGAAATCACCTTAATTTGTTTGGCCCCGGCCGGAGTTATTAGTTCTCCCGGTTCGCCCTCTGCTAGACCGAGTAGTGCTCTAGCTACTGGCGTATCCCTGTCTATTATTCCGGCACGTGGGTTAGAGGGGCCTGAAACTATCGTTACAGAGACAGAACGGTCTGGACGGCCTACTTCGAAGTAGATGACGGTATCACCAAGTTCCACGACAGCCTCGGATTCAACACCACCTTCGATTAATTCCTTCTTAGTTTCGGCAGTCTCTCCATCTTCTGCGCTGTCAGTCACTACATCGCTTGGTCCACTGTCTGGATCTGGTGGCACGTCCCGGTTAACCTCGTCGGCTTCGTCGGCGTAAGCGTCGCCCATCAACTCCGGGTCCTGCCCAATTCTACGTTCTCCACCAGGTGTCTCGCCTAGATCCAGGAAAGGAGTAAGCTGTGCCGGTATAACCTGAGCTCTGAGCTCCTCAATCCGCTCGTGGACCTTCTGGACTTCCCGTAGGGGATCTCGAAACCAGTCAGTCGACCAAATTCGGTGGATCTCCCATCCCAGTCCCTCTAGAACTTCCTGCCGCAATCGATCGCGATCACGGGATGACCTCGAGGAGTGGTAAGTCGCGCCATCACACTCGATTCCAAGAATGAAGGTCCCGCTTTGGTCTGGGTGACGTACGGCAAGATCGATGAAGAATCCCGAGACACCGACTTGCGGGACAACCTCGTATCCGAACTGTTCGAGTTTTTCCATTACCCAGATTTCGAAGTCGCTATCTGGCTCTCGATCTGACACTTCGCCAGCTTCCAAACGACCTGTCGTCGCGAACTCGAGGTAACCTCGTAAAGCACGGACGCCGCGCGAGCTGTCCTCGGCGACCCGAATGTCCCCGGGATTCATAGATGAAAAAACGACAACGCGTTTTTTGGCTCGCGTGTAAAGAACATTTAGTCGCCTATGCCCGGTCTGGTGATTGATCGGGCCAAACCGTTGCAGGACTCGTCCACTATCATCGGGGCCATAAACTGTTGAAATGAAAATGACATCTCGCTCGTCACCTTGAACATTCTCGAGATTCTTCACAAAAAACGGATAAAGTGTCCCATCCCAGCGCATTCGATAATCTTCACAATCACGATCACGCGCGAAAATTCGATCCATTTCATCGACGATTAGGTCTCGTTGCGACTGATTGAGAGCGGCGATTCCCAGACTGAGGTTAGAGCGGCTGCGCATGAATTTGCTCGCTGCCTTCGTAATTGCCTGTGCCTCGGGAACATTAACGCGACCGCGGTAGTGGCCATTTACCTTCACCAAGGACACCCCGTATTCGGGATGAACCTCATATGGAGATGGAAAGACGACTAACTCCCCGCGGTAAAACTCCTTGTTAGAAAACGCAATCAAGCTTTCGTGCTGGGAGCGATAATGCCATCGGAGCCGTCTAGCAGGACGGAAGACTGTAAGCCCCATATCAAGGATCGACTCGCTTAAAACACCTTCTTCGATTTCATCGATCTCATCGGTCTCGTCCAGGCGATCAAAGAAACTCGTAGGTGGCAGCTGTTTCGGGTCACCAACAACAACAATTTGATTCGCTCTTGCGATGGCCCCTAACGCGAACTCAGGTCGCATCTGTGAAGCCTCGTCGACGATCAATAGGTCGAATTGCAGGCGACCAGGTTTCAAAAACTGCGCGACAGAGAGCGGCGACATCATAAAGCATGGTTTCATCTGCTGGATCGCTACACCGGCTCGATTCAATAAGTCTCGAAGTGGTATATGCCTCTTCTTCTTCGAAAGTTCGTGCAAGATAAGCTCACGGTCTGTGAAATCTCGTTTTAACCCGAGACCCACGCCAGGTTCGATATGTCGACTAGACAACTCGCCCGCAAGATAATCCCTGCTCAACTCCAAGATTTGATGATCTACCTCTTGGAAGCGGATGCGCGCTTCTTGCTGACTTAACCCAGAAAACTTGTTGAGCACTGGATGCGCTTCATAGGTTTCGCGAGCAATGGACCGATATAGAACTTGGTCATAGGCGCTCTCTAAGTTCTCTAATGGTTGTCCCCCTACATCATAGCATTCAATCACTTTGGCAAGACTGGGTTCGTCTACTTCTGTCTTCCCGCGGAGGAAATTCACGAGTGCAACAAGCGATCTTGGGTTGCTTAGACACCCTTGAAGTTTCGCATGAAGCGACTCGAACGGTGTTTCCGCTAACGAGGCAGCTCCGAAAAATACTTGCTCATCAATCTGCCCAACCTTGATGGCCTGGTGGCTCAATCTCGATAGTTGGTCGCTCTTCTCCAGCAGACGCCGGACAAGGTTCGATAGGTCCGCCCATCGGTCACCAACCTGTCTGGTGATTAAGAAATGCTCGAATGGCTCACCGAAGCCCGCATCAACTATGTCTTCGGCGAAAGCGAGTGCAGTGGTTAGGGGTCCGATATCCGTATTAATACCATCAAATTCATCCCCAAGAATCTTACGTACAATATCATTATTTCCTGCCGATTTACGACTTTCATCAGCTGTTACAATCCCCTGCAAGATGCCTTCAAACTGCTCGAACCGAATATGGTCGTGCAATCCCAGACCTTTCGACTCCTCATCAAGTCGCTCCATCTCGTCCGCTTGATGCGCTGCTGCCCGGGCTCTTACTGAAAAATCTTCCTCTGAAGATCCTCTGACCGAACTCAGGGTCTCTAGAGCAAGGGCTAGGTTTGCATTTTTGCAAACGGCCAGAACAGCTTCCACGTCCTGGGTTGAACCACTGATCAGTAGATCGCATGCTGCACGCTCGATCGGGTTCGAGTCAGAGAATGTGATCCGAACATCGCTTGCCCAGTCATTGAGGTTCAAGAGCTTGTCGTATGGAGTTTCGATACCGGCAAAGAAAGAACCACAAACAGCTTGTTGGTGAGAGTTGGTGTTGAAATTAGTGGTCTCCTCAAGGTGCTCGGCGAGGCGAAAAAGCAGGCTTGCCATGTTCTGCGGATCAATTTTGGTGTCTCCAAGATAAATCGCCCTAAAACTACGTCGCGCCGCGCGATAAGCACTCGAGACCATCTTCGAAAACAGCCCTGCATCGCGCAGGGTGATAGCCTGTTCTGTGAGCATCGTAGGAGATAAATCTGTGGAGAGTCGGAGCAGCTTCGAAATCTCAACTCGAACTTTTGCTAGGCGTTCGCATTCTTTGCTTCCTGTTTCAAGCTGCGGTCGATTGGCGCTATCGAGAACTTCAGGTGATCGTAATCGCACTGAGATGGCATCAATCTTGGAGATGCACTCATAAGCCTTTAGAAGAATTTCCAGTACTTGAGCCGTAGGTAGTGGATCGATTTGAAACCTCTTCGACAAAGCGCTCGTGAACTCTGCTACTTGCGAAAAATTCTGGTTCGAGGTTCGTAGACCATCGATGGTGGACGGACAGTCGCTTCTTGCAAGATTCCCGATGTTCAGGGGTTCCGCCATTTCAATACACCCCCTCAATCGCGTCGCTTGCTCAGCCAGGTCCTCCTCCGTCACGTCGAGTTTATTCCGCAGGTCATCTAAGGCCTCTCGGTAGCACAAAATCGAAGTCACGAAGTCCTTGCATGCATCTCGCATTTCGGACATTGCCAAATTAGCGAAGATCACAGTCGATATTTTCTCTGGGGATAGAGATAATTTTGATATCCGGTTGAGAAATATTTGTACTTCGCCTAGTGACCCGCCGGGGCCAAAACCCAGTAATATTTGACAGCTTTGTATCTCGTCACGCAGCGCGGCTAAAGCGGTATGTGCTTCGGAAATGCAGTATTGCAAGTCCTCCATCTCGAAGTGGCTTAACTCGTAATTCTTAACTCCAAACCATGGGTGGTCATTAAGAGAACCGTATTCACGTCTGAAATCTGCATCGAGTGCCCCAAGATTTCGCAACCGTTCCTTTGCAGATTGGGCTTGGAATGTGCTTATGTTTTGCGCATTTTCAAATTGCAGCCGATTTAGGTCTGGCGGTGGATCAGGAGGCTTCTCGCGCGAATTTATCTCAGCCCAGATGATCTCTTGAATAGTCTTATCAAGTTTGCCAAATCGTTGATTGAGAGTATCGACGTACTTCCGGAGACGGCCCTCGAGGACTTCAAACTCGCCGCGAGCTCGTTCATATCGTTGACGGACCCGACCACCCCTGCTCTCAATATTTAGGCGGTTTTCTAATGACTCCAAGACATCGCGTTTCCGCGCTTTGGTTGAGTGCAGCTCGAGACAAAAATCGCCAAGACCGGAATGATCCAACCGGTTTTTGACCACCTCGAGCGCAGCCATCTTCTCTGCGATGAACAAGACGCGCTTTTCCGACGCCAGCGCAGCTGCAATCAGGTTGACAATGGTTTGCGATTTACCGGTTCCTGGCGGACCTTCAATTACTAAGTTCTTTCCACTTACTGCGTCGATTAGGGCGCTATGCTGGGACGAGTCCGCGTCGGCTACTAAAATAGGGACTTTGTTCGCTATTTTTGGAACATCAATGTCGTACTCGTCAGCGAAGATTGGGTCTGAGTCGGAAGATCCTACCAAGAGCTTTGAAATCACGTCGTGATTTTTGAGTGGTCCGACATGCTCCCATCGGCCCTGATCAAGGTCGTGGTACATTATTAGCCGTGCAAATGCGAAATGGCCGATTGTGACAAACCGACGTAGCCGCCACCGGCTTTGCTCTTGGATCAACTCTTCGACATTTGCGAAGTAGCGTTCGAGAGTGTCGTCTTCGTCAAATTGAGGAAGAGTGAGACCGAAGTCGCGAGCGAGCCGTTCGGAAAGCGTCAGGTTAATTTCCATTTCCTCGCCGATAGAAGATATTATGTATTCATATCGATTTCGAACAAGTCTCCGATCCATTTCTATCGGATATAATAACAATGGCGCAAAATTATCTCGCTCACTACTTACTTCATGCCATTGCAGAAATCCGAACGCAAAGTAGAGCGTATTTACTCCAGTTTCTTGCAGACCGCTGCGTGCCTTGTTGCGGATCGAACTCAATTTCCGATTCATATCTTCGCGGAGTAGCAATGTTTGAATGTATTTGTCAGTGCGGCGTTCTGGATCCTCACCCGATGAGTGAGGCTCCGGCATGTCATAACTTGGATCAAGGCCATGCCGACGGGCGAACTCGGCAATTGACATGATCTCAAGCGATTTGCGGGCGGGCATGCCGAGTACGTCACGTACCCTGTCCTTCAACCGGCGTTCAATTTCTCTAGCTTTTTTCGAAGATCCGTCGTCTTCTTCACCTAACTCCTGAATTTCACGTCCATATTCGGCATCCGACATGCGCGCTTGCTCCAGACGCATGAGGAACTGGTTGGTGTGCTCGTCTTTGGGCTCATCCTCGGGCTCGGGAAGAGCTTTAAAACTGAGTGTCTCGTCATTCTTGAGACGCTCATACAGCACATCTGGTAGCTCATCGATGATCCTAATATGCGTTCGCGCGCGGTCGCTGTGTTTGTAATTCAGCAGCCGGTTGCGATTGCTCAGATCGAGAAGCCGCTGACGGAGTTTCTCGATCGATCTTTCTACTAGCTCTTCCATGGTTTAACGCAAAACCTGACCTGACCCTTACCCAACATCACCATTAACTGCCGTCGAAGCGGCGGCAAAGTGGACGAACTCAAAGACAGTCGGGCAGTTGGACCTTACCGATATTAGGCGTGTGGCCACACAGAGATAGCCGATGCAAAGACCAGCGCGGCGGAGAGGAAAAACATCTTCCCGATTATAGCGCCCTCTGGTTTTTCAGCCGAGCATAGAATTCATTCCACTAGGAGTCGAGTCCATGGCCCTTGTGGCCGCTCTGGACGCGGTAGAGAAGCTACGCGTGTACAACACGCTCAAAGCGGCCGAGGCCACGGGAAGAAACCAGCGACAGGAGCCCTCGTGGGGGATGCGCCCTGTGTCGCTTGCGCCAAGCTTCTCCGGCCATTTCCTCCAGTTTCCGCTGATCGAGGCCGCTGGGCCGGCCAAGCTCTGTTCATTGTCTGCCTCAGCACACGAGGCGTAAAGCCTTTCGCGTGGGCCATATCTAAATTAATGATAGGCCCATATCAGGACTCGGGGAAATCTCAGCACCAGGGTTGCTTTCTATGAGCCTCCCCTGGTGCTGGCGTGGGGCTCCTGGGTGAGTGTGCCGAGTGAAAGGTGTCGTTGTCCCGGTCGGGTGACGGGTTGGCGATGTCCCCATCTCTGTTGAAATTCGCGGGGCAGGCGTCGCTGGTTGATGAGGCTATGCTGCCTTCATGATGGTTTCAATGGCACTGTCGGCCTGAGCCTTTCTCAAGTGTT
>JAZGDE010000020.1:0-6032 GCA_036477295.1 Bacteroidota bacterium | reverse complement strand
GTCCCCCGGCTCGCTTAGTTGGCAAACACCGATCAGGGGAACGGTTACTACAAGCCCTGGCGTAGTAGTGGGTCCCCTGACCCGCGTTCGAAGCAAACTTCGCTACACTCAGGGTGACACAACGCGTAATTGGCAGATATACCTCCCAGCAACGAATTGCGAATGAACCCAGGCAAAATATCGCTCACAATAGGATTTGCACTCGTCTCCCTGATATGGGGTTCGACGTGGCTTGCGATCAAGATCGGGCTGGAAAGTGTTCCGCCGTTCATCGGAGCCGCGGCTCGATTCACGATTGCTGTGCTGCTCATTGCTGTTATCGTGAAAACACGAGGCATACGCGTGCCGTTCGACGGGGACGCTCAAAAAGTTTATCTCAGCTCGTCGTTGCTCACGTTCAGCATCCCGTATGCCCTTATTTACTGGGGACAGCAATACATCCCTTCGGGCCTGAGTTCGATCCTGTTTGCCACTTACCCGTTCCTCGTCGCGATCTTTTCGCATCTTCGACTTCCGAAGGAACCGCTGAGTGGGCTTAAGCTCTTCGGGATTACACTCGGGTTCGTCGGTGTCATCTTGATATTTTCAGGCGATATCTCCGTAACCACCCAAAGAGCATTCCTGGGTATGCTCGCAATCCTGGCAAGCGCTGCCACGCAGGCATTCAACCTTGTAACTGTCAAAAAGTACGGTAGACATATCCATCCTCTGGCGATCAACGTCGTCGGGATGTCGTTTGGCTTGTTGTTCCTCTCGACCCTTGGGTTGTCGACGGAGAAGGTTTCGGCCGTCGTGGTCGATGAGAAGGCGATCGGCTCAGTCCTCTACCTCGCAGTGTTCGGGACGGTAGTCACGTTTACGACCTTCTTCTGGCTTGTGAAGCACGTGGAAGCGGTTTTCCTATCGTTGACCGCATTCGTAACTCCGGTGGTGGCAGTGTTCCTCGGTGGGATTGTTCTCGGAGAACAGCTCGGTCCGCATACATTTGCCGGTGCTGGGCTCGTTTTGACCGGAATTCTTGTTACGAATGGGGATGACATCTCTCGATACTTTGCGAAGAAAAACAGGCACGGTGGAGCGGATCGCTGCTGAAAAGGACTGAGTCTGCGACATGGAAGTTTCGTTGGTCAAATATGATACGACATGTGTGAAACGCACGATTTCCACCGGTTTCGTCGCGGTCCTCTGGTTGTTCTATCAATCGGTCCATGCCCAGTCTTTAAAACGTGAGGCTGGGAAGTTCATCGATGATAAAATCTACTCCTCGATTCGCTCAATTGAAGCGCGCAGGACGTTCACAAAACCTGGTACTACGCCGAAGCACTCGTACGATGTCCTCCACTACGAGCTGATCCTTGACCTGACGGAGAGTTTAAATCAATCCAACCATGAGTACACGGGGGAAGTGTTCATCACGCTGCGTATTGACACGACAGAGCTCGCGAGCGTTGACCTTCATGCGGAAAACCTTATCATCTCGTCGGTGATGATCAACAACTCCTCCGCTCCCGTTGCTCAGCCGGTGGGTGGGAGTCTCATCGTGCCTCTCGACCGTACCTATTTTTTTGCCGAAACTCTTGAACTGAAGATTGCCTACTCCCACACGACGACCGACAATATTGGCTACTATTTCTACCCCAAAGGCGCGACGAGCGGAAACCTAGTCGCTGACGAACCGGTTGCCTACACCTTCTCCGAGCCTTACGACGCTCGGCACTGGTTTCCCTGCTACGACGAGCCATATGACAAAGCGAGCGCGACGATACGGGTGGTAGTCCCCGAGGGCTTTGTCGCGACTTCCAATGGAACGCTCACGAGCATCTCCGACGACGGCTCTGGACGTCTCACCTATACGTGGAATCAGTACCAACCCATCGCGACGTACCTGATGGCCGTGACTGTTTCCAAATTTGTTCTTGCCACGGCATCTTATGCAAAAGCGACGAACCCGACCGAATCCATCCCCGTCGAATATTACGTCTGGTCAGCCGACTCACTAACTGCGGCAGGTTTTCTGCCCAGAGTCGTTGAAATGATGGAATTTTATGCTGCAACGTTCGGTGAGTACCCGTTCGACAAATACGGCATGACAGGCATCGCACCGTTTGCCTATGGCGGGATGGAGCATCAGACCATTACGACACTGCGAAGGGACCTCGTAGCCAACGAAAGTGTCGTCGCGCACGAGCTCGTGCATCAATGGTGGGGCGACCTGGTAACGTGCGGCACTTGGGCAGACATATGGCTTAACGAAGGCTTTGCAACCTATGGCGACGCGCTCTTCTCTGAGCACCGATATGGGCCGGAGGTGTTTCAATCGAGGATGAACTCGTTCGCGCAATCCTACTTCTCGTACGATGCAACCATCCGACATCCGATCTACGACCCGTGGGCGTACACCTCGAACCTGTTCAACGTCAACGAGTATCAGAAAGCCGCCTGGGTACTCCATATGCTGCGTGGAGTTCTGGGGGATTCAGCATTTTTTTCGATCTTTCCGACCTATGGTGAAAAGTTTGCCTTCAGCAATGCAATCACTGAAGACTTCATCGCACTCGTAGACTCCATAGCAGGTAGGGACGTGCGCTGGTTCTTTGATCAGTGGATTTACGACCAGGGCCACCCGGAATATCGATATTCCTGGGAGGACCTCGGTGGAACTGTCCAGATTTCGGTGTCTCAGTTGCAGGCCAATGCCCCGATTTTCAAGATGCCGATGGAGTTTCTCATCCGGACGACGAGCGGCGATGTACTCGAGGTCGTTTGGGACAGCTTGCAGGTACAGGAATTTGAAGTCCCTGTTCCGGGTGCAGTTACCAAGGTGATCATTGACCCGAATAATAAGATCTTGAAACAAGCGGAGTTGACCGACGGAGGTATTCCTGAGGCATTCCTTCTCCGTCAAAATTATCCCAATCCATTCAACGCTTCGACTACAATCGAATACGATGTTCCCCAGAGGTCTTTCGTTCGGATTGACGTGTACAATCTTCTGGGACAGAAGGTTGCAAGCTTCGTCGATCAACTCCATGAACCCGGCTTCTATCGGCTCCAATTTTCCGCTGATCAGCTTGCGAGTGGGATATATTTTTATAGGTTGAGGGCTGAGGAAATTTCCGTTCGTCCCGCGCGAACGGTCACTCAGACGCGAACGATGGTCGTCTTGAAATAGCCCGTGAAGAACGCCATTTACACCGGGGTTGAGCACTATCCGAGCTTCGGGACTATTCCAAGTTCAACAGAATTTCCCAAATCCATTTAATCTTGCCACGACAATCCACTTCGACGTCCCGCGGGAAAAGTATCGTGAGGCCTCAAAATCTTCGATATTCTGTGCCAGGACGAGGAAACATTGATGCAGGAGCGCAAATTGCCCGGTCGCTACAGCGTGAACTACGTCACAGGAAATTTGCCGAGCGGGGTTTACTTTTATACGTTGCCAGCAGGACCATTCAGCCATACGAGAAAAATGGTCCTCGCTCGGTAATTTACCTATCACCGTCTATCTGTACACACCAATTGTCCGGGGGATTCACCATGTCGAAGTCGGGACGAAGTTTTTGGCTTTTCGTTTTTCTCTCCGTTCTCATGACCGCCAGTCTCAAGGGGGAGCCAGAAGAGAAGGAAGGTCGTGATCTCCTTCTTCGCACTGTGAAAATTGCTCAGGCTCTTTCCGGACAGAAACTGGCTGCCGGCGAATCGTTTGCGAAGCGAGCGGTGCTGGTGGGGATCCTTGACCCATCGACCGTTACCGGTGTGGAGCGTCGGCAAGATGCGGAAATTCCAACTTCATTCCAACTGCACCAGAATTTCCCCAATCCATTCAACCCCACAACGGATATCCAATATGATCTCGCTGCAGAATCCGAAGTCAGCTTGATCGTGTACAACCTGCTCGGTCAGGAGGTTGCGACCCTTGTGCAGGAGCGCCAGCCTGCTGGCGCGTACACGGTGAGCTGGAACGGCCGGGATGTCTCCGGACGCGAAGTCCCGAGCGGGATCTATTTCTATCGAATCCAGGCGGGGACACTCTCCGACGTGCGAAAAGCAGTGTTACTCCGGTAGAATGTTCAAGAAACTTGCCCACATTAGCATTGCAGTGAAGGATCTGGAGACATCCTCGAAACTGTTCTCCCGACTGCTCGATGTTGAACCTGGTGGGAGAGAGCGAGTCGATCAGCAGAAAGTGGAAGTAGCGTTCTTTCAGGTTGGAGAAACAAAGATTGAGCTGACGAAAGCAACCTCCCCCGATTCGCCAATCGCAAAGTTCCTCGAGAAGCGCGGGGAAGGTATCCACCATATCTCGTTTGAAGTTGACGACATTCACGCCGAAATCGATCGCCTCAAAGAAGCGGGATTTCAACTCCTTCAAGATAAGCCTACCGTCGGTGCGGACGAGTACCGGGTCGCATTCCTCCATCCGAAATCAACCAGCGGCGTCCTTCTTGAAATAAGCCAGAAAAAGCGATAAATTGTCGGAAGGTTAGAAGGTCGGTGCAGTCTTTACCCTCTGGCAGTAAGATCGCTGCAGCGGTGCAAGTTTTTCTGGCAATGCAAGAGCGGAAGGTCGACATAGAGTTCAGTACCACTGATGTTTCTCTCTCGGAAAAGCTCGACAGCCTCCCGACGAGCCCCGGTGTGTACCAATTCAAGAGTTCGGACGGTAAGGGCATCTACGTCGGGAAGGCGAAAAACCTGCGGAGTCGAGTTCGCCAGTACTTCCAAAAGTCCCGATCCTCCGACCCACGTCTCGACGCGATGATCACGAAGATCTCAGATGTGGAAGTCATCGCTACCCATTCTGAAGTTGAAGCTCTGATTCTTGAGGCCACCCTCATCAAGCAGGAGAAACCTCGGTATAACGTCGACCTGAAAGATGATAAGAGCTACCCATACATCGTCGTCACGAGTGAGCCGTTCCCGCGTGTGTTTGTCACGCGTCGGATCGTTCAGGATGGGTCACGCTATTTCGGGCCATACACGGACGTGAAAACGATGCGGTATGCGCTCAAAACGATCCGAGATATCTTTCGCGTGCGGAGCTGCAACTACTGGATCGACGAACAGACCATTCGGAAGAAGAAGATCAAGCTGTGTCTCGACTATCATATCAAGAAATGCGACGGACCCTGCGAGGGACTGATCTCTCGGGAGAAATACAATGAAATGATCAAGCAGGTTGAGCAGCTGCTGAAGGGAAAGACGGCGAGCTTGATGAAAACTCTCGAAGAAGAAATGTTGAGGCTGTCCGACGAGTTACAGTATGAAGAAGCAGTGGTTGTCCGGGACAAGCTCGAGGCGCTCCGGGTCTACACGGAAAGGCAGAAAGTGGTTGCTCTCGACTTGATCGACCGAGACATCTTGGCGCTTGCGAGCGATGGCGACGATGCCTGCGGTGTCGTGTTCAAGATACGCGATGGCAAGCTCGTGGGTCGACAGCATTTTTACATGAGCGGTGTGGAGGGGAAACTTCAGGAGGAGGTTCTCGAGAGTCTCTTCGAACGGTATTACCTGGATGCAGACTATATCCCGAAGGAGGTCTTTCTGCCGCTCCCGGTGGAGAGCACCGTTGCCTTGCAGGAATGGCTGACGGAAAAACGTGGGGAGGGGGTGGAAATCATTGTTCCGAAGATCGGCGAGAAGGCGAAGCTTGTCGAAATGTGCTCGCGGAATGCAAAATTCCTGCTCGATGAATTGAAGCTGCAGAAGATGAAGCGGGCGGACTACATTCCTCATTCGGTGAAGGCACTCCAGCGCGACCTTCGCTTGCAGAAGCCTCCGCGCCGGATCGAGTGCTTTGATATCTCCAACATCCAGGGTGCCGACGCCGTCGCCTCGATGGTCTCGTTCTGGGATGGCAGGCCGAAGAAGAGTCAGTACCGCAAATTTAAGATTCGGACAGTCGTGGGTGCGGACGATTTTGCCAGCATGCGGGAGGTGGTTGATCGGAGGTATTCCCGCCTTCTTGAAGAGCAAGGAGGGATGCCAGACCTCATCATGGTCGATGGTGGAAAAGGTCAACTCTCGAGTGC
>JAZGDE010000002.1:0-10908 GCA_036477295.1 Bacteroidota bacterium | reverse complement strand
GGAAAGCAGTATGAAGGTCTGGTCTGCAACGTGCTGGAGGTCCTGTGGTCAAATGGCGGTGAGGTGATTGCTGATGGCCGGTCAAAGCTGAACAGCCCTGAGTCCATCCAAGCTTTAAAGTTCATGCGGGACCTTATCCGGGACCAGGTATCTCCGGAGATGGTAATGACAGGGATGGAGGAACCCACGCGACACGTCTTCGGTGCCGGCAAGGCAGTGTACATGCGCAACTGGCCGTATGCATGGAATTTGTTTCAGTCTGAGGGCTCACCTGTTCGTGGGAAAGTCGGCATCACGGTCGTCCCGCACTTCGAAGGTGGTGAGAGCTTTGCCACGCTGGGAGGATGGCAGCTGGGAGTGAATCGCTTCTCGAAGCACAGACAAGCTGCGGTGGAGCTGGTCAAGTACCTCTCGCGTTATGAATCGCAAAAGCACGTGGTGCTCACTATGGGATTCAAGCCGAGCCGCCTGGACGTCTACGAAGACCCTGAGGTCCTCTCCGAACAACCGTTTCTCATCGGATTGAAGAAGGTGCTCCTCAAAGCGAAACCGCGGCCCGTCACTCCGTACTATCTCATGATCTCGCAAGTTCTCCAGTCTGAGTTCAGTGCTGCGATTTCTGATGTCAAGTCCCCGGAGGATGCACTCGCAGATGCTGAGCGGCAGATCAATCGGATTCTCGAATTGGAGAAAATCGCTACACGATGAGAGAATTTCTTCTATCCGAACGACGCATCGGCTACCTGTTCGTGGTCCCTGCTCTCCTCATAATTGCGTTAGTCGCCCTCTATCCCGCCGTGAATGTTCTCTGGCTCAGTCTCCATCGCAAGATGCTTCTCTTCAACATCAGTCAGTTCGTTGGATTGGATAATTACCTGTTTCTTCTGCGTGACAGCAGGTTCTGGAATAGCTTGTGGAACACAGCATATTTCACAGGGGTATCAGTGGCGCTTGAATTGGCGTTGGGACTCGGTTTCGCGCTCGTTCTGCATCGTTCGTTCCGCGGCAGAGGTTTGATGCGAGCTATAGTTCTGGTACCGTGGGCTATTCCGACGGTGGTGTCTGCAAAGATGTGGGACTGGATGTACAATTCGGAGTTCGGCGTGATCAACTATGTTCTCAAGAGCCTTGGTCTCGTCGTAGACAACGTGAACTGGCTCGGGAATCCGTTCTGGGCAATCCACGCTGCGATTGCAGTCGATGTCTGGAAAACTACTCCCTTTGTCGCGCTTCTCCTGCTGGCGGGTCTCCAGGTCATTCCGCATGAAGTCTATGAAGCGGGAAAGATTGATGGGGTTAACCGCTGGCAGGCGTTTCGCCGGATCACGCTCCCGCTCTTGAAACCTGTCATCCTGATAGTACTCTTGTTTCGCACTCTCGATGCGTTCCGTGTCTTCGACGTTGTTTATGTGTTGACGAGCGGTGGACCGGCAGATACAAGCGAAACGCTGAGCATCTATGCTTACAAGTTGTTTTTTACGACTCTTCAGTTCGGATATGGATCAACGATTGCTGTGGTCGTTTTTCTCTGTGTGTTGGCACTGAGTTTTCTCTACATTCGCTTCCTGAAACGGGAAGTCGGATCGATTGTCTAATTTCAAACGATGCGAGACTCATTTCTCAATCGGACCGCGTTTTATGTTCTCCTGATTTTCATCGCGGCGTTCTCTCTTGGCCCGTTACTGTGGCAGTTGCTGACTTCGCTGAAACCAACTGAAGAGCTCATTCGTCTTCCACCGATCCTTCCCTCGCATCTCAACGTACAGAATTATGCGAATGTCTTCGAGGGGAGGCCGTTTGCTCGCATCATTTTGAACAGCGCGGTTGTTGCCATCAGCACGACTGTTCTGTCGCTTCTGATCGGTTCCCTGGCGGGCTATGCTCTTGCTGCGCTAAACATTCGGGGCAAAAAGCTTACGCTCGCGCTCGTTCTTTCGATTTCCATGTTTCCGCCGATTGCGACTGTCAGCCCGCTGTACATCATTATTCGCGCCCTGGGTATTCGTGACACATATCTTGCGCTCATCGTTCCGTATGCGGCGTTTGCGCTCCCGATGACGATCTGGATCCTGACGAATTTCTTCCGAGAGATACCAGTGGAGCTTCGAGACGCTTCACGGATCGACGGCTGCACTACGTTTCAGACGTTCACCAAGGTATATTTTCCCCTTGCTGCGCCCGGGCTGATGACCGCTGCAATTCTCGTGTTCATATTTTCCTGGAATGAGTTCTTGTACGCACTCACGTTCACAACGACCGAGCGAGCTCAGACGATTCCGGTCGGTATTGCCCTCTTTCCGGGCCTGCACGAAATTCCGTGGGGGGACATCGCAGCGGCAACCATCATCGTGACCGTTCCCCTAGTTCTCCTTGTGTTCGCATTTCAACGGCGCATCGTATCAGGTCTGACTGCTGGATCGGTCAAGGGATAATGCACTTCCCACTTCGTAGGCCGCGGTGTTGATTTTCAATTGAACAGCACGTATATTAGACGCGAAATTTTTCAGTTCTAGCAATCAAGAACGATAGGAGATTAATGAACGAAGGCAAGATTATTCAAGTCATCGGACCCGTGGTCGACATCGAATTTTCCGATGGAAAACTGCCCGCCATCCTCAACGCTATCCGCATTCCCCGCGTCAATACGGAAGGGAAAGAGGAAAACCTCATCGTGGAAGCCCAGCAGCATCTGGGCGAAGATCGCGTTCGCGCCGTCGCAATGGATTCAACCGACGGGCTGGTGCGTGGAATGAAAGCCTACGATACGGGGCAACCAATCGAGGTCTACGCAGGTCCTGAGCTTCTCGGTCGGCTGATCAACGTGGTCGGCGAACCGATCGATGGCCTCGGTCCGGTTAAGGCGAAAAAGAAATACTCGATCCACCGCCCGCCGCCGGAGTTCGATCAATTGAGCACCAAGAGGGAAATGTTCGAGACGGGGATCAAAGTTATCGACCTGCTCGAACCGTACTCAAAGGGTGGCAAGACGGGACTCTTCGGAGGTGCCGGTGTGGGAAAGACGGTCATCATCATGGAGTTGATTCACAACATCGCGACGTATCACGGCGGATATTCGGTGTTTGCCGGTGTCGGGGAGCGGACGCGCGAGGGAAATGACCTCTGGCTGGAAATGAAGGAGAGTGGAGTGCTCGACAAGACGGCGCTCGTCTTCGGGCAGATGAATGAGCCGCCAGGAGCGCGCCAGCGCGTCGGATTGACAGCCCTCACGATTGCAGAGTATTTTCGAGACGAGGAAGGAAAAGACATCCTGCTGTTCATCGATAATATTTTCCGCTTCGTGCAGGCGGGTTCGGAAGTATCTGCGCTCCTGGGACGCATGCCCTCCGCCGTCGGGTACCAGCCGACGCTGGGAACCGAAATGGGTGAACTCCAGGAGCGCATCACGTCGACGCGCAAGGGATCGATCACCTCGGTCCAGGCGATCTACGTGCCGGCCGATGATTTGACTGATCCCGCTCCGGCAACGACGTTCAGTCACCTCGACGCAACGACGGTGCTGTCTCGTCAGATTGCTGAGCTCGGAATTTATCCGGCGGTAGACCCTCTTGACTCCACCTCCCGCATCCTCGAGCCGGTGATCGTTGGCGATGAACACTACTCTGTCGCAAAGCGCGTCAAAGAGATTCTTCAGACGTACAAAGACCTGCAGGACATCATCAACATCCTTGGATTGGATGAGCTCTCGGATGAGGACAAAATTACCGTACAGCGTGCTCGAAAAATCCAGCGGTTCCTGTCTCAACCGTTCTTCGTCGCAGAGGCGTTCACCGGGATCGAGGGACGACAAGTGAAACTCGCTGACACCATTGCGGGCTTCAGAGCGATCGTGGAAGGCGAAATAGATGACCTTACGGAAGGTGCGTTCTACATGGTCGGAACCATTGACGAAGCAATCGAGAAGTCGAAAAAGCTCCAGGAAGCATGAAGTCGGTCCGCTGTTGGAATTGATGCATGCGAGATAAGACCTTTCGCGTGGATTTCGTCACGCCGCAAAAAATAATCTACAGTGACCAGGTGCTCGGCGTCAGCGCCCCGGGTGTCATGGGGAGTTTTCAGGTGCTGTACAACCATGCGCCCTTGTTAGCTGCGATCGCGGTGGGCGAGGTGAAGGTGAGAGACAAAGAGGGGAAGGAGCTCTTCTTCGCGGCGAGTGGGGGATTTGTGGAAGTCCGTGCGAACAAACTCGTGATGCTGGCCGAGACGCTGGAGTCGGCGACGAAGATCGACGTGGAGCGAGCGAAGCGAGCGAAGGAGCGGGCAGATCAACGGCTCGCTGATAAGAAAGCCGACATTGATATCAGGCGCGTAAGTGTGGCGTTGATGCGGGCGGTGAACCGCCTCCGCGTGGCATCTCGAATTGGTTAATACTGAAGCATCGGGTTTGTCGGGACGCCCGCTTCGGTTTCCGGAGCGGGCGTTCTTGTTCAGTGGGTTTGGATGAAACGATGGCTACACGTCCATCGCTTCCGTCCCGATAATTACCGACTGTGACATTTCGTTGACATTCAGAGCGTAATCCTTTATATTCTGCAAGTCATTGAGATTTCATGCCAATAGGCTCATCAGACGTCCTGCGCCCGACGCGCGCCGAAGTAGATCTTGGGGCTCTCCGCTTCAACATTGACCAGATTCGGAAAAAGATCGGAAGCCAAACTAAGGTGATGGCGGTGGTCAAGGCCAACGCTTATGGACACGGCATCGTGGAGGTTGCAAAGGCCGCGGTCGGGTTCGGCGTTGATTCTCTCGGTGTAGCGTACCCTGAGGAAGGGCTTCTTCTAAGGCAGAACGGAATCGTTGCGCCGGTGGTCGTCCTCGCCGGAACCGTACCGGACCAGGCGGGCGCCTGTGTGGATTGCGATCTCGAGCTGGCAGTTCCTTCGGTCGACATTGCGCGGTGTGTCGACGACGCGGCGCAGCGGCGGAAGAGAAAAGCGAAGGTTCATCTAAAGATCGACACGGGTATGGAGCGTATCGGCGTGCACGCAGAAGACGCGTCGCGGTTCGCGAAGGACGTCGCCGCGTTGGGACATGTGGAAATCGTCGGAATCTTCACGCACTTCGCGACGGCGGATGAAGCAGACAAAATGTTCGCCCTCCGGCAGCTTGAACGGTTCCAGAAAGCGGTCGACGGAACCAAAGCAATGGGAATAGAAATACCGCTTCGCCACATCGCGAACAGCGGAGCGATCCTGGACATGCCCGAAACGTGCTTGGACATGGTCCGACCCGGGCTTATCCTCTATGGCATCTACCCTTCCAAAGAAACCTCCGAAAGCTTGCCGCTCAAGCCTGTCATGGCCTTGAGATCAAGAGTGGTCTTCGTGAAAGAGGTTCCTCCGAACACAAGCATCAGCTATGGAAGGGAATACATAACGAGCAGGGCGACGAGGATCGCGACGGTGCCAATTGGTTACGCAGATGGGTACAGCCGGCTGCTCACCAATAAGTCAGAGGTCTTGATCCACGGTCGACGCTATCGCATTGTTGGCGTCATCTGCATGGATCAGTTTATGGTGGACATCGGTGAATCTGCAGACATCACGGTAGGAGACGATGTGACGCTCATCGGCAGGGACGGAACGGAATGCATCACGGCCTGGGAGCTCGCTGATCGAATGAATACGATCCCTTACGAAATTCTCTGCGCCGTCTCTGCAAGGGTTCCGAGGGTGTACACGAACGCATAAATACAGAACCTGAATCCATGTCGAACTCATACGCTGTGATCATGGCAGGAGGTGTTGGGTCGCGGTTCTGGCCGCGGAGTAGGGAAAAGACCCCCAAGCAGCTCCTGGAAATCATCGACCGGGAATCGATGATTCGAGGCACGGTGCGACGGCTTGGAGGGTTGATAGACCCGAAACGGATCTACGTTGTGACGAACAAGACGCAGAAGATTCTCATTCAGAGGCAGATCCCGGAGGTGGAAGCCGAGAATCTGATCATTGAGCCTCTCGGAAGAAACACCGCGGCATGTATCGGACTTTCTGCGCTCTTCATCAAGAAGGCTGACCCCTCTGCTGTGATGGTGGTTTTGCCAGCAGATCACATGATCGATGACATACCGGAATTCCGGCGCACGGTACACCTCGCCACGGAAGTCGCGGTGGAATCTGGCTCGCTCATCACCATCGGTATCCATCCCACGCATCCGGAAACGGGCTACGGCTATATCCAGATGATCGACGAGGACGACGGGTCCAACCCATATTTCTCTCGCGGAGTCTATAAAGTCAAGGCCTTCGCGGAGAAGCCGAATGTCCCAACCGCAGAACGGTTTATCAGGAGCGGCGATTTCCTGTGGAACAGTGGCATGTTCGTCTGGCGAGTCGA
Source organism: Bacteroidota bacterium (assembly GCA_036477295.1). Taxonomy (GTDB): domain Bacteria; phylum Bacteroidota; class Ignavibacteria; order UBA10030; family JAZGDE01; genus JAZGDE01. Next base: position 4,554 of record JAZGDE010000002.1, on the reverse strand, counting down.
TGCGATTCTGCAGGAGATCCAGAGACTCCTTCCCGACTTACACAGGGAACTCGCAAAGATCGAGTCAGCTATAGGCACCGACACGTATCAAACAACCTTGGACCTCGCGTACGGTTTGATTCGAGGGCTCTCCATCGATTACGGCGTGATGGAGAAAACCGACCGGGCGTACGTAATCCGGGGCAAATTCGGCTGGAGCGACCTGGGTTCCTGGGATGAACTGTACCGGCTATCGATAAAAGATTCGCAGGGAAATTATTCTACCGGAAAAGTCATCACTAAGCATACGAAGAATAGTCTTGTCCATTCTGTGAATCGACTCGTGGCGACGGTCGGTGTGGAGGACTTGATCGTGATTGCTACCGATGACGCGGTTCTTGTCTGCAAACGAGGACGATCCCAGGATGTCAAGGAGATCGTCGACTACCTGAGGCGGAAACAGATGACCGAGTATTTATGAGGTTGACCATTCGTTCAGGCTTGCCCCGAATCCTTCGCGGCTTGGCGGTTGTGAGCGTAGCCTGCCTCCTCGGCTGTGCCTCGTCGCCTCGGTTCAAAGTTGATGACGAATCCCCTAGTCGCGTCCACTCGAGCAATTCAGCTTTCGAGGTTCAGGAGGGGATCGCTTCCTACTACGCAGAGAAATTCCACGGCAGGACGACTTCAAACGGCGAAGTGTTCGATATGTACAAGTTCACCGCAGCGCACCGGAGCCTTCCGTTCGGGACGAAAGTTCGAGTCAAGAATCTCGAGAACGGACGGCAAGTGATCGTGCGGATCAACGACCGGGGTCCCTTCAAGCTCGACCGGATCATCGACCTGTCTTACGCTGCTGCAAAGCAGCTGCAAATGATGGGGCCGGGGACCGCAAAGGTACAGCTCGAAATCATCGAAATGGGCGATAACGCGAACTGACGGACCGTATGCCAAAGCGTCTCATTTCCGAGCGAGATATCCGACGGATAGCGGAGTCGGGGAGGAAATCGATTACGGTCGACAAGAATACTGTCATCACCCCCTCGGCACGTGACTTCGCATCCCGGCTTGGCATATCGTTTCTGCAGGGCACCTCCGGATCTATCGTACCGGGTCCGGTTGGTGCCCCTGATCGGCCGTCGATAGCCAATCCCTCAGGTTCCACCGTCGTGGCGATCGGCAGCGACCACGGGGGATATCAGCTCAAGGAAATCCTCAAGACTTACGTTTCCGCGCTCGGCTACAAGGTGGTGGATGTGGGAACCGACTCCGAAGAGCCGTGCGATTACCCTGATCTGGCTTATGCGACGGCCCGGCTGGTCTCAACCGGGGAGGCATGGAGAGGCATTGTGATCGATGGAGCAGGGTCAGGGTCTTGTATGGTGGCCAACAAGCTCCCCGGTGTTCGCGCCGCAAACTGTACCAACGAGTTCTTGGCCCGCAACAGCAGGGAGCACAATGATGCCAACGTTTTGACCCTGGGCAGCCGAGTCGTCGGCATGGAGCTGGCGAAAAGCATCGTCAAAGTCTGGCTCGAATCTGTCTTCTCAGGGGGTAGGCACCGCAAAAGGGTTGACAAGATTGGAGACTTGGAGAAGCGGGTGTCGAAATAGGCTTGTTCCACTGACAGCTGTAAAAGCGAAACAAAAGGCCAGGGTCTGCAACCTGGTTTTTGTGTTTTCGTATGATAATCGGTGTTGTTCATATGACTCTTTAAATTTCCCGAAATTAGGCAAAATCTTTGCTGTCGAATTACGTTGAACTAGATAACAGCTTGATATTAAATAAAATACCTCGTATATTTGCAGCCACTATTTAAGAACAGATGAAAATTGTAGTAATAAGAAGTAGTTGTGACCGCTAGGTGTAAGCCTCATAATAGAAACAGGTCATGTTGAACTTTCTGAGGAGGCAAACAGGGAGGGCCACATTGGCCAAACTTTTGATGCCGATGATAAGGGTCATCCCGTCAATATGGGTACAAAAGGCAGTTTCGGGTTCTTCTCCCGGTATTGGAAGGTCCGAGTTCGAGGGGTTCTGCTACTCATCGTACTCCATGTATTCCTTTACGGATGCTCAGGAGACTTGAACCCCGGGTCTCAGTACACTTCAACTTCTACATCAGAGGAGAGTCAAGAACAGATCGCTGCGTTGGGTCCAATCTCTCGGACGACCCGTGGATTTGATGACCGAACCGATCGAATCATCCGGCTTTACGGAAAAGCGATAAAAAAGGGAGCCCGCAAATACGGGTTCGACTGGAGGTTTGTTCTGGCCATTATGAAGCAGGAGTCTCAGTTCGTTACCAATGCTACGAGCCAGCGGGGGGCGCATGGACTCATGCAGTTGATGCCAGTAACGAGATACGAAGTGGCAGATGCCCTCGGATACGAGCACGCTGATCTGTTTCATCCGAGGCACAATATTGCCGGAGGCATATATTATTTTCGGAAGCTTTATAACCTGTTCGATGGCGCGGAGGCTGAGGAGAGGTTAAGATTGGGTCTCGCTGCTTATAATGCTGGCGCTTCCCGGGTCTACGACGCTCAGGACATAGTTGCTTATCTCGGAGAGATCCCATTGCGATGGGCAGCGATTCGGGATGCGCTTCCGCTGCTTTCCAAGCGGTACTATACACTCCATCAGCATGTCTGGCAGGATGGGAAACCGCGGAGCGGTTATTTCGGCGATTGGCAGCAGACTGTGAACTACGTTGAGAATGTTATGGGTTATTACGAGGATTATCGACACGTCCTCGAATGATTGCGAGAGCTTCTCGCTTGCGAAGGGATGGACTTCGTCCTTCGGGGCTTTCCCATTGTCACAGCACAGGGGAGGGGTCGGAACTGTCTCTCCCTTTTTTGTCTTCTGCTGGCCGTCGATGCCCTTCTTAGTACTCCCCTCACTGCTCAACTCGATCCTGACAATCTCGATGTCCGTGTCTTCCGATCAATCAACAACAGTCGGTCGAGTTTCCTGGACCATTTTGTCGATGCTCATGATCATCTTGCTCTGGGCGCGTTTTTCGCAGTGCCGCTATCATTCGCAACGCATGGGGTCTTGGCGGAAAGAAAATTCGATGAGGACACAGGGGTGGTTCTGGTCGCTACCGAGGCGGGTACGTTTCTCCTCACGACGGCACTGAAGGTTCTGATCCAACGGGAAAGGCCATCGCAGACCCTTCGCAACGTACGAGGACCTCACCTTTCGTCGGTGACCGGATACTCATTCCCGTCCATTCACGCTGCGATCTCGTTCGCGATCGCGACGACTTTGAGTTATCGATACCCCCGCCCAGCAGTCTATTTGCCCTCTTTCTTGTGGGCGACTCTCGTGGGATACGGCCGAATATACCTGGGGGTCCATTATCCCAGCGATGTCTTGGTGGGAGCAGCAATCGGCATCGCGGTCGCCATGCTCCTCCGTCAGTGGGAAGCGGACCTTCTGCACAGAAAAGATCGAGTGTTCGGGCGGCGCGGGGTTACGAGCTCTCTATTCTGTTGAGACCGTGGTCTGGGTGCTGACCTTCGGCGTAAGATTGTGAGTGGATCTAAGGAAGCAGCACGGCTGCGGAGAGGACGGTGGTCCACTGGCCGCCCCGGTCTCCCTCGGCGGACTGTGTCACGTTAAATGTTTTGACGATCTTACCGGTCATTTTGTAGATTTTCTCGCGTTCGTCCCATGCTGTATCCGGGTCGAACTCTAGACCGAGTGTGGTTGCGAGCATGGTGGCCGCCAGGTCCTCGGAGTATTCTCCTGCCCGCTCGTCGGTTTCCCCGAATGTATGATGTTCAGACAGGTAGCCGTACTGGCTTTCATCCGCCGGAGTGGCGACGCCGATTGCAGCAGCGATCAGCCGGTTTGGCTCGTTCGTCGAATTGCGTGCAAGGACAATAAACGTGATGCCACCCGGCTGAAGCAGCTTGAGGCCCTCCTCCTTCGTGATGCGTTTGCAGCCGGCGGGGTAGATGCTGGACACAGTGACGATGTTGCACTTTTCGATCCCGGCGCTGCGGAGGGCTAATTCGAAGGACTGGAGATAGTCCTTATGCTTAGCGACACCTTTCGTGAAGAAGATCTTTGTAGGAACGTACATTGGCTAATCCTCCCAGACATTGTTGTTCATGCCCAAGAATCAGTGACTTTTCCTAGAATTCTCACTTTTGAGTAAAATAACGTTTTCAGAGATGTGCACGAATTGATGTTTGCCGACTTTCAAGACGAGCGGCTTCCCTTGTTTTGCACTCTGGATCTTCTGATGTATGCCGGTGATCTTTCTTCCGTCCGCAGAGACAGCTCCTTGCTGGATGAGTCTCCGGGCCTCACTCTTTGAGGAAGCCATTCCCTCCCGTACGATCAGATCGACGACGAGGATCTCTCCAGACTCCAGACGCTCGATCTTTCGGATGTCTTCGGGCGTCTCCTTCTTAACGTAGACCTTATCGAATTCCTCTTCGGCCTTCTTTGCTGCCTCCGGATGGTAGTAGATCGAAACCAGCTCTCTCGCCAGCCGGCGCTTCAGGTCCCGCGGATTTACCACCTTCTTCTCCAGTTGTCTCCGGATCGCTGCCAATTCCT
>JAZGDE010000019.1:0-28861 GCA_036477295.1 Bacteroidota bacterium | reverse complement strand
GCACGATGTCAATGTGATGTCCCGCCCACTCAAGGAGGTCGGGTACATACTGCAGGGTCTCGTCGTAGACTGTCGAGTTAAACGCACAGGAGATGTCACCAGCTTCCGCTACCATTTCTGCAAGCTGGAGGCGAAGCTCGTTCAGTTCGATCTCATTTTTGTTTCTTCACCCCGGTCGACCTTGTTTGCTGTCCACATGGAAGGTAAAACCGAACACGCCCGCCTGTTTTAGTTCACGCAATAGTTCTTTTGTTAACCGTCCCCCGTTAGTGTTCACGATCGGCTTCATGCCGAGCTCAGCAACCATCCGGACGATCTCCACCATCACGGGATGCATCAACGGGTCGCCACCAGCGATCGATCACGCACGTCGTCGTGAATAAACGTCGAAAAATCCAGACCGCGAAGCTGCGCTTCCGAATGGCCGAATACCTCAGCAGCCTTCCTGTTGCAATAGAGGATAGTGTTGTCCGACGAGAGGACAAAGCAGAGATCGTGAATCGCGTCGATGAGACGGGTTTGTATGTCCAGCTGGCGCGCTACTGGCATATCATTGCGTTGAATCTCCGCAACCCTTAAGGTTGCAAAATCTCTTTGAAACATCAAACGGAGAGGCAAAAAGAAAAGGCCGACCCCCACACAGCAGGAGTCGGCCCTTTGCAGGAACATGCCAATTCAGTCGTAATATTCGACGCCGAGATGCGTTATCAACTCCTCTCTCATGATATACCGCAGGTTGTTCTTGAGCTTCATCAGCTGAATGAACAAGTCGTGTTCCGGGTAGAGACCTGGGGCAACCATTGGACTCTTGAAATAAAACGAGAGCCATTCTTGAATTCCATGTAAACCAGCACGCTTGGCCAGGTCGAGCAAGAGCACCAGGTCGATCACGATCGGAGCCGCAAGGATGGAATCCCGACAGAGAAAATCGATCTTGATCTGCATGGGGTATCCCATCCAGCCAAAGATGTCAATATTGTCCCAACCCTCCTTATTGTCACCGCGCGGCGGATAGTAATTGATGCGGACAAGATGGTAAAAGTCCTTGTAAAGGTCAGGGTACAACTCTGGCTGCAGAATGTACTCAAGGACAGAAAGCTTGCTCTTCTCCTTGGTCTTGAACGACCCCGGATCGTCGAGCACAACGCCGTCCTGGTTGCCGAGAATGTTGCTGGAGAACCAGCCGTGGAGGCCGAGCATTCGCGCTTTGAGCATCGGAGCGACGACGGTCTTCACCATTGTCTGGCCCGTCTTGAAATCCTTGCCCGCGATGGGCGCACCCCTCTCCTTTGCAAACTCAATCAGGGCAGGGACGTCAACAGTAAGATTCGGTGCGCCGTTCGCGTAGGGAACGCCTTCAGCGATAGCCGCGTACGCATACACCATGCTCGGTGGGATGTCTTTATGGTTCTTTTTCATTGCTTCTTCAAGCTTCTCGATCGATCGGTGCACGCCGCTAGGCTTAATGTAGGTTTCCGTGCTACCGCACCAGATGATGACCACTCGATCGAGGCCGTTTTTCTTCTTGAACGTCCGGATGTCCTCCCGCAATCGGAGCGCAAGTTCGTATTTGTTCCGCCCTTGTTTCACATGCGTGCCGGAAATGCGTTTGACGTACCGCCGATCGAACACTCCCTTCATGGGCCGGATCTTTTGGAGTTCACTCTTCATCGGGTTAAGATGCCCCCGCTCCAAGACCGCTGCTTTCACAGAGGAAGTATAGAGGTCCTCTTTCCGAATATCCCAGCCGCCGAACACCAGGTCTTTCAGTTTAGTGAGGGGAAGGAAGTCCTTGATGAGGGGGGATCGTTGTTCTGTCCGTTTGCCCAGACGGATGTGTCCCATCTGCGTGAGGGATCCTATTGGCTTCGCTTTTCCTCTGCGTACTGCCAGAACTCCCGCAACGGAGGTGGTCGAGACGGCGCCGTTCAGTCCAACGAGCAAAACGCCGAGTTTCCCCTTCGGGGGTTGCACAGGTTTCCGGTCCATGAGACGCTGCCTTCCTTTGTTCGTTGCTTCAATACTCTGAACAAATCAACGTTCCGAGTTCTTCCAAAGAATGAATGATCGTGTCGACTTTCGTTGGATCGCCCTGGATTCGATTCGTCTCGTGTTGCAGCCAGATCGTCTTCAGTCCAAGCGATTTCGACCCAACGATGTCGCTGTTGTAAGAATCACCGACGAACGCAGCGCGTTCAGGCTCTACCCTGAGCGCACCGAGCGCGATTTCAAATGGCTTCGGTTTCGGTTTCTCAACTCCGACGATCTTCGAATCCACGATCACGCCGAAGATATCGTCGAGACCGAATTCCCGTCACACGGTGAGGAGGTTGCCGTGATAGTTCGAGACCAACCCAGCCGCAGGCAACGAGCACACTGTTGTAGGATCTTCTTGTTACCCTCAATGCGCTCGGCGGCATTCCGCACCGCTCGGTCGACGACTTGCTGCTGGATGATCCCCGACTCGATTTTGAGATGTATACACTAGGCGTGGACTTGGAGCGCCACGAGGTCTCGGAACCCAAAATGTGCAACGTCGCGTTCCTGGATCTCGTCGTCCACTTTCTCAAAGACCTCATCGAACCGGGCTTGCAGCGCCTCGATTCCCGCCTCGCGGTACAACTCGAAGAACCGCTCCCCCCAATGAATTCCGTCGGCATCGATCGTTCCGCCAAAGTCGAGCAGCAAGGCATCGACATCTCATCCCTTCTTCCCTCCCGTGATTTGCGCAACCCGAGTCCAACCCCCGTTCACCAGAATCATACCCAGCCCGAATGCAATCCAGAAAAACTCACGGATCCTGATCAGGACGGCAATATAGATACTCAGGAGAGGCGAAAATAGGAAATAGCTGAGGACTGCAAATAATCCTCCTTCCTTGACCCCAATCTCCATCGGAAAGAAGAAGAGCAAGTTGCTGATCAACGACGTCGCGGCGAAGATGAAATAAATCTCCACAAAGTTGAACGGAGCGCTCAGGGTGGAGAAGATCAGGTACAGTTCGATACTTTGCACGATCCGGCTTAGATATTCAAGACCGAGTGCTCCATAGAAATCTTTTTTTCGCTCATGGTAGAAATGCCGAATCTCCTCATCGATCTGAAGAATCACCTCCTCCTTCTGCTGCAGCTTCTGGGCAAACAAGCGCAGGAAGGATACCTTGGACAACAGTTTGAGAACTTTCTCGAACAAACCCTTCTCGTGTCCAAGAAAGACGAGTGCGATAAGGGCGAGAATGATCGAACCCGTTACCAGCAGGAGGAGCAGGAGCGGAATCGTAATGTCAATAAAGAAGAACGCGAGGATGATCGCGGTCAACCAACTGAACAGATGCGCGAGGAGGTGAAGCATTCGAAAGGAGACGACCGACGAGACCGATTGTGACGCTTCGAGCTTTTTCGACAGCGCATGGATCTTATACGGCTCGCCTCCAAGGTTGACGAAAGGTGTCACGTAGTTGATCGCGAAACCCGAGACCGTGATGCTAAACAGCTGGGGGAAACTGATGCGACTAGTCTCCTTTCCAAGAACGATTCGGAAGGCGCCCGTGTTAAGAAGGTAGACTCCGAAATAGGTCCCGATGAGAGCGAAAATGATCCACGCATTGTCCCGGAGGTTTCCGATCAGCTTCCCGAGGCCGAATGCGTGCACAAGGTACACCAGGATGATAATACCGACCAAGAAAAATATGACCTCGACCTTCCGCATTTATGTTGCCTCGGGATGCATTTCCACCCACACCGTGAGATTCCTATTAATCCGCTCCTGGAGAATCACTGTGATCACCAAGAATGCGTTCAACACAAGAACTTCAAACCACAAGAAGACAATGACCTTGTCAGCGAAAATCACGATGAACATGACGATGATCCGCAAGTTGGTCGAGAGCGTCGAATACAACCTCATCATCGACTTGTTCTTACCGCGGTACAGTTCTGAAAACGAAGAGGGAAGTCTGCCCCCCCACACTCGAGCGACCGCCTCACGGAGCCGCTGAAAGTTTCTGGAGAGCAATTCCTGCTGGATCGTATAGTTTAAGTAGAGGCGTAACAGGAGCTTCTTTCCAACATCACGCAAAAGCCACCGGTAGGAGCGATACTCCTTAGCGATCTTCGATGCGGATTCCAGTTCTCCCTTTCCGTTCACGAACCGTAGGTAGGCATTGCGGTAGTAATCGGACATACCGCTCTGGAAGGAATGGCTGGTTCCGGCGACCAAGGCCAAGAGAAACACCAGCGGGCTGTGGCCCTGGTCGAGAAGTCGTAGACAGAAATGGACGTAAATGCTCGCGAAGATCAAGTTGCCCGCGACCCCGTCGAGGATCCGTCCGAATTTAGAGGAGGCGCCGCTCATCCGGGCCAGTTGGCCATCGGCGCTGTCAAAGACGTCTGCAAGCAGGAAGAGAGCAATGCCAACGATATTAACGGTAAGGCTCTGGTAATAGAAAAGGTGACCAGCAAGCACTCCTAGAACAATGCTCGCGACGGTCACGGCGTTGGGCATGACGCCCAGCTTCTGGCACGCACGTGCGAAGAAATACCCGAGGGGACGGAAAAAATAGAGGTCGATTGTTTCTTCAACCTCGAGAGATTTTAGTGTTGATTCAATCTGTGACATACCCACACGGCTGAGCGAGAACAACATCAGCGATAAATCTGGATCACGACTCTCCTGTGCGACGCTTTTCTGAGAGCCCAAGTGGTTTCGAAAGTGAAAGAATCCTTATTGTATGGCCAAATCCCTTTTTCCGAAGGTCCGATCCGACACGAAGTGTCCCCTCGGGAAGGACCACTTTGGTGAAGCCACCCGCGAAGCGGACACTTCGTGGTGTGTTGGAGCGGGTCTTACGGACCGAAAAGCGTTGACCCTGTAACCCTACATTAGAAGACCGAAAAGTGGAAGTACCGGTCCGGATGCTCCTTGAGGTCCGACACCAGCGTATTGAGAACCTTCATCAACTGGACGAGCTCATCGTATAACTGAGGGTCGGTCAGGAGCTTTTCTGCAGAGCTGCCGGAGTTGTTCATCTTCGATAGGAGCGCATCAGACTTATTCGCGAATCGAGAAAGTTCTTCGTACAGTGCCGGGTCGGTAACAATTTTTCCGAGTGTCCCCTCACCGCGCCTGATTTTCGTCGTTATTTCACTGAGGTTCTCTACCACTGCACTCAAATCCACAAAGAGAGTGGTGTCCCGCAGCATTCTCCCCGCGGTGCTGGTCTTCGACTCCATGATTGCCGTGATACGACTCACAGAGGCGATGAACTGGTCCAGGCTCGCGGACATCTCCTCAGAATTCACGAGCCTACCCACCGCTCCTTTGCCCTCATCGATTTTTTGCGTAATGTTTCTTGTATGCCGCACGGTTTCGACAAAATCGTCGATCGCATCGGAGACCTTCCTTGATATTTCGGCGATGTCGGGAGTCAAGTCCACTGCGACGTGATCGCCTTCAGCCAGAGCCCTCTCACCTGTTTGTCCGAGCGTGATGTCCACGTACTTATCCCCCAGCAGTCCGATCGTCTTGATCGTCGCCTTCGACCGTTTGGTGATCTGCGATTGGTACTTCGTATCGATGCTGAGTTCGACTTCTATTCCATTCATCCCATCCTGCTGCGTAAATCGGATATCCTTCACGAACCCCACTTTCCTGCCGGCGAGCGTGACCATCGAGCCGTCGACAAGACCTTCAATATTCGGCACGAAGATCCTCAAGGAGTAGGTCGGTGAAAACAGCTTGACGTTGCTTCCCACCAAGATTAGTGCGACGAGAAAGACTCCAAAAGCGATGACGAGAACGACCCCAACCATGATCTCTGACCAACGAAAAGTCTGCTTGTCCATGACAACAAATAGCCGATCTAGCACTTCAGAAACGCGGAAAACATCCTACCACAGTTGCATGTCTTTAGAAACAAAGACCCCAATCCCCCAGCGCTCACTCAATTCGAACGCGGTGCTGAAATCGCGAGGCGTTCCAGAAAGCTTGACGCCCCAAAATGCTGCCCACGCAAGGTCGAACCTACGGACTTGAAGACCCAAACGCCCAACGAGCTTGTCATCATCCTCAAACGGCCCAAAGAAGCCCGCCGTTTCCACGAACAATGCAACCGACTGTTTGATCGGGAGAAGAAGTGCCGCGCCATACGTGAAGATGTCGTCTTGCGCGTTTTGCGCGCGCGGATGCCCGAGGATGCCGATGCCAAGGTTCAACCGGCTTGCCACGATACCAATTTTTCTAGAGAAAAGCAAAGAACCAAAAAAATCCGTGTTATCACTTCCCAGCCCTTTTTCATCTCCCGTGATCGGGAGCTTCACAGCATACTTGAATCCAAGTGCAGGAAGTCCATGTGTTTCTCGCAGGATGAGGATCTTCGTCGCGAGGAAGAGGTCACCGAAGTCGGACACGTTGGCTCCATCGCTCGATCTCGCAAATAGCCCACCCCGCCAGTGGAGTTGGAAATTGACTCGTTCTCCAAGTCCAACTTCAACCTGGAGAACAGGTACCTTCCAGAGTCGCGATAAGCTGATCCCTTCATCGCTAGAGGACTTGCGAAGATACTCAAATCCCAGACCAATGACTTGATTGCCGTCACCGAGAGTGAAAGGCTCTTCCGTAACGAGGACCGGTCGCTGTGCAAATGACGTCGCCACGAGCTGAAGAGCGACAAGAACGAGGACCCATCGCATACGGTTTCGGTACCTCAGTCTGAATAGTTAATCTCTGTGAGAAATTCTTGGATAAACGATTCTTGTGAGGAGCGAATTTCGTCGAACGACCCGTCAAAGACAATCACCCCCTCCTTTATCATTGCGACGGAATCCGCCACGGAATAGGCATCCCGCAAGATGTGGGTGACAACGATCGAACCGACGTGCCGTTCACTGCTCAGCTTATTCATAACGTCCGTTATCATTTTTGCATTGATCGGGTCCAAACCTGTCGTCGGTTCATCATAGAGAATAATCTTCGGATGAAACGCGAGCGCACGGGCGATGGCAACCCGCTTGCGCATTCCCCCGCTCAGCTCGTCGGGCATCAGAGAACCGATCGCTCCGAGGTTACACAGCTGGAGCATGTCCTCAACAATCTGGTCCATTTCCGCATCGCTCATCCGATTGTTCTCACGGACAAAGAAGAGAATGTTTTCCGCCACGGAGAGGGAATCGAACAATGCGTTCCCCTGAAAAATCATGCCGATTTGTCGCCGTACCGGTATGATATCTCTCTCACGGAGTCGCGTCAACTCCACGCCACAGACGGTCACGCGTCCTGACAGCGGTCTCAACAGCCCCAACATGGCCTTGAGAATGGTCGTTTTCCCTGCACCGCTCGGTCCAAGGATTACTTTCGTCTCACCTTCGTGAAGGCGCAGACTGATGTTGTACAGAACCTTCTTCCCTCCGAGCTCCAGCGTCACGTTTTCCAATCGGATCATGTCCATTGAAATCGTACCAGCAATTGTCAGATTACTTTAGCAATTCCCAGACCACCTTGGTGAAGATGAAGTCCACGAATAATACCACAATCGATGACATGACGACAGCGTTGATTGTCGCCCGACCGACGCCCGTAGTACCACCGGTCGTTGTGAGTCCATAGTAACAACTGATCGTCGAGATAACAAATGCATACGTGAATGGCTTGGTGAAACCCACGATCAGGTCTTGCATCCGCAATCCGTTGATCGCGGAACTCCAGTAGAAGACGGGATCGACGTGAAGCCAGATATCGGAAACCCACATACCTGCGATGATTGCGATCGCATCGGCAAGAAGTGTCAATGGCAAAAACATGATCAACGACGAGATCAATCTTGGGACAACAAGCTTGGCAATCGGGTCTGTCCCAAAGGCTCTGAGCGCATCGATCTGCTCGCTTACCTGCATCGAACCGAGTTCAGCGGCGTTCTTCGACCCATTGCGCGCCGCCAGCATGAGACCGGTGATGACCGGCCCGAGCGTTCGCACCACCGCAAGGGCCACCGTGCGGCCGACGAGCAGCTTTGCACCAAAGGCTTCAAAGCGATGCCCCACTTCAATCGCCAGGATTAATCCGATGAACAGACCCCCCATCGCCGTGATCGTAACGGCCTGAACTCCGTTCACGTACATTTGCTCCAGCGTGTCCCGACGATACCGGAAGGCTGACGGAAGAGCCAGGACTACGTCCGCGCAAAAGAAGAAATAGCGCTGAATATTGTAAACCTTTCCCTTGATCCGGTCGGATATGCGCAAAACGTCAGTGTCCATAGCCTTCTACGAGTGAAGAGTCCTGACAGATTTCAAAAGGTGATCGGCTGTGATGATGTCCTCGGCATGATCGACATCGACGATTTTCGAGAACACATAGGCATTGAACCGGTATCCGCTTTCGACGAGAAGGGGAAGATAATTGCGCAAGCGTGAGACCCCCTGCCGAAGCGCACTTTCTTTCTCCCTGAATATGGAGGGAGAAAAATAGTAGATCCCTCCTGTCACATAGAGCGCTGATGGCAGGTTCTGCCCTATACGGATGACACGATTGGCATGGTCGACTTCAACCCATAGAGGGTTTTCATCTTGAACAAATTTTGTGACCGCAAGAATCCCATCGAGCGTCTTGGTTCGCTGGCACTAAAGCACGAAGCGGCGAAATTCATCCGGATCGAAGACAGAATCCACAGTCGTGATCAAAAAGGAGGCGTCGGTGAGATACGGAGAAAGCTCGAACAGGCTGTGCATCGAGCTCTCCGTCCTTTTGCGGATGAAACGCACGGGAAGAGGAAGTGATAAAGAACTGACGTGCTGTTGAACCGCCGAACCCGTCTCGTTCACGATGCAGACAGTCTCCGCGACGCCATTCTCCGTGAAGGCAGTGAGCAGGCGATCTATGAGCGGGACACCATCGACCTCCACGAGGGGTTTAGGGGTCTGAATTCCATCTTCTCTCAGCCGCAAACCCTCTCCGGCCGAAATGATCCCAGCTTTCATAATACCGATGCTTTCCTTTCTGTTACTCCGCTAGCACTCTGGCTCTCATTCAGGAACAATCACACAAACCTCCAGACGACTTCTTCGGTCGGCACACGCGGGTCGTAACCCAACAACTGCCTTGACTTCCGAAGGTCAGCGCACGTGACTTGCATCTCTCCCGAACGTGGCGGCAGATATTCGACATGCGCTTTTTTGCACAGAGAGGACTCGATGAGGCTGATCAGTTCCTACAGCGAGGTAGTCCGGGATTCGCCGAGGTTGAAAATCTCAAATCCTTGACACTTGTTGCTGGCCTTGAGAATGCCATCGAAAATATCCTCGACGTACGTGTAATCGCGCGCCGTCGAACTATCGCCAAAGATTTGAATCCTTGTCCCTGCCGACGGCCGTTTCATCCTTCGCCAGCGAGCGCTCAACGAGATACAATCCGATGAATCCGGCACGCCCAGTCACCAGCAAACCACCCATGCTGAATGCTACCGTTCCGATCTGTAGCGAACCGCATAATATACAGAAAAAGAAAGTCGAATTCAAAACTTTTTCGCAGTTTTATCCCGAGAAGCACTCCCTTATACCGACGTAGACTCTTTTCAAAATCGAAGTTTCCCTCCACTTTTTGGCGCCCTTGTTGCCCCATTCTTCTCCTGAGCTCTTGATCCTCAATACAAGAAACGCAATCGGCCCAGCAAGAGATCGTCCGAAATAGGAATTGACATCAGATGGCGGGTCATGCCGTCTTTGACTGCTTCGTTCGTTGCCACCACCGGGCATTCCATGGCCATGGCTCCGAGAACCGCGTTCGGCAGTTCCTCATCAACGGAATGAAGACCAAGAATACGTGGCTCCGCGAGCACGCGCACCAGGTCATCACGAAAACTGCTGACCAGAAGGTGATCACCGAACAGACAGCTGCGGAGACGGCGCAATAACTTCTCGATGTATTCCTGGCTTGTCGATCTTCCGACGATGATGAGTACTTTCAGTCTATCCACACACGTTCTGCCACAAAGGACAGTAAGAGTTGAGTCCTAGGTGAAGGTTACCCGAGGCAGCGTTCCCACGATAACATAAAAACTCTCGAGCATCGACAGCCAAGCCATGTTGCGATCCGTTGTTGACGTGGCCCACACGATTGATACCTGAACGGCCAGGCATTGTGAGTAAGCCGGCGCTCGTACGTGTGCTATCTGTAGTAAGTGGCTCAAAACATGTCAATTAGGAAATTTGAATTTCCGCCATGGATGCTATATATTTAAGATGAATTGGATCGCTGAGTCCGGAGCGTCAACTTTCTTCTCCATCGAACTCTACAGACGCTGCTCTCAGGCGTTGGAATCTACTTGACGGGTCGCGTTCAGTTTCTCTCTCGAGACAACGTCGGCAGTGATTCTCATGAGAAGGTTTATCAAGCAACAAACTGGCGTCACGAAGTCGTTCCTGGATCGTTTGAGCTGTTTCTGCAGTCGTCACCGATTGGTCGAACCCGGGGACAAGATCCTGATCGCAGTGAGCGGGGGGAGGGACTCGACCGTCCTGCTCGATGCTCTCTGTCACTTGCAAAATGACGACAGGCTCACGCTGGCTGTTGTTCACTGCAACCATCGACTTCGAGGGCGTGAATCGGACCGGGACGAAGTATTCGTTCGACGACTCGCTGAGCTGTATAAGGTTGATTACTATGTGGAGCGACTGAGGACAAAAGAGTACGCGAAGAGAGAGAAACTTTCGATCGAGGAAGCAGCGCGCAACTTGAGGTACCAGTTCTTTCAGAAGCTGCTAAGGTCTTACGCATTCGAAAAAGTTGCTACCGCACACACTGCCGATGATAACGCGGAAACAGTGTTACTCCACCTCTTCCGAGGGGCGGGCGTTGCCGGACTTTCAGGGATCCCCACGCAGCGTAAAGACGTGAACGTCGTACGGCCTCTTCTCTTTGCAACCCGTGCCGACGTCGATGCATACGCACGAGCCGGCAATCTGAAGCATCGAGAAGATTCGAGCAACCGGAAGCAATTGTATCGCCGAAATTACATTCGACGGACATTGCTCCCGGCCATTAGGAAGAACCTCAACGAGAACATCGTCAGAACGTTGAATCGAACTGCAGAACTCTTCAGTCACCTGAACGAATACCTCAAAGCGCAAGTGCAGGAGGGCCTTAGGTCGGTGGTGCGGAGCTCGGGGGAGCACAGGATTGACCTTGATATTTCCAGATTAAGGAGTTATCTTTATTTTGTTCAGGAAAATGTCGTTCTGCTTGCCCTCAAGTCGTTGACTGCGCGACAAGTGAATTTCGAGAAAATCCGCAGCATCCTCGACCTCACGGAGGCGGAGACCGGCTCGCAGGTCGATGTGTTCAAGGATGTCGTGGCTTTCAAAGACCGTGACGCCCTTGTGCTGGTACGAATGAACCGTCAACGCGGGTTTCGGTACGAGGTGACGATCAACCAAGCCTATCAATTCCCAGAGTTTGAATTTCAATCGTCCCTCGTCGATCGGAATCAGGTGACGTTCAGTGCGGACCGGAACATAGCGTTCGTCGACGCGGGAAAGCTTGGCAACACAGTGCTCTTGCGATCTTGGAAGAACGGCGACTGGTTCGTTCCCATCGGCATGAAGGGGAAAAAGAAGCTGAGCGATTTTTTTGTCAACGAGAAGGTGGCTCTGTACGAAAAATCTCAGATTCCGGTCCTCGAGAATGAGGGCAGCATCGTCTGGGTGTGTGGAAAGCGCCTTGACAACCGATTCAAGGTCACCGAGGCGACCGAGCGTGTCCTGAGGTTGAAGATTGCCCATCGACGGTCGTGATATTCGAGCGATGCATGAGCGATATCATCACGGTGAACGGAGAGCAGTTTGAACTGTACATCCCTGAAGAAAAAATCCGTCTCCGTGTGATAGACCTCGCTGGTCAGATTGATAAAGACTATGCAGGGAAAGTACCCATCTTCATCGGAGTGTTGAATGGTTCATTCATCTTTTTTTCTGACCTCATTCGCGAGATCAAGGTCGAGTGCGAGGTAGATTTCCTCAAGTTATCCAGTTACGGCGATGCGAAGATCTCGTCGGGGAATGTGACAATGCTCAAGGACTTGAATTGTCAGGTTCCGGGAAGGGACATCATCGTCGTTGAGGATATTGTGGATTCCGGTCTTTCAATCGATTTCATTAAGCGCCTGATTATGCGGCAGAACCCAAAGTCATTTCGGGTTGTTACACTCTTGTACAAGACAGATGCAGCGAAAATTGATTTCCCGATCGATTATGTCGGATTCGAAATACCGAGCGAGTTTGTCATTGGGTATGGATTGGATTTCGTGCAAAAGGTCAGGAATCTGAAGTCGATCTACCGATTGCTCGCGTCTGAGCCAGAGGCTCATACGCCTCCGGCGTAGAGCAGGAACCAGTAACGGAGAGGAGAGCTGGAACGTCATGGATGAGCATCAAGATAAGGATTCGCAGGAGAAACCAAAGCGGCGATCGTTCCCCCGTCCGTCGAATCGCGGACGCCGGAGGAAGGGCCCGGGGAGGGGTAATGACGACTTTCAATGGAGTCGAGTCTTGAAGGTCATTCTGAGTTGGTCGGCCATCATCATGGCGGTGTTCCTCGTGATGATGCTAGTTAATAAAACGGAACAGAAGGAATACGACATTTCCTTTACTCAGTACCAGGAACTCCTTCGGTCCAACCTGATCGAAGAGGCCATCGTAAAGAAATCGGACCTGAACAATTATGATTTCCACGGCGTGCTGAAGCAGGAGCATACGGTCACAACAAGGGACGGAAAATCCCAACGGATTGAACGGTTTGTGCTGACGCTGCCGTACTCGAACATCGATGACGAGATCATCAGTGACTGGACCCAGCGTGGAATCGTGATTGATGTGGTCAAGGAGGACAACACATGGTTCGGGCCTCTCATGGGCATGCTGCCGTGGCTTCTCATCCTGGTCGTCTGGGTGTTCTTCATGCGACGGATGCAAGGAGGAGGCACAAAAGGGATTTTCTCGTTCGGGAAGAGTCGCGCGAAGTTGATCAATCAAGGCCAGCCACGCGTGACGTTCACCGATGTGGCAGGTGTCGACGAAGCAAAGCAGGAGTTGCAGGAGATTATCGAGTTCTTGAAAGAACCGGAAAAATTTCAAAAGTTGGGTGGAAAAATCCCACGCGGTGTGCTCCTCCTGGGACCGCCGGGAACCGGCAAAACGCTGCTCGCAAGAGCGGTTGCCGGCGAAGCGGGAGTTCCGTTCTTCTCTATGTCAGGAGCTGAGTTCGTCGAAATGTTTGTCGGAGTTGGAGCAAGCCGCGTGCGAGATCTGTTCGAGCAGGGAAAGAAAAACGCCCCCTGCATCATCTTTATCGACGAGATGGATGCCGTTGGAAGACAGCGCGGCACTGGGATCGGCGGTGGACACGACGAACGAGAGCAAACACTCAATCAGCTACTCGTCGAAATGGACGGATTCGAACAGAACACCGGCGTCATTCTCATTTCCGCGACGAACCGACCAGACGTGCTCGACCCCGCCCTCCTCCGTCCTGGCCGGTTCGACCGCCAGGTTGTGATCGACCGACCGGATGTCAGAGGACGAGAGGGTATCTTCAAGGTCCACACGCGAAACATTCCGCTGTCGGACGACGTGCAACTGGATGTTCTTGCCAAAGGCACACCGGGACTTGCGGGCGCCGAAATCGCCAACCTCGTCAACGAGGCCGCACTCCTCGCTGCACGGCGGAACAGCAAGATGGTCTCGATGAGGGATTTTGAAGATGCGAAAGACAAGGTCATGATGGGTATGGAGCGCAAGAGCCTCATCATCTCCGAACGGGAGAAGAAGGTGACCGCCTACCACGAATCGGGACATGTGCTCGTCGCCAGGATGGTGCCGGAGGCAGACCCTGTCCACAAGGTGACGATCATCCCGCGCGGTCGGGCTCTCGGTGTGACGACCTACTTACCCATGGACGAAAAACACACCTACTCGAAACAGTATCTCGAAGCGATGATCACGTACGCCCTTGGAGGACGGGCCGCCGAAAAGATTATCTTCAATGAGTTGACGACGGGTGCTGGCAACGATATCGAACGGGGAACGGAGATTGCATGGAAAATGGTCACCGAGTGGGGGATGAGCGAGAAGCTGGGTCCGCTGACCTTTGGGACAAAGGAGGAGGAGATCTTCCTCGGCCGCGAGATCACTCGGTCCCGCAATTTCAGCGAGAGCACCGCCGTTCTCATCGACGAAGAAGTGAAAAAGATCGTGACCAGCTGCATGAAGCGGGCTGAGAAGATCCTAAACGACAATATCGATGCGCTCAATCGACTTGCCAATGCTTTGCTGGAGCGGGAAATCCTTGATGGTGAGGAAATTGACAGGATCATTCGTGGCGAGGCTCTTTCGCCAATAGCTCAGCCCCGCAACGGCGATAAGGAAACCCCTCAACTCGCCGGGGGTCAATCACCGACCCGCCTCAACGCCGAAGGCGGGCAGGCTCCGACGGAAGTAAGCCCCGAATCCCGACCTCGCCCTGATTCCGACAGTGTCGGGAGGGCAAGTCCGGAGGGGGCAAGCAAGCCGAGGAGCACACACTCGGAGGAACAGGAAGATTCGAAGAAATAGTCCATGCGAGATGGTGCGAATATTGAATACCGCGCTGAGCTGATCCGCAAGTCTATTCATTTTTGTTCACTCTCCATCCCGGTGTTCTATACATTTCTCTCTCGATCGACCGCGCTCAACATCCTCATTCCGCTGACGGCCTCATTCTTGCTCGTGGACATTGCGCGACATTATCATGCCCCCACAGCTCAACTATTTCATAAGATCTTCGGATTGCTTCTGCGGCCGCACGAGATATCCAACAAAAGCAAGCCCGGAAGTATTCGGTACAGGCAGTTGAACGGGGCGACAAACCTGCTCCTCTCCGCGACCTTCTGCGTTCTGGTGTTCCCGAAAATCATCGTCATATCGAGCTTCGCGATCCTGATCGTATCGGATTCCGTCGCGGCTCTCGTTGGAAGGCGGTGGGGACGTCGAAAGTTCCTCTCCAAGAGTCTGGAAGGGAGTATCGCGTTTCTCGTTTCTGCGATACTCGTCGTCCTCGTGACCCCGAAACTTTCCTCCTCCATCGGAGAGTACGGGATCGGTGCCGTCTCGGCTCTGGTGGGGATGCTGATCGAAGCCTCCGCACTTCCCGTCGATGACAACATTACGATTCCTCTCGGCGTGGGCGGATCGATGTGGGGATTGTACGCTCTTTTCTATCCCATGCTCCACAAGCTGCTCGGAGTTTACTAGCTCGAGACGGTGTTTGCTTGCTGACAGCTCAACTCGTTGGGAAAACGGGGTGAGGCATGAGAAGGACCGGACTGGCCCTCTTCCTCTTTGCTTTGAGCTCGATCCTATTCATCGGGTGCGAGCAGTTCAAGCTCAAGGCCATCGGGGACAACGATGAGATTCTGGTGTTTGCTGACTCAACTGACTGGGTAGCAGTGGAAGTGCACCTCCGCGAGGCACTCGAGATGAAGATACTCACACCTCAACCGGAGAAGCTGTTCACGATTCGCCATCACTCCATCGCGGAGTTCAAGGACTACAAGACATACAAGAACCTGCTGATCGTTGCACCGCTTTCCTCGGAGGGACCGACCGCCCAGTTCATCGGCGGTTCACTCAGCTCCGAGGTGCAGGCTCTCGTGGAGTCGGGAGAAGAATTCGTGATCAACAAGTACGATCTATACCGCCGCGAGCAGATCATCATGTTCTTGACCGCGAAGAACTTGGACGTGCTCACCGCCAACATTCGTGCGAACCGAGAGCCGCTGCTGTACTACTTCCAGAAAGTGTCTCTCCAGCGTGAACTCAATGCGATCTATTCAGATGCGAAGTACGAGCAGACCGACGTGAAGAAACGCTTCCTGCGGAACTATGAATGGATGATGTTCATCCAACCGGACTATTGGGTGGCTGTGGATTCGAGTACCGAGCGGTTCGTGTGGCTTCGCCGCGCGAACCCTGTGGATATGGAGCGCTGGGTGTTCGTCCACTGGATCGAAAATGCAAACCCGGCCTTCCAGACGCAGACCTGGACCTTTGACCTCCGCAATCAGCTTACGAAGAAGTTCTACCGGACGATCGACGACAGTGTGTATGTTCAGATCGCCGACGACTTCGACAGCATGCGAGCATTCTCGATACGGGAAACTAATTTTCTGGGGCGATACGCCCTCGAGATGCGCGGTCTGTGGCGCTTCAGTGACCAGAGCGGCGGCGGACCCTTTGTGAACTATACGTTCTATGATGAGCCGTCACGGCGAATATACGCGATCGACGGTTCAATCTTAGCGCCGCGATATGAAAAGAAGGAATTGATCCTGCAGTTGGACGCGCTCACTCACACGTTCCAGACTATCCACGATCTGAACGAAGACCAGAGAGAGAAGTACCTCGACGCAGATTGACGAGCAGCAACGAGATCGAGACTCCTACACCGCTGAGGCAAACGTGAGTTGCCTGGTGCAGATGGCAACGCCATCTGCCAAACGTGCCGAAGGCATTCCTCTGGGACGGGACTTCCCGGACTGTGCAAACTGGAGAACAGTCCGCTGGCCTGCCCCCGAATCCCCACCTGCTTCAGTGCATACGGGCTGGCAAGGTCGGGACGGGGCCAGGCTATCAAACCGCGATAACGATTGCCTCTCAGCTCCTCCAACGTCGATTAAAATCCTGGGTGCTAGTGCCCCTGCAGCTAAATCTTTATACAACATAAAGGGGCAGGGTGGGCGTTAAGGTACGCACTTGCATGCACCTCTCGTTCAATCATTTTGTCGGAACGGCACTACCATGTGGAGAAACATCAACGCGTATCTATCCGGCGGAATGGAGTACGCAGAGAGCGAGGGAGCCGGTTGGCGCGCCGACCTCCATCGGTGGATCGAGGATAGGCTCGGACATCGTGTTTTTAAGCCCAACGAAAAAAGTGAAGAGTTTCTATCAACCCACTATCCTGGCATCGATTTTCGGCAGTTGAAGCGGGAGAATATCGAACAATTTCGTGACATCATGCAGAACATTGTTGATTTTGACTGCCGCGAGATCGCGCAGCGGTCGGACTACGTCGTGTGTTACTGGGATGAAAGCGCCCAAAGAGGGGCTGGAACGAAGGGGGAACTAACGATCGCAAAGTATTTTGGGAAGCCGGTGTACCTGGTGACGAGTATCAGCCTCACAGAGATACCCGGATGGGTCATCGGATGTACGACCAAGATTTTCCAATCATTTGATGAGTTGAAAGCCTTTTTAAGCCACTGGTACACGCGATAGGGAAAAAACTCTCTGGCTCTCTACACAAATCGGGTAGCTGAAAAGGTTACCTTCCACCAGTCCTCAGACTGAATTCTGAAACGAGTAAGAGAATCTTTGCCTGATCTAGTCCTCCACATCGATGTTTCCCAATCCCCGCTTTTTCATCATCCGCTCGACCTCCCCGATCTCCCGACGAACTTCGCCTGACAAAATCTTTGCGCCCGTTTCGGTGACCAGTATGTGATCTTCAATGCGTATACCAATGTTCCAACAGAGATCCTTAAAGCTATGCAGAAGTTACGCAGAAGGAATTGTCCTCCGTGAGGAGCTTTACGAGAGGCGAATTTCTGTACCTTAAGAAGATTTCCTGAGCTATGCTCCCTGTCGGTCGAATCGATGAATGACCATCGTTTCGCCGTTCTGAACGAGAGAGACAACGGCCGCGTCACCGTTGAGCTCCACCAATTTCTTCTTCGCATCCTCGACTGCCTGCTGCTCGTCGTCAAACGTTCTCAGGTAGAGGTTCTTGGGAACGTCAAGAAACCGAACCACCAATGTGCGATACTTTCCCATACGCTCCTCAGAGGTTTGTATACACCGGTCCGCCCCCGCCCTCCGGGGTCACCCAGGTAATGATTTCATAGGGATCCATGATGTCGCATGTCTTGCAATGAACGCAGTTCGACGCGTTGATCTGAAGGCGTTTTCCTTCTCCGTCCTCCCGAGGAACCATCTCATAGACGTTTGCTGGACAGAAATACTGACAAGGATTCCCGTATTCGATCGTGCAGCGGTGATGGCAGACATCGAGGTCCGCAACCACGAGATGGCTCGGCTGATCCTCCTCGTGCTTCGTGCCGGAGAGGTAAACATCGCTCAGTTTGTCGACCGTCAATTCTCCGTCGAACATCATCGCCTCCGGCTCCACCTGCTTTCCGTAGTACTCCTCCACTCTCGTCATGCGTTCGTGACCGGCCTCTGCGTGAAGTTTGTCAACGACGCCCCATCCGCGTCCTCCAGTGACGAGCATCAATCCAGCGTTGAACAACCCGGCCCATCGACCATACTTGAATGCCTGGTGAAAATTGCGGACGCGGAACAATTCCTGACCGGCCCAACTCTGTCTGAGACGATTCTCGTAGGAACTCAGTTGTTGCGAAGAAAAATCCTTCTTGCACAGCGCATCAACAATCGTCTCGGCCGCAAGCATGCCCGACTTCATCGCAATGTGAATTCCCTTAAGCCGCATCGTATTGAGCAGCGCGCCGACATCGCCAACGAGAAGCACTCCATCGGCATACAGACGCGGCATGGAGAAGTACCCACCGAGCGGAATGGCCTTTGCTCCGTATCCGACCATCTTTCCTCCCTTCAGGAGTGACGCAACCCAGGGATGCGTCTTATATTTCTGGAACTCACGATGGCCGTCCGTAAATGGATCACGATAGTCCAATCCTACCACGAATCCGATATCGATCAAATCGTCCTTCATCGTGTAGATGAACCCTCCACCGTACGTCTCGATCCTGAGCGGAAAGCCCATCGTATGCCAGACTACTCCCGGCATGACGCTTCCCTTCGGCATCTGCCAGATCTCTTTCACTCCGATTGCGTAGACCTGCGGATTTCGTCCCTCGTCCAGCCGCAGTTTTCTGATCAACTGCTTAGCGAGCGAGCCTCGCACGCCTTCCCCGAGGACCGTGACCTTCGCGTGGATGTCAACTCCCGGCTCGAAATTCGGCTTCGGCTTTCCTTGTTTATCAACCCCCTTATCGGCAGTTCGCACGCCAGTCACCGTGTCACCATCGTACAGAATCTCGGATCCCGGAAATTCTGGAAAGACGCTGACTCCCGCTTGTTCGGCCTTCTCCCCGAGCCACCGGACCAACTTGTTGAGAGAGACAACGTGGTAACCATGATTCTTCAACGGTGGAGGAGTCATCGGGGAAGTAATTTTTCCACGCTTCGTGAGGTAAACGAAGTGGTCTTCTTCGACAGGACCTTCGAGTGGCACGCCCTGGCTTTCAAAATCCGGGAACAGTTCGCGAAGCGCGATTGGGTCGAGAACCGCTCCCGAAAGGGAGTGATGACCTATGCGTGCCCCTTTTTCGATCACCCCTATCGTGAGGTCAAGTTGTGAACCTGATTCTTCCCCTCGCGCCAATCGCTCGTTATAGCGCTTGATGAGATTCGAGAGATGGATGGCTCCAGCGAGGCTGGCAGGCCCAGCCCCAACAAAGAGAACATCCATATCGAGTACTTCTCGTTTTATGTCCGCTTTGTCGATATTCACCATCTTCTCGTATTCTACTCTTCGTTGCAATTTGTTGGAGAAAGGCCGAGTATATCCGAACGGCCAATGAGGTAGACTCTACCGCTCACGGAGACCGATGCAGAGTTGAACAATGCCAGTGAGACGAGAACGAGCGTTCGAAGATTCATCTTCTCACCTCCCTCCCAGAACTACGGGGTAAAAACTTCCACAACTCCAGTTGGGCGTAAACCGGCGACTAGACCGCCGCCGATCGAATAGATCCTTCTGCTGACCTGCACCGCCCCGAGCCCATGACGCGCAGTCGGCATCGGCTCAGATCGTTCCCACACATCCGATGCGACAAGATATCTTTCGTTGGTTGCAAAGACCTCGGGCAGCTCCCCGCCCAGGACATAGATCGTGTCGTTCACAGCACACGCTGCGAGACCGCTACGCTCCGTGGGGATCGAGGCTCTTGAAAGCCAGATGTCGTTCAAGGGGTCATACGCCTCGACGGCTGCAACATTTTGACCTTCCCATCGACCGCTGAATACATAAATCATTCCATTCGATACCGCCGCGGCGTGATGTTCGCGCAGCGTTGGCATGTCAGCACTCTTCACCTGCCACTGATCGAGAGAGGGTGAATACTCAAGGACTGACGCAGGTAATTGACCAACTCCTCCGACCACGTACAATTTTTCATCTACAGTCACGGCTGCCATCGCTGCCCGGACGAACGGCATTTGAGATCGTGACGTCCAGAACCCAACCTTGGGATCGTACTCGAACACGAAACTTTCCGGCTCAAGCGGGAACGTCTGAGAACCTCCGACGACGTAAATCTTTCCTCCGGCGGTTGCTGCCGCTGCATGGTTGAGCGGGACTGGAAGTGGAGCGATCGTCTCCCACGTGTCGGCTGCAGGATCATAGCGTTCCGCTGTCGTCAACGTACTCCCGTTACTGCCGAGGCCACCGAAGACATAAATGTTCCCGTTATGCATTGCAATCGCGATCTCCTGTCGTGGAGTCGGCATGGACAACCTGACAGACCATGCTGATTCTGTGGTGTCAGGGGGAAGAACATCGCGACCGCAGCTACACACCAGGATGACAGCTCCGAATCCCAGCAGGTGGCTCACGCGGGTAATCACTCTACACCACCAATTCGCCTTGAAGTACGGTTACCGCCTGTCCACCAATTTTCACCGCAGATACGTTCTCTTCCTTCACCTCGAGATCAACCACAACGCGACCTTTCCGACCGATTACGTCACCCTGTTCGGCGATGATCCGACAGGCTCCGTCTTTTGGATCGATGAGTCCAAACTCAAGGAGATAAACACCCAGGGGACCGTTCGAGGATCCGGTCACTGGATCTTCATCGATCCCGGCTGCAGGTGCGAAAAACCGTGAGTGGACGCTGGAGGTGCGGTCGATTGTCTCGGTGGTAAAGACGCAGATGCCCCCCAGGTTTCGCATTTTCATGAAATTCGCGATGGCCTGAAAGTTTGGTTTCATTGAGAACATGGTGTGCAAGCGTCGAATGGGGACGAAAAGGTAGTCCGTCTGCACGATGCTGAGATGATGGTCAAACTCATCCGACTGAATATTGAGGATCCTCATGAGGTCCAGCTTGTACTGTGATGCCCGCCTAAATGTCGGAACCCGCAGGCCAAATCTCACATCGACCTGACCCAAATTCTTCTGAACTTCAATAGGGAGGATCCCAGACCGGCTTTCCAGCTGAAAGTGGTAGACTCCGTCCTTCGTCAGCCCACATTTTCCTTCCTCGGCAAGCGCATGAAATCCTGCAATAGTTGCATGTCCGCAGCGCGGCACTTCTAAGTACGGGGTGAACCAGCGGATAGAAAGGTCAGCGCTCGACTTGCTCGGCGGGAGAATGAACGCCGTTTCGGAGAGATTCATCTCCCGCGCGATCGCCTGCATCTGGCCTTCCGTCAGCCCATCCGCGTCGGTTACGACTCCAGCCGGATTGCCTGTATACGGAATCGTCGTGAAGGCATCGACATGTTTGATACGGATTTTCCTCATGATTCCATCACTGAACGCACCGTCCCACTCAATGGCTAAGCCGACTGCGAAGCGATCCATTCAGGAAGTGCGGCGGGACGGGACCTCCCGGACTGAATCGACTAACTTCTTTACTCCCCCATCAACTGAACGATTACATCGCGTTCGCGAGGACGGTTATCGAAATCGATGAGCACGACCTGCTGCCACGTGCCGAGGAGCAAGCTCCCCTTCGAGAACGGAACTATCAACGTTGGACCGACCATCGACGCACGGACATGCGAATACCCGTTGTTGTCTCCCCATGTCGCATCGTGATGATACGTTCTCCCCGAGGGAGCAAGTCGCTCGAACGCTTCTGGAAGGTCCTTGATCAAGCCCGGTTCGTATTCAACCGTCGTGATACTGGCAGTGGAACCCGCGACAAACACGGTCATGCTGCCATCCTTCATCCCCGCCTTTGAGAGCAGATCGGACAATTTCCCCGTCAGATCGATAACATCCGTATGGCCCTTTGTGCTCATGTGGAGCTTTTTAGTGACAACCTGCATGATGCACTCACGTTCTCAGTCGAATGGCCACAAGATGTTGCTTTTCTCGGATAAAGTAGACCAGATCGTCCTTAACAAAAAAGGAGTCCGGCACCGGGTTGGGTGACTTGAGGTTCAGCGTTTCCTGAAAAAGGATCTTCCGAGAATCTGCATCCACGATGAGAAATTGATTATTGACCATACCATCCTGGGTCTTCGCTCGTGTATCGATGAATCCCGAGGTGCTCAGGATGAGCTGGTGGAAACTAACCAGAATGTATTTCCCAAAGTGGATAAACTCAACGGGACCCTTGATATTTTTCTCCTTGCACCGAAGCGATACGATGGAATGGACAAGAGCATGGTCGTGTGACTGCTCGGTGAGAACCTCTGGGAAGAGCAACCCTTCCTCACTCGTCGACCCTCCCTCTTCTTTCAAAAGATAGATCTGTTCAGCGTCACCTCCGAGCTCGCCCACATGCTCTCCCGTTCGAAGGTCCAGCGCATAATACACACGACGCTCAAACAACTCGCGCGACGCATAGACTCGACTTCCAGCAACAAAGAGCATTTTGAGCTCAGAGTTTGTCCACAGAACTTTTCCTGTCTCGAGATCGACAGCATAGATCTTTCCTAGCTCTGGAAGGTCTGGCCTTACGAATTCGGTGATAAACAATACGCCGTCCCGGATCAGCTCAATGGTAACCCACCAGTGCTCATCCAATCGAAGACCTTCCCAAAGGACTTCTCCAGACCTTCCATTCAGACAAAAAAAAGAGACTGATTTCGATTGCTGGTCACGATCTTCACCAACGATCCTATCATTTCCCGAAAATAGAACTCGCCAGATGATACCCTTGACGTGATACTCCCAATTCGGTTTCAGTTTACCGTTGCGAAAAAAAGGCAGCAGGCTCATGAGGAAGGCCAGAATCGCAATTTTTTATCGTATAAGCAATCTAACATACCACAATTAACGGAAACATTCAAGCAAAACAGCCACTTAGCCGTGGGAAAAATTCCTGCGAATTTCTTGCACGCCACGAGAGACGTTAGGAGAAAAGTCCTCGACAACAAGCGCATTGGTGCCTAGATTCAGGCCCTCGGCCCACTGACACCAACCGCACGCGGTTTCCAGGTCGAGAACGATGAGCAGGAAGTGAACTGGAGGAGTGAACGGAGTGACGAGGGCCGGCCTGACCAGTCAGTTCGGGCAGGCTCACAAGCCGATTTCTTGTTTCCGATGGCTGTGAAGAGTCTTTGCAGCACACTCAGGCCCAAACAAAGTCGGGGCGAAAGGGTTCACGATGAGCCCCGTTGACAACCCAACTCGTTAAGGGGAGAACGCTTCACTTCTGAAAATAATCTCGCAAGATTGGTAGGATTTGTTCCAGTGCTCTCGCGCGGTGACTGATTGTATTCTTGACGTCAGGGGCAAGTTCGGCGAACGTTTGCGTGTATCCCATCGGAAGGAACAGAGGATCATAACCGAATCCATTCGACCCACGGGGTTCAACAACGATCTTTCCCGAGCAGCTGCCTTCGACCACTCTTTCCACCCCGTGCGCCACGAAAGCCATCACACAACGAAATCTCGCTCGCCGGCGACGGTCCGGAACCCCCTGGAGCTCCTCCAAAATCTTCCTGTTGTTGCTTTCATCTGAATGGTTCGCACCGGAATAGCGCGCTGAGAAGATACCAGGTCGCATGTTGAGGTAAAACACCTCGAACCCCGAATCATCAGCGAGGGCGGGAAACTTGGTCTTTTCGAAAACGGTTCGCGCCTTCAGGAGCGCATTTTCCTCGAATGTCGCCCCCTCCTCCCGGATCTCTCCGATATATGGAAAATCATTCACCGTCTGTATCTGGACATCAGTGCGCTTGAGAATTTCCTTGATTTCTCTTGCCTTGTTGGAATTTCGAGTCGCGAGGACAAGTCGATTCATGGCGCTCAAGGAGAGTGGACTTTATAGTAAAGATTGACTGCGGCCTCCCCTGTGGCAATGCTGTTGAGGATCATGAAGACTAAGTCCCCGATGAAGTATGCGTGGACAGTGAGGGAGACGCTCCCGACGAGATAGAGCACGAGGAAGGAGAGCTTGATGTTGCAACGCTTCGTTTTGATCGTCTCGATTGTCTGTGGTATCCAGCATGCGACGATGGATACCAGACCGATAATGCCGATCATGCGCGAGGGATAGTTTAGAGGTTGAGCAGCTCTTCCATAGCTTTCTCGATTCGATCGACCCCCACCACCTGAATTTCCGTATTGACCTTCAGACCCTTTAAATTGTTCTTTGGGACGATGATACGCTTAAATCCGAGTTTCTTCGCCTCCAGAACACGCTTTTCGATTTGACCGATCGTGCGTATTTCGCCGGCAAGGCCTATTTCCCCCACAGCAACTGACTGCGAGTCTACAGGAATGTCGCGAAGGCTTGAGACGATCGCCGTCGCGATCCCGAGGTCAACTGCCGGCTCGTCAATTCGCACGCCCCCCACAATGTTGACGAACACATCGTGCATTCCGAGACGGAGACCGACCCGCTTCTCGAGCACTGCAAGGAGCAAAGCAAGCCTGCGATAGTCGATGCCGGTGGAGTTGCGCTGCGGCATACCATAGCTCGTCGGGGTGACGAGAGCCTGAATCTCCACCAGAATCGGCCGCGTACCTTCTATACTAGCGACCACCGTCGAGCCCGAGGCGCCGTAACTCCGCTCCGAGAGGAACACCTCTGAGGGGTTCTTCATCTCTTCGAGACCTGTCTCGCGCATTTCGAAGATCCCGATCTCGTTTGTAGAGCCGAAGCGATTTTTTACGGCGCGGAGTATCCTGTAGGCGTAGTGCCGCTCTCCCTCAAACTGCAGGACAGTGTCAACCATGTGCTCGATGACCTTCGGCCCGGCAATGACTCCTTCCTTTGTCACATGTCCGACGACGAAAACCGGGATACCCTTTGTCTTCGCGACCCTCATCAGTGAGGCAGTTGTCTCGCGCACCTGTCCAACGCTTCCCGGCGCGCTCTCCAGTTCTGGCCGGTACATCGTCTGGATCGAGTCAACGATGACGAGATCAGATTGACCTTGCTCGATAACGTTCAGAATGAGTTCGAGGTTCGTTTCCGCCAGGACGAGTACCTGCTCGGAGACAGGAAACTTCAGCCGGTCCGAGCGCAGCTTGATCTGCTGCACGGATTCTTCACCTGTCACGTAGAGTGTCACTCGGTCCGTGAGGCGGGAAGCCATCTGCATCATGAGCGTCGACTTCCCGATGCCCGGGTCTCCACCGAGCAGAACCACAGATCCCGGGACGATGCCTCCACCCAATACACGGTCAAACTCCACGATGCCTGTCGTTATGCGTGCTTCTGCCAGCTTGTCCACTCTGCTGAGGGGGACAGCCGCGGTTTCGGCGTGCGCCTTCCTCCGGGCTGCTTTGTCTTTCCCCTTCACGCGGAGCTCTTCGACGAACGTGTTCCAGTCGGCACAATTGGGACACTTTCCGATCCAGCGCGGGGACTCATACCCACACGATTGACAAACATATTTGATGCTTGCTGCTGACATTCAGGTCGAAACCGCCACGGGAACATGGGGCTGAGAGTACACGGCTAATATAGGCACGACGATTCCCACTTTCAACAACAATACTTTGACCGCATCGATAGGAAAGAACCTCAAGTTCGGGGAGAAAGGAGATAGTATGCTCAGACCTTGCGACACCGCACCAACGCGACACCTGGGAACCTCAGACCCACGAACTTGACATCAGCAAATCCAGCGCTCTCGCACCACTTCCGAACCTCTTCGACGTCGTACGCACAACCGCCCACCTCGTTAAATAAATGCAAGCCCACCACGGCCGGCACAAGATTGCTCAGGATCGAATTCTTTTTTCCCGTTCGTAACTCATCGAGAACGTACCAACTGCCCCCCGATCGCAGAGCTCGGTACACTTTTCTTGCAAGAACCTGGTTTTGCTCCCTACCGAGTCCGTGAACGATATTGAAACTGAGCGCTGCGTCGTACATCATTCCAAAATCGACGTCAAGAAAATCACCTTCCAGATAAGAAATTCGGTTCGGAATTCCCGCCTCCTGTATAATTTGCTTTCCATGGATCGCCGCGCCCGGAAAATCCACTACCGTCGCGCGTAATTGAGGGTACTTCCTGCAAAGCTCGATCGAATACAGACCATGCGATCCGCCAATATCGATAAGTCGCTCAGCGCCACCGGGCAACACCACGTGTTTCAAGACCTGCCGCATGAGCAGTCGAGCAAGGTCCATCATGCCATAGGTATAGATGCGCCAGTCCTCTGGAGTGAAGAGCTCAAAATACGTTTTCTCTGGACTCCCTCTTCTTACCGTCTCATCAAGATAGCTCCATCGATCATACAAGGTCTCAAAGTAGGCCATCAAATTTCTGACGGAATGATCCGAGCGACGATCCATCCACTTTTTTGTCATCGCGGTTGCTTCAAACATGGTACCGCGTCTGTGAACGTAGCCAGCCACATCCAGCGCATCCAGAAGAAGCTGGACGCCCTGCGTGCTGACGTTGAGGTCGTTCGCGAGTTCCTCGACCGTGCATGGTTTCTTCGTCAGACGCTCAAACAGGCCGAGCTTGTTGCTCACCATGATCGCTCGACCGAGCAGCGTCTGTAAGAAGGCGTCGTAGATTGGTTGAGGGAGTGCGTTCAAACGATGGAGTAACTTCTCAAGAAACGTAAATCGAGTCATGGCGAAGCCCTAAGCGGTCAGTTCTAACTCACCCCTGGCGGAGATCACAGCTCAACAACTTCGAGTAGACCTGAGAGGTCCTTGACCGCGACATCTGGCTGAAAAGTCGCTTCGGTGTCTGTGGGATTCGCTTGCGCTGTCGACCGGTTCACCCATACCGTGGAACACCCGAACTCGCTCGCGGGGACGATGTCAACATGGAGAGAAGCACCCACGTGGAGGAATTCCGACGGTGTACCGTTGAGTTCCCTCCAAGCAAGTTCAAAGATCTTCCGACTCGGTTTGTACGCCCCAGCGCGCTCCGCGGTCATCACAACATCAAACTGGACGTTCACGAACTTTAGGTTCCTCTCGATGATATCGCTATCGACGTTCGAGACCACCCCAATCAGATAGCGGGCTTTCAGTTTCTGAAGGGTTTTCTCGACTTCAGGAAACGGCCTCCAGGTGGGCATGGCTTTGCCCAATGCCTCCTTCTCGTCCTCAAACAACTGGAGGAATCCGAATTCCCGTAAAGTGGCAACAAGGCTCTCGCGCAGGATCTCACGGTAGGGCTTGTACTCTTTCTGGATAAGTTCGAACTCCACTTCACGCCATCGCCGGAACACCGTCTCAGCACTCAGACCTCCGGGATTCGTGCTCCAGAGAATCCTGTGCAACGTCCGTTTGATGCCGGTCTCCCAGTCGATGAGCGTGCCGTAACAGTCGAACGTGATCGCCTTTGGATGGAGCTTCTTTCCTGCCGCCGCACGCGATCCCTGAGGTCGACTTTTTTTGAACAGCGATTTACCGAACACCGAACAACTCCACGAGCCAGAGACTTAACTCCGGCACGTACGTAATGACGAGAAGCGCAATGATCAGAATGCCGATATATGGGAGGGTTGCACGGTAGATTTTCGAAACTGGTTTTTCAAACCGAAAACTCGAAATGAACAAATTCATACCAACAGGCGGTGTAAGGTATCCAATTTCCAAGTTTGCAAGGAAAATAATTCCCAGGTGGATCGGGTGGATACCGAATACTTGTGCGATGGGCATAATAAGTGGAACGACAACGATGATAGCGGAGAAGATATCCATCATCATACCGACGATCAGAAGAAAGATATTGAGAAGGATGAGAAAGAGCAACCGGCTGTCCACAAATTCCTCGATGAAGTCGAGCATCTTCATCGGCACTTGTTCATCGATGAGATAGCCCGTCAGACCGAGCGCGCTAGCGAGGATGATCAGAATGCCGCCGACGAGCAGCATGGATTCGCGCATGATGCGCGGGATGTCAGTAAACAGCTTGAGGTCGCCGTAAATGAAGACCTCCACCAGCAGGACGTAGAACGCCATCAGCGCCGCCGCCTCTGTTGCAGTGAAAATCCCGCCGTAGATTCCACCGATGATGAGAAACGGAAGCGGAATTTCCCAGATCGCCCCCCTCACGGCTCTCGACACCCGTGGTACGGAGAATACGGTTCGCGGTACTCCGGCAGTCAACGCCTTCCGCGCACTGTACAGTGCAAGCAGAACAACGAGCAGCAACCCCGGAATTATTCCCGCGACGAAGAGCTGATCGATGCTCTGTGCTGCGACAACACCGTAGAGGATGATCGCCAGGCTCGGCGGAAAGAGTAACCCGAGACTTCCAGAAGTCGTCACTAGGCCGAGCGAAAATCGCTCGGGGTATTGTTGCTGAATCAAGATCGGGTAGAGAAGCCCTCCTAAGGCGACGATGGTCACACCCGAGGCACCGGTGAACGCGGTGAATGCAGCGCACGAGACGAGTACTACGATCGCCAATCCGCCCGGCATCCAGCCGAACAAAGCCTGAGCAAGTTCAACGAGTCGTTTCGGCGTGTTGCTCTCCGCCAGTACATAACCAGCGAACGTAAACAGCGGAATCGCGATCAAGGTCGGAGCCTTCGCTAAGCGGAACAGCTCCACAATCACCGCGGAGGTATCGATGCCGCTCGCGGAGAAGGCCACGATTGCAATAACAGCGATGATGACGAATAGGGGCGTTCC
>JAZGDE010000018.1:0-15734 GCA_036477295.1 Bacteroidota bacterium | reverse complement strand
GGCATTATAGAAGTCCACGTACTGTTGGTCTTCACGAAATAGTGCTGCGGTCGGGCTTTGGAGCCAACCGTCGTCCTGTTCGGTCCCTGTGCTTGGGTAAACGTTGATGACGTTCCTCGTGTTCAGGACGTTCAAAATGTTCAGGTAAAATTCTAACGTGAACGAGCTGAGGAAGAACGTCTTAGCGGCAAACAGGTCAACGTTAAACACCGGAGGTGTGCTCGATGAGTTGAGCGGTTCGATCGGGAACCTTGTTCTTGGGTCAATAAGCGCCCGGACTCCGATATTGTAGGGACTCGCCTGTCCCAAGCTCGCAGGCTCCTTGATCTTCGTGTAGGCATGTCCACTATTAAAGGTGAGGAGGACAAATGCCCCAAGCCCCTGAAGGATTGGGCCTCCATCCCCCTTTGCAAAGCGGTAGTCAAGCATAATCGTACCCCGGTGTGTCTGATTGAAATCCAGCGGGGTGATGAAGTTTGGGAATCGACCGATATCCTGACGCTCCGTCACGCCGAACGTAGAGGTTGGATTCGAAGCTGTGCCGCGCGTATCCTGCAGCGTGTAGTTTACACGCGCTGAGAGGCGCCTGGTTCGACGCAAGTTCAATGTGAATTCGAGACCCTTCTTCGTGGAGAAGTCGTTGTTCAGATACGCAGTGAAAAGTTTGGTTCCGGCCTCATCAGCGAAATTTCTCACGCCCAGTTCATCCTGTGTGTTTTTGTAAAATGCAGTTACCGTCAGAGCAGCAAAGTCCGTGACCGCCTGCCGGAAGCCGATTTCATACTGCGTTAGCCGTTCTGGTTTCGCCAGGTAGCCAACCGGCGTCAAGAATGCAGTCCCACGGGTCTCCGGACTTAGGGTCCTACTTATACGGATGCTTCCAACATACATGCGGTTGAGTTCAGGCATCTGCACGTATTTGCCATACTGGGCATAAAAGACCGTTCGGTCGGTGACTGGGAATGATAAGTTCACTCTCGGCAGCACAAAAGTATAAGATGGGCCCTCATCGAGTTCTTCTTCCTTAACTATATCGAGTGTTCTGTCAAATTGGTCGAGATAGTTTAACGGATCGGCAAAGGCTCTTCCCCTCGGGTTGAAGCGCTCATATCGCAAGCCAAAGTTTAGCACCAGGTCTTGATATTCAAGTTTGTTCTGGAAATAGGCAGAGGCAAAGATGGGTTTCTTCGGAGCATCACGTGCTGTAACGTCGCCCTCCACTTTGTTGCCGAACACGTCATAGCCGTAGTTGTCCACACCTTGTATTCGTCTGGCCCACGCGAGTCGTCCTATTTCTTCGTTTCCGGGTGCGAACACCGCCGTCTTATCTCCCGGTCCGAACACTTCGGTTCCGAAGGTCGGGCTCTTTCCGTCTAGCCCGTTGACCCCTTCCAAGGCTGATTGGATATCTCTGATGACGAATTCGCGCATTTTCCACACCTCCAAGCGACCACCAGCCTTGAACTCCCACTTCTTTGTGATCTGTGAAACAAAGTCGATCGAGCCTTCAATGGAGCGTTGGGAGTTTATCTCATAGCGATTAACAGGTGCACCGGGTGCCTGGAAGTTAAACCCTTGCCCAGCGCTGTAGTTGAGGGGCCCACGATATCGCGACGTCCACAGCGCATCATCTCCAAACGGCACCTGGGCGACACTATCGACGTAACTCAAGAAATCACTTCCGAATCTCGGGTCAAAGCGTTCAAATTCCCTAAAATAGTACGCGATGCCGACCTCGTAAAACGTCTCTTTATTGATGATGTGCGACCCCCTGAGGTTCAAGAAAGCGGTCTCTGTCTCTTGTCTGGCCTGTCGACCTGGATTGAAGATCGTAACGAGATTGTTCGGCCAAGTAGTACCGCTCCTGAAACCACCCTGGAAGACTGAATGACCAACCGCGTCAGGGGCCTTCCTCAAACTATAGCTCGCCGTAAGCTTAAGGCTGACTGGATTCAGATTAAAGAGCAAGGTGCCCTGTCCTTTGTAGGTGTAGTCCGAGGCACGATTGAGAAAATTCTCCTTGAGTTCGACCGTACCCCCGTTGGGGAGCAGTCTTCCGGGCTCGACGGTGTCAAAATTGTCTGCACGCACGCTATCAAATTTAAATGGAAAAACGAAACGGGCTGCAGAACGTTGGTAAGTGTATTGGCCGACACCAAAGAATCGCATTTTCAACGCTTCGACGGGCCCACCAAATGTGACCACCGCATTCCTAAACCCGAAAGAACTTGTCCCTAAGAATTGATTTCCAGGCTTTGCAAAGTCGTCGGTTCGGTAGTCCACACTAGCGTGGAACTTGCTGCCCCCCGTCCGCATGGTTGTCCTTGCAATTCCCGAAATCGCTCCTCCAAATTCAGCAGTGAAGCCACCCGGTTGGAACTGAAGTTCCTGAAAGGCTTCCTGCACAACGCTCACTCCCTCGGAGTTGAAGAACCGGTTTGTCACTGACGCCCCATCGACAAAGAACGCCAATTCTCCAGCACGTCCCCCTCGAACGAACAGGATGCCATCTTGTCGGACAACTCCAGCATCGAGAGCGAGGATTGCCTGAGTACCACGGATCGGGAGATTCCCAACATCGTCGCGGCTCGTGATCCGAACCGTATTTGTGGTATTGCGCTGTACGAGTGGACGCTGGGCAACGATCAAAACAGGTTCAGTTTGGATAGTGGTCGGTGGAAGCTCGAAGTCGATCGTGGTCGTCAGGGCTGCGTTAACAAGGACGTTGGAGATGGTCACCGGTGCGTAGCCAATAAACGTAGTTCTCACCGAATAACCCCCGGGTGGTACGTTAAGGACAACGTAATCACCGTTGATATCAGTCGCCGCACCGAGCGCCGTTCCCTCGATGAGGACGTTTGCACCGATCAATCCCTCGCCTGTTTCGCTATCGGTCACCGTGCCGCGAATCTTTCCGTTTTGTGCAAAGACTAATGTTGGCGCGAGCAGCGCGATAAGAAACGCGGAAATGAGCATGCGCTTCATGGTGTACCTCCATGATTGACGTTGATCAGTTGAAAAAAGGACACTTCTCTACCCTCATGACACACGGTTTTTTCGTTGGTCAAAGCCGTAGTACAACTGGAGAAGAAATCGATTAAGACTGGTTGGCTGTGGGAAAAGTTGTAGCAACAATCTCTGACGGGGGATCACCTCCAATCGACACACAGCTTAGTTCAGATATAACCAGGGTTAATAGTCGAGGTGAAGAATTCAGAGCGATACTGTGAAGTGCGTACCAATAATTCCGCTAAAGTGCTGAACTCCTGTTAATTGTTATTAACCTTCCAATCCTTTCGGGAATATACAGATTTGGAAAGTGTATGTCAAGTTTTATTTGTGATTTTCTCTGCTTTTTATAGTCGTAAATAATTGCTCAAATATACCCAATCAAACTACATTTGTCAAGCCTTAATTTGTAATTTTTCCAAAAGCGCTTACCCCCCCCTACCACCCAACGCTTCTCAATATATACTATATACTTACAGTCGCACGAGCTTTGCCTCGGAGACACCCTCGATCGAAGCAATCCGCCTGATCACAGTCTCGGGTATGTCGCTGTCGACATTCATCACGGTGAGTGCACGCTCGCCCGCGACGTTTCGACCGAGCGCCACTCCTGCGATGTTGATGTTTGCCTTGGCCAGCACCGACCCGACTTTTGCGAGCATTCCGGGTCGGTCGATGTTTGAGTAGAAGAGGAGATTCCCTTCCGGCCGAACTTCAAAATGAAACCCGTCAATGTTTACCAGCCTTACAGTAGAAGTCCCGAAAACAGTTCCCCAGAACGTCCGCCGCTCTCGGTCAGTTTCATATTCCGCCTTGAGCAAGTGCGTGTAATTTCCGCCATCACGCTCTTTTTTCTCGTTGACGATTAACCCCAATTCCCTGGCCAACATTGGAGCGTTCACGTAGTTCACGGGCTCAGAGAGGAGATGTCCGAGGATTCCCTTCAGGGTCGCTGCGCGAAGAATTTCGGCAGCCTGCTGAAGCAGTTCTCCACCATACGTCAGCGTGAGCGACCGGAGTTTGCCATGCATAAGTTGAGCGACAAGACTCCCAAGTTTTTCAGAGAGTGTCACGTACGGCCTGATTTCCTCTTTCATAGCTTGTTGAATGGCCACGGCGTTCACGACGCCAGCGAACCCTCTTCCTTTGAGGACATCAGCGAGCTGCTCCGCGATGAGAATCGCGACCTTCTCCTGAGCTTCCTCAGTCGCAGCACCGAGATGCGGCGTCACGACGAGTTTTTCATGCCGGATAAGTCGATGGTTTGTCGGGGGCTCCTCCACAAAAACATCGAGCGCGGCACCCGCCACGTGTCCGGATTCGAGAGCCCTGAGCAATGCCTCTTCATTCACGATCCCACCACGCGCACAGTTGATAATTCGCACCCCCTTCTTACACTTCCCGATCGTCTCTTCGTTCAGGAGGTTCCGCGTATCCTCAGTGAGAGGGGTGTGAACGGTGATGAAATCAGACCGACGCAGCACATCTTCCAGGTCAGCGAGCTCGATCCCGAGCTTCAGGGCTACTTCGATTGAGAGCACAGGGTCATCTCCCACAACGATCATGCCAAACGACAGACACCGGTGTGCGACCTCCCGGCCCACTTTGCCGAGGCCGATGATGCCGATCGTCTTTCCAAACAGCTCCGTGCCGATGAACCTTTTCCGCTCCCAAGTTCCCTGTTTGAGACTCGTGTGTGCTTGGGGGATATTTCGGGCAAGGGCAAGAAGGAGAGAAATCGTGTGTTCTGCAGTCGAGATGGTGTTGCCACCAGGCGTATTCATCACGATGATGCCTTTGCGAGTCGCCGCTTCGACGTCGATGTTATCCACCCCGGCGCCCGGTCTGCCGACGACCTTGAGACGGTCGGCATAGCGGAGAATATCGGCTGTCACTCGTGTCGTGCTCCGCACGATGAGCGCATCATAATCGCTGATGACCGCTTCCAACTGGTCGGGTGTAAGCCCGGGCTTCAGGTCAACGCTGAAACCTTCACCGGAAAGAATGTCCAAGCATCGCTGTTCGATTGGATCACAAATGAGGATCTTCATTAGGCATCAGACCTATCCAATATGACCATTCATTCGAACCGGAAGGTTTGTGTCCCTCTCCAACGATTTGTTACTTCTTTAATTTACCCGCCAAATATATCCAGGCCCCTTTAGTCTGTCCGACATACCGCTATAACTCGTTGTCGGACCACAAATTACTGCGGTAATGCGGGAATTCAAGGCAAAGGGAGGAACAGTTTCAACGGTTTACGAGGAAAATCGCCACGCCGCATCAGTTCACCAAGAGATCTATTCATTTGCTATGGACATCGCAGAATCGTGAGAGGATACTCTGCAAACAAGATCGTCCGCTCGCATTAATCAAATCGCTGATGTTGCCAAGGAGAACAAGTGAACACTGGAAACATTCAAACTGCAAATACTGTTACGAACACACAAATCGAATTCTCTTCGATAAATTTGGACTGTTCCTTGAGGGTGCCCAACAAAGTCGCCTAGGATCCAATCGGCTTCTTCCCGAGTGCTCATTTTGTTTGAATTTACAGGTTCCGCGTGGACGCCGAACCAAGCACACTTGGGACCGTGCCCGCCTCGGCGTGGACTGACGTTTGGAATTCGATCTGCACCGCCCGAACTCCAGCGCCGGGTTCGAGCATGCCGCCGGACCCACCCCAACCACATTCGCGCAGGGCACCCTCGAGTGCAGAGATCATCGCCACCACGTCCAGCTCGTCATAGAATCCAAGGTGAGCGATCCGGAAGATTTTCCCTCTCAGGTGACCCTGCCCGCCTGCAAACGTGATGCCGTATCGGTCCTTCATCACCTTCAATAATTGCTTCCCCGCGATTGTCGCTGGGACCCTGACCGCGGTGAGTGCATTCGAAGGATATCTCGCCAACAACTGAAGCTGGAGAGCCTCGCATCCTGCACGGATGGCGCGCGCAAGTTTCTCGTGCCGACGCCAGACGTTCTCTATTCCTTCATTTCGAATCATCCGAAGAGCCGTGTCCAATCCCACGAATAACGTAATAGCGGGCGTCCAAGGCGTTTCAGAGTCCGCAAAGGATTTCTTGGCAGCGGTGAGAGTAAAGTAATACTTCGGAAGGCGCGATCGTTCGGCGAGCTTCCATGCGCGCTCATTCACCGCCAGGAAGGCAAGTCCAGGCGGAATCATCAATCCTTTTTGCGACGCTGCCAGAAGAACATCGATCCCCCAATCATCCATGCGCAATTCGAGAGCGCCGACGGATGAAATCCCGTCCACGACGACGACAGCGTCCGTCTGTTTGCGCACGACATTCGCGATCGCACGCACGTCCGTTACCACGCCCGTGGAAGTTTCGCTATGAGTCAGAAAAATCGCCTTGGCCCTCGGGAACTTCTTCAGCATGTCGAAGACCTGTTCCTCCTGCACGGCATCGCCCCACTCGACGGTGATTTCTTGGGCGTCCACGCCATAGACTGAGCAAAGCTCTCCCCACCGCTCGCCAAACTTGCCACCGTTCACATAGAGGGCGGTATCTCCCGCAGAGAGAAGATTGCAAACGGCCGCTTCCATCGCACCCGTGCCTGAACTCGTAAAGGTGTAAACCTCCCGGCGCGTCTGGAAAAGATATTGCAGGTTATCACTGACGCGACGGAAGAGCTCTTTAAATTCTGGCTGCCGGTGGTGAATAATTGGCTCGGCCATGGCGAGCGTAACTTGCTCGGGCACAGGCGTCGGTCCAGGTGTGAAGAGACGCTTTTTCATAATTCCTGAGCTTTGACGCGTTCTATTCAGAAGAAAGATACGAAGAACCTGATAAAGAAGCAGCCAAAGGCCCCGTCAGGAAGCAGGAGGGGCTAAACCCGTTCCAGCTAAATGATTTAGCAGAACAACAGGATTTGGTGTTGTTGGATAGAGGTT
Source organism: Bacteroidota bacterium (assembly GCA_036477295.1). Taxonomy (GTDB): domain Bacteria; phylum Bacteroidota; class Ignavibacteria; order UBA10030; family JAZGDE01; genus JAZGDE01. The sequence goes on along the minus strand of JAZGDE010000018.1, from coordinate 8,806 downwards.
CGTACTTTAAAGATCAGACAGTTGGAAGGCACGACTCGGCGGGTCGCCCAACCTGGGGTCAGGTGTCGAGCAACGATGCTGCACCGGGAGGAACGTGAACTTGCGATGCGCCGCTCCGTTTGGGGTTTCTGTTTACCAGCTCTCCCATTTAACCCTCGGCGGGGACGCCTTCGGGTTAGAGAAATGCGCATCGACCATCCCCGCTACCTAATTACTACAATAAGCGGGATCCCGCAGACCGAGACTTGGTCGATGCGTGATAGGTGTCGAGTCCCGACCCTGTCGGGACTCGACACCACATCTATCGACACTAATGCGAAGACCTCCGGCCGAGCGTTGCTAGCCTCGGCGGGACGTCCGTTCCGACCGTTAGTCGGAACGAGATCTCGTCACGCGAAGCCCCGTTTCACCGGACGAAGCGAGACAGACCTACGGGTTAGGGAATAGCAGGATGGAAATCTAGTCCGTGAATGTCAAGTGGGCTTCGACGCAAGAGAGGATTTCCTTCTTACCCATGCTCGTCATCGCGGAGAACGGGATGACCCCCTGGAGAAAAGGGTTGTCGGTTAGTTGATCCGTGATGCTCTGAACTTGTCTATGCAGTTTGCTGCGTGCGACTTTGTCCGCTTTCGTGAGGACGACAGCGTACTGAACCCGGTAGTATTCCAGCCATCCCATCATCATCGTATCGAGCTGGGTGGCACCGTGGCGCAAATCGATCACTTGCAACGCGAGACGAATCTGCTTCCGTCGACGCAGGTACGTTTCAATCAGTTTCGCCCAGCCTGCCCGCATATGTTCCGGTACTTTCGCGTAGCCATAGCCAGGCAGGTCGACGAAATAAAAATCTTTGTTGATGCGGTAATAATTCAGGAGCCGCGTTTTCCCCGGTCGCGTGCTCGACCGCGCCAGATCACTACTCCCTGTGAGACGGTTGATAAGGGTTGATTTTCCAACGTTGGACCGGCCGAGGAAAACGATTTCTGGTCTGTGGTCCGTCGGGAGGTGTGCCAAATCAGCGACACTTTGAACAAACTCTGCGGTGTTGATTTTCATACGATTCGAGGGAACGAAAATGGAGAAAATGTTGTCCCCATCGCCATCAGGACAAATCTCCTCCCCTCCGCTGTAAATCGACTCCTCAATACCAGGAAATGCGAACGAAAACCACGCTCACCCAAGTCGTCGGCCGACTCGCCCGACCCATCGGGTGCCCCCCCCTCTTGAGTGAAAGGTTGGGAGGACAACACACTCCTCAATTGGGTGACTTTCGAGTGTCCCAACAACCCGTCACGCAAACCGCCACGGGCTGTTGAGAGCGGCATAAGGCGACTTTTTGGTCCGCGTTTCGAAATTGCTTTCTCGTCGGCCTACGACCTCGGAGAGGCGCGTCATTCAGGAAGCACTGCTCGCTGCCCCTTTCGCGTCTTCCTTCCCCCTCCGCTTCTGTCCCCCACCCTCTTTCGACTCGGGCTTTTCCTTCTTCGACTTCTTCTTTTCTTTCTCAGTTTTCTTGGGAGCAGCGGGTTCACTGACGCTGTAATCGACTAGCTGGAGCACTGCGAGTTCTGCGCCATCACCGTACCGTTGTCCCAGCTTGACGACGCGCGTGTAGCCCCCTGGCCTGTTGGATACTTTCCCGGCGATATCCGCAAAAAGTGCTTTAACAGCGTCACGGTCGCGGAGAAATCGGAACACTTGGCGTCGCGCATGAATGTCCTTTGGATTACCCTCCTGCTCGCGGCTGTAAGTGTTTTTTGCTCTCGTGATGAGTTTTTCTACGACACGGCGCGTTTCCTTCGCCTTCGCAACAGTCGTTCGAATCTTCTTGTGTTTCAAGAGCGAAACGCTCAACGCTACGAGCAAGGCTTTCCGATGACTCGCTGTGCGTTGCAGCTTTCTTCCTTTTTTCCGATGGCGCATGGACGCTCCGTAGTACCAGCCCTCGGACTCAACCTGGCGGCCGGCTTCTGTTTGCCCGAGACGCGCTCTTCGCGCCGCTTATTCGCTGCTGTCCTTTAAGTATTTCTCGACATCCATCCCAAAGGAAAGACCGAATTCTTCGATGATCGTCGAAAGTTCCGCCAGGGACTTGCGACCGAAGTTTCGAAACTTCAGGAGGTCGGACTCTTCACGCCCCACTAGGTCCGCGATCGTCTTAATGTTCGCCGCTCGCAGACAGTTATGGGACCGAACGGATAACTCCAGTTCATCCACCGGCATCCCGATTATCTTCCGGATGCGTGCCACTTCTGAATCCTGCTCAGAGATTTCTTTCTCGGTTTCGGGCTCCACGTCAAAGTTGATGAACAGCTGGATATGATCTCGAAGAATTTTTCCTGCCTGTGCGAGTGCATCATCTGGAGTCAGAGACCCATCAGTTTCGATCTCGAGGATGAGTTTTTCGTAGTCCGTCTTCTGACCAACACGCGTGCTTTCGACAAAGTAGCGCACATTGTTGATCGGCGTGAAGATCGCATCGATCGTGATGACACCGACAGCCTGATCAGCCGACTTGTTTTCTTCCGATGGAAGATATCCTTTCCCACGGCCCACACGAAGCTCAAGTTCGAATTCCGCCTCCTCGTTCAATGTTGCGATGTGCTGCTCCGGGTTCAGAACCTCAAAGTCCGTTGTGTATTTCTGGATGTCACCCGCGGCGAAATCTTTCGGACCTTTCAACGGTATCGTGATTTTCGTAGCTTTCCTGTTCAACTGCTTGAGTCGGACTTGCTTCAAATTCAAGACGAAATCCGACACATCTTCAACGACTCCGCCGACCGAAGTAAACTCATGTTGGACGCCGTCTATCTTGATCGCAGTAATCGCGGTGCCCGACAGAGATGACAGCAACACCCGTCGAAATGCATTGCCGAGAGTAACGCCGAAGCCGCGCTCGAGAGGCTGAATGATAAAGCGACCGAACGTATTCGAATAACTTGCCTCATCAAGCTCAATCTTCTCGGGCATTTGAAAATTTGCAGTCAACATCTTCTCACCTTCCTCCCCCGCCGTGCGAGGGACAATGGATCATCACAAGGGTATCAATTACTTTGAGTATAATTCGACGATGAGGTTCTCGTTGGCGTTGAGGGGAATGTCAGCGCGTTCGGGCACGTTCAGGAACGTCCCGACCATCATCGCTTTATCCAGCTGTAACCATGGAAGTAACGCACTGTCCCTCACCCGCTTCATCGAAGAATGGATGATTTCTAACTTTCGGCTGTGGTCACGGACTTGAATGAGATCTCCCGGCTTGCAAAGGTAGGAGGGAATGTCCAACGTTCGCTGATTGACGGTGAAATGCCGGTGACGGATCAGCTGGCGAGCGGCCTTCCGCGATGGCGCAAAGCCCAGACGATAGACGACGTTGTCGAGCCGGCGCTCCAGAAACTTGACGAGCGTTTCGCCAGTCCTGCCCGTCCGCTTCAAGGCCTCATCGAAATAGTTGCGGAACTGTCCCTCCATCAGCCCGTACATGTGCTTCACTTTCTGTTTTTCGCGCAGCTGGACGCCGTATCCTGAAATCTTTAAACGGCGAGACTGACCATGTTGTCCCGGCGGATACCCGCGGCGCTCGACCGGACACTTCTCCGTGAAGCACTTCGTTCCCTTCAGGAAGAGCTTCTGCCGCTCGCGACGGCACAACCGACAACTGGCTTCAATGTAACGACCCATATCTATTCCACTCCGAAGGCACAACTTCTATGCAATGATTGAATGACTCACCTTTTCGGTAATCGTTGTTACACTCTTCGTCTCTTCGCTGGTCGGCAGCCGTTATGCGGGATCGGCGTGACGTCGCGAATGCTCGCAATCACCAAACCAGCTGTCTGAAGCGAGCGAATGGCCGCCTCGCGACCCGACCCCGGTCCTTTCACAAACACATCCACCTTGCGGAGCCCGAGGTCGTAGGCCTCCCTCGCAGCAGCACTGGATGACACTTGTGCTGCGAAGGGCGTGTTTTTCCGTGAGCCTTTAAATCCCATCTTTCCAGCCGACGACCAGCTGATGGTATTCCCGTACACATCTGTAATCGTGATGATCACGTTGTTGAAGGTGGCTCTGATGTGGACTTTGCCCATTGTTTCCACCTGGATCTTTTTCTTCTTCTTCGTGGCTCCTGTCGCCTTTGCCACCTGTTGTTCCTCCTCGTTCTAGATATTCGATAAATTTTCGCGCGTCCCGGCATGTCGGGATGCCGATCTCGATTACTTCTTCGCTAGAACCCTCTTCCTCCCAGCCACTGTCTTCCGCTTTCCTTTTCGCGTTCGCGCGTTCGTTCGCGTGCGCTGTCCACGCACAGGAAGACGCCTTCGGTGGCGGAGTCCCCGGTACGAGCCGATGTCCATCAGGCGCTTGATGTTCATCTGCACCTCTGTCCGGAGGGCACCCTCGACTTTGTACTCGGACGTGATGAGGGAGCGGATCTTTGCGACTTCCTGATCGGTCAACTGACCGACGTGCTTGTTTTGATCCACGCCCGCCTTACTCAGGATCTTTTGCGCGCTCGAACGGCCTAGGCCGTAAATGTACATAAGTCCGATTTCAGCTCTCTTATCCTTAGGGAGATCAACCCCCGCGATTCTTGCCAACGAAAAACCTCCTTTTTTTGTAGGTCAGGAGCAGCCCGCCCTTCTCCTCCGATGACCTGCACCGAGGGTCACAAAGATCAACGAGTCGGCTCGTCGCGCATGAGTTTGGCATGGATCGTAGAGAACTCCGGTCTATGGGTGAACTATCCCTGACGCTGTTTATGCTTCGGATTCTTGCAGATTACCCGCACCACACCTTTCCGCCGAATGATCTTGCAGTTATCACAGAGTTTCTTCACTGACGCTCTGACCTTCATAAGGACATTCCTTTACTTATACCGGTAGGTGATCCGTCCCTTCGAAAGGTCGTACGGTGAGAGCTCAACGGTGACTCGGTCACCCACCAGGATCTTGATAAAATGCATCCGCATCTTTCCAGAGATATGGGCGAGCACCCCATGGCCGTTTTCCAGTTTCACATGAAACGTCGCGTTTGGCAACGTCTCTGTGATCACTCCGTCCATCTTGATGGCTTCTTGCTTCGCCATGATCTGATTAGCTCACACGGTTAGGATTTCCGCCTTGCCTTTTCGCACGACCACAGTGTGCTCAAAATGGGCGGACGGCTCGCCGTCCTGAGTCCGAACGGTCCAACCATCTTTCATCAATCGGACCTTATGGGTTCCGACGTTGACCATCGGTTCGATGGCGAGAGTCATCCCTTCCCGGAGTTCAACCCCTGTTCCCGGTTCGCCAAAGTTGGGAACCTGCGGTTCCTCGTGCAGGCGTTGACCGATGCCGTGTCCAGCCAGCTCTCGTACCACCGAAAACCCCGCCTGTTCCACGTGCTGCTGGACTGCGTGAGAAATATCGCGCAGCCGATTGCTGGCAACTGCCTGTTCAATTCCTATATCAAGTGCCTCCCTCGTCACCTTCAGCAAGAACACTTTTTTCTCCGAAATCTTCTCGACTGGGAAGGTTCGCGCACCGTCGCCGTAAAACCCATCCTTCAGAACCCCCACATCGATCGAAACGATCTCTCCCTCACTCAGCTTTCGCCCATTGGGTATCCCATGGACAACTTCGTCGTCAATCGAACAGCAAATTGCAGCTGGGTACGCGTTACTTTTATGAGGGCCGTAGCCTTTAAACGCCGGCTCAGCGCCGGTCGAACGAATGAAATCTTCCGCGATTGAATCCAGCTCTTTCGTGGTCACACCGGGTCGAATGTACTTCCCCAGCAGCTGAAGAACTTCCGAGACGATTAGACAACTTGCGCGGATCCGGTCGATCTCTTTTTCCGTCTTGATGTTCGCCACTCGACTCTTCCCTACTGGTCTTCGACTCCTTTGGGTCGTCAGCCAACCCGTTCCGTCCCAACCAAAGATCGGGACGAGGCGAGCGGACTTGTCGAGACGTCCGTTCCGAGGGTTAGTCGGAACAAGATCTCGTCTCGCGAAGCCGCGTATCACGGGCCGGAGCGAGACGGACCTTCGGCATCGGATAACCTTCAGAATCGCCGTCCCCGTATCTTGCCGCTCTTCATGAAGCCGTCGTAGTGCCGCATCAAGAGATGTGACTCAACCTGTTGCAGCGTGTCGAGCGCAACGCCCACAATGATGAGCATACTCGTCCCGCCGAAGAAACTCGCAAAACTGGATGTGACACCCATCCGGACCATGAACGTCGGCAGGATTGCGACAGTGGCCAAGAACATCGACCCCGGCAGCGTGATCTTCGTCAGAATGTTGTCGATGAAATCGGAGGTATGCCTGCCCGGGCGTATTCCGGGGATGAATCCACCCTGCTTCTGCATCGTCTCCGCAACGTCCTTTGGGTTGAAGGCGATAGCAGTGTAGAAGTATGTAAAGAACACGATCATCAACGCATACACGATGGAGTAGGGAATCGACGTGTAGATAAAGTACTGCGAAACACCCTCGAGGAATTCGCTCTCCGGGAAGAAAGTCAGAACCGTCTGCGGGACAAACATGATCGCCTGTGCGAAAATAATCGGCATCACGCCCGCCGTATTGACCCGCATCGGGATGTACTGAGTGACACCGCCGTAGACTTTACGACCGATGACCCGCTTGGCGTACTGAACGGGAATTCTCCGGGTCCCCTGCGTGACCAGCACGACGCCAGCCACGATCAGTACCATCATCGCGATGATGACGATCTCGGTGACCAGTCCACGAACACCGGAGCTCACGAGTTGATACTCGTCCAGCATTGCGGATGGAAAACGAGCGATGATCCCGATGAATATGATGAGCGATATTCCATTTCCGATGCCGCGCTCGGTGATCTGCTCGCCGAGCCACATCATAAAAATCGTGCCGGTCGTCAGGAAGATCACCGTGGAGATGGTAAACGCGATTCCCTGCACCTCCGGCGGTACGATCGGAACGCCGTCCGCTGTCAGACGGGTCAGCTGCACACTCACGCCCCAACCCTGAAGAGCGGAAATCAGAACCGTCCCGTACCGCGTGAGCTGAGTGATCTTCTTCCGCCCGTCTTCGCCCTCCTTTGCGAGCTTCTGAAAATACGGTACAACAGCGCTGAGCAACTGAATGACGATGGACGCGCTGATGTAAGGCATGATCCCGAGCGCGAAGACAGCAGCGTTGTAGAACGCTCCCCCGACGAACAGGTCGTACAATCCGAACAGTGTATTCGCCGCCTGTGATCGCGCTGCTTGGGCCACGATGGACGCGTCGACTCCCGGCAGCGTAACATGGGCTCCAATGCGCACCACAATCAGGAGCGCAGCGGTGAAAAGTATCCGCTGCCGCAACTCCTGAATCTTGAAGACATTTCGAAAGCTTTCAGTGAGTTGAGACATATCTGTCGATTAACGGCCCTCTTTCGGTACCGATCCGGCTGAGGTCGACGACTCCCGACGGGTCGGGTCGTCGACCGAAGGTCCCTTCGGGACGACTCGTCGAGCGGATTCAGTCCGACGAAGGATTTCGACCTTGCCTCCTGCTGCCTCGATTTTCTGGATCGCTACTTTGCTGAACGCGTGTGCGTGCACTTCAAGCTCGGCTTTCAGCTCACCATCTCCCAAGATCTTGACAGGCTGTGATTTCCTCGAAACAACGCCGAGGTCATACAGCACTTGAGGCGTTACTGTTCTGTCTGCAACCTTTTTGTCCACAGCAAGCGTCTCGAGACGGCCGACGTTGACCTCCTGGAACGAGACTCGGAACGGACTGTGAAAGCCGAATTTTGGAATCCTCCGACTCAGCGGCATCTGGCCGCCTTCGAACCAGGGTCTGTAGGTCGCGCCGGAGCGAGAACCTTGACCCTTGTGGCCGCGAGTTGAGGTCTTACCGTGACCAGAGCCTTGTCCGCGGCCGATCCGCTTCTCCTTCTTCCGCGCTCCCGGCGCAGGCTTCAAATTACTGAGTATGTTCATCATGGGATTTCTTCTATCGATCCGCGAACGCCAACTCTCCACGTGCCGTATCTGCCCACATCAGTGCTTCATCCGGCCGTTTTCTCGCGCTCCACCGTTTCCACTCTGACGAGATGTTCCACTTTCTTGATCATGCCGCGTATTTGCGGAGTATCCTTCTGGATGACGGACCAATTCGGCCGACCGAGTCCGAGCGCCTCGATCGTTCGCTTCTGCGACGAAACAGTGTGAATGATGCTGCGAATCTGTGTAATTCTTAGTCTTTTCTCATTCATCATTCTTCAACCTGCTGTGAACATCTCCTGCACGGTCATCCCACGATGTTGCGCGACAGCGACAGGATCGCGCATGCTCAACAAACCCTTCAGGGTCGCCTTGACAACGTTGTGAGGATTGGTGGAACCGAGCGACTTCGTCAGAACATCCTTCACACCCGCCACTTCCAACACCGCCCGCACGCCGCCACCTGCGATCAAACCCGTCCCGGGTGAGGCGGGCTTCAACAGTACCTTCGCCCCACCAAACTTCGCGAGCACCGTATGGGGGAGGGTTCCGTTGACAATGGTAACCTTCACGACGTTTCTCCTCGCTTCGTCGATACCTTTCGATATCGCGTTGGCGACTTCGTTTGCCTTTCCTAGACCGATCCCGACATGGCCACTGCCATCTCCCACGACGACGATCGCGTTAAAGCTGAATCGTCTGCCGCCCTTCACGACCTTGGCGACACGATTGATCGCGACGAGTTTATCCTTGAGTTCGAGTTCGCTTGCTTTGATCCTCGCCATAGTATGAGAATGTTGTCGTCTGTGGTGACAAAGTCCCGAAGGTACGGATGAAGTCCCCA
>JAZGDE010000017.1:0-5498 GCA_036477295.1 Bacteroidota bacterium | reverse complement strand
GTTGAGGCGTGGTTTTGAAGGAGTCAAGACTGGATCGTTCTTCACGGATTGATTTTTACGTCCCCAACGATTAATTTAGGAGAGGTTTCACGGTTATGAAAACGACATTCGTTGTGCTCATCGCGATTCTTCTTGCATGTCCGGTTGTGCTGATCTCGCAGGAGTCTCAGCCAAAACGGCCACGTGAGCCCGCCCGAACGCAGCAGGCGGGCGGGCGTCCACCTCAGTCGCAGCCAAAGAAAAGGCCTGCAGCGCGACCGGCGGAACCGCGGAAGAAGGAAGGGAAAAAGCCAGCTTCAACTGTCCCACAGAAGCGTCGCGTTCCGCGAGAGAGGGAAAAGGTGCGCGACCAGGAGAGACAGCGTCCGAAGCCCTCACAGCGACCGGCGGAACCGCGCAAGAAGGAAGTGAGGAAGCCAGCATCAACTGTCCCACGGCAGCGTCCCGTTCCGCCAAAGACGGACGAGGTGCGTGACCAGGAGAGACAGCGTCTGAAGCCCTCAGAGCGGCCACGTCGCCCCCGGTCTGAAGGTGATCAGCCCTCACCGCGGACGATACCCCGAGACCGACCATCGCCTCGAGAGCCTGCCGAGAAATATCGTCCCACTCAGCAAGATCTCGTACCCAGCGGACGAGATTTACGGACGATTCTCCGCCCAGAGCATCGGAAGATTTTTGAGAGCACGGAGTCGGCGATCTCGCGCGCATCGATCCGATCGGTGACCGCACATCTTGCACCGAAAGTGTACATCAGAATCTCGGGAGGTGAAAGCGGTTATTTCAGTGCCAATCAAGCGCAGTACGTTCTCGAAAACTATTTTGGGTCCCATCGACCCGTCGGATTTTCTTTCAGCACGTTCGGCGAATCTTTTTCGAATCCCTACGCGATGGGACGCGGGAGCTTTGTGTACCGGGGAAGCCGCCACGACGCACAGATTTACGTGTCGCTCACGCGGGAGGGAGGCCGCTGGGTTATATCCCAGGTCAATATCTATTAGTCGTTCATGAACGTTCAATCGCTCCAAGAATTCCTGAGCAATCGGAGACGCCGAGTATTCCTCGGCGTCTTTTTTGTTTTCGCTGCCGTGGCTCTTGTGAAGGCCATCGAGCTGGTTTCGCTGGACCGACTTGAGAACAATTGGCCGACGGCGAAGGCCGAGAGGGTGCAGGAAAGCGTGCAAGCAATCTCCGAAACCTTTCAGCGGAATCAGGAGACGACGTATCGCTTCGCTCGAGAACTCGCTCAGAACGAGGAGCTACCCACCTGGCTGGCATCGGACTCCAGAGAACACAAAATCGCGCTCTTCGAATATCTTCGAACATCGAACGCTGCTAACCAGTACAGCGTGGAGGTGTTCAATGACGATGAGTCTCTGATCGCGTGGGACGGAAGGACAGTCGAAGGATTGGCTGATCTCATCCGCCGGACTCAATCCTCAAGGTCGAATCCGTACTCGGTGGTTCTCCCGGGAGCGATCTACTCCTATCTTTCCGTCGTTGTCCCGGTACTGGCGACTGATACGCCGGTGGGTGTCGTTGCCGTCAGCCGCGCCCTTGACGTGAATTATCCGCTGAGCAATCGCTTCCTGCAGCGGACAGGTCTCGCGGGGGAACTCAGTGCACTGCTCGGACTGCCAGTAGAGTTTCAATTGTCCCCGGACGCGCAGACGAGCGAGAATGTTCAGTCGGTCAGTGTCCCTCTCCACGGTATCGATGGACGGATCCTCGGCTATGCCTTGTTCGGGCGCGTTGGCCGTTCCGAATACCTCCAAGAGGTCCAACAACGATTTGAAGACCTGATCCATTCGCTTCTTGCACTCGGCTTGATTGGCCTTGTTCTACTTGGATATCTCTACGTCCGACGGTTCCTGTCTCCGTTTTGGTGGTTTGTTGTGTTGACCGGTTTCCTCTGGGGTGTTCGGTATGCTTGGCTCTGGCTGGAATTTCCATCGGCGCTGCTTGAGTGGCAGATCTTCGACCCGAAGTTCTTTGCCTCGCCGTTTGGCGGGGGACTGGCTGCTTCCATGGGAGAACTCTTGATCACAAGTTTGTTCCTCGTCGTCAACTCCTGGGCTCTGTTCCGCACCGTTTTGCGAGATCTTCTTCTGGAAGGAACTCCACGGCAGTCCGCGGGGGGCGGCTTACTGGCTCTCCTCGGCGTGCCGGTCGTCTCGATCGTGGTCGCTCTGCTCTTTCGCGCCTACGCGGCCTCGGTTGAGAGTGCGGTGTTCGACTCGACGCTCTCCTACATTGATCCGACGAGGATGTTTCCAGACCTACCTGTTGGCACTATGCTTCTGATTCTTTTCTTGATGGCCGCGAGTCTGCTCCTTGTCTCGTTGGCTGGATTTCTCTTTTGTCTCCGAACGAGTCGCCAGTTCTTCAAAAAGCAATTTCACCTGGGAGTCTTTGTTGTTTCTGTTTTCGTGATTTTCGCCGGGCTTTTTGCTTCCCTGTATCATCGTCCGCTTCTCCCAATCTTCCTGTATCTCTTCTTCGTGGCGATTCTGAGTGTTCTTAGTGTCGGTTTGTGGCATCTCGTTCGAACAGGGTACTCTCCATTGAGATTTCGACATCTCACACTTTTTTCGGTAGGTGTTATTCTGCTCCTCACGCCCGTGCTCGATCATCTGGATCATCGGAGGGAGCGTGAGCAGGTTCAGACACTTGCGGAAGAGACGACAAGACCAGCCGACACCTGGCTTTCATTTGTCGTCGAGCAAACGCTGCGTCAGATCGCTGAAGACGAGGAAGTACGACAGGTGTTGCGGGGGGACCATTCCGAGCGAATGTCCAAGCTGGCCTTTACGTCCTGGGCTAAAAGCCTCTTGAGTTCAGAGGGATACAACTGTTCCATTGCTTTCTTTGGACCTAGGGGTGAGGAACGAAGCACATTTTCAATCGGACCCCATGATGCGCAGCGAGTCGTGAATCCGACACTGGAGATGGATGCCACACCGGGGATCTCCGTTCGTGAACGGAAGAGCATTCTCGGAACGGTCAAGAGTTATTCTGGTTCCGTATCGATCCTGGACGAAACCGGTACGTCAATCGGCATCATCGATGTGATCCTTTTCGCCGGTCAGCGGTCGTTGTTTCGGGGTGAGACGCCGGAGGTATTGCGCAGCTACGGCAGAGAACGCTCCGAATCACATTTTCGTCCCGCTTCAGTATCGGAGTTCGTTGACAATCGGATGGTGTTCACGACGGCCGAAAATTTCCCGTTGGGGCGAGTCGTACCCACCGAGGTCATCGAGCGCTACGAGTCTTCTCCGGCCAGGTACGTGTGGGTTGACGAAACGATCGAGGGAACTCAGTACGAGACGCTCTACGTGTTTGGGGACGGGGGAACCGTGCTCCTGGCTCTTACCATGGAGCAGCTCGACCTCCGTTGGCATATGTTCAACCTGTTCAAGGTGGTGTTTTTCTTCTTGTTACTCGGACTCCTCGTCTGGATATCGATCGTTGTGGTTCGATATCTGCTCGGGCATCGCTATCGGATCGATTTCGGGCACAAAGTTCTTGGATCGCTTCTGTTCGTTGCCCTTATACCCATCGTGCTTCTGGCGTTCTACAATCGGCAGCTGGTTCTCGACCGTATGGAAGAGATCACGACCCAGCGGCTCCGTGACGAACTCGACGTTATTGAGTTGCACCTTCGCGATATCCTGGAACAGGGAGTTGCACATTTCCAGGACGTGGTCGATGATGAATTCTGCTGGCGCGTCGCGAATGAGGTGGGGACGGATTTCAACGTCTACCTGGGAGGGCGCCTGCACGCATCGACCAAACCGGAATTGTTCGAAGCGGATTTGCTCGATCGGCGATCCAGCGGGGAGTCGTACGTGAACGTACTACTCAAAGGCAAGAATTTCTTCCGGGAAACCGAGTCCATCGGCCGGTATCCGTACGTTGTTGGCTACAAGCCCATCGCCGTCGATGACAGCAACATCGTCGGTGTCATTGGGGTCCCAACTCTTTACCGTCAAAGCGAGATCGATGAGCAGCTCGCGAAACGTAACGCATTCATCTTCGGCGTCTACGCGCTCGTCGTGGTCTTCGTGGTGGGGGGCGGTGCTGTTTTCGCTCATCGCATCGCGAAACCGATCCGAAACCTGACGGCGGCGACGAAGCGCATTGCAGGGGGTGAGCTGGGCTTCGAGATTCCGAGTGATCGAACGGACGAAATCGGAGACCTTGTGGATTCTTTCAACGCGATGAGCCGGGACTTGAAAATCAATAGGGAGGTACTGGCGCGCGTTGAGCGCGAACTGGCGTGGCGCGAGATGGCGAAACAGGTAGCTCATGAGATCAAGAATCCGCTGACTCCGCTGAAGCTCTCCATCCAGCATCTTCGTCAGGCGTATAAGGACAGAGCACGCGATTGGAACGAAATCTTTGATGGCGTGACGAGGACGATGCTGGAACAAATCGAAACGCTGAGTCATATCGCCTCCGAATTGTCTCGACTCGCTCGCATGCCAAGACGCGGTGACATGCTCTGCAATCTCAATCAGATCGTTCAGGAGGCTGTCGCTCTTTTTGCCCAGGAACCTGGCATTGATTTTCAGTCCAAATACGACGACACTATAGGCGAAATCCTCGCCGATCCCTAGGAACTTCGGCGAGCGTTCATTAACATCCTGCGCAACAGTGTTCAAGCCATCCAAGCAAAACCTTCGAGCGCCGGAAGCATCGTTGTGGAGACTCGGCACGCCGATGGAAGTATCTCCATCAAGATCGAAGACAATGGATGCGGAATCCCCGACGATGTGAAGGGGAAATTGTTCCAGCCGAATTTCTCGACCAAAACCGATGGGATGGGATTGGGATTGGTGCTCGTCCGGCAGACGATTCTTCAACTGCAGGGGACGATCAAGGTTGAGAGTACGGTGGGGAAAGGAACGCAGGTCGTTGTACATCTACCACTTCGCAAACAATCAGACGACGAGAAGAACCCATGAAGCTTCTCTCGTCCAGCCTCTTTCAACGCTACCCTGAAATTCGATTTGGAATCAGCACTCGCCTCGGCGGCGTCAGTCCGTCACCGTACGACCTGAACCTCAGTTTTTCTGTTGGTGACGAGCGATCGAACGTCATCAGGAACCGCGACTTGTTTTTTGGTCGTTTGCGCACAAGCTGGGAGGAGGTGGCAATTCCGGGACAATGTCACTCCTCGACGGTCCTCCGGGCAGACTCTGGCGGCGGATACGACAATTGCGACGCGCTAGTGACGAGCGAGATCGGTGTTTTCCTAACGGTCAGTGTGGCTGACTGCGTGCCGCTCTTCCTCTTCGACCCAAAAAACAAGGCTGTGGCTGCCGTGCACGTTGGATGGAGAGGGGCAGCGCAAGGTATCGTATTCAATGTGGTAAAGAAACTGGAAGAGGAATACTCAACGGATCCCGAAGCCGTCATCGCCTATCTCGGTCCCTCCGCGGGTGTCTGTTGCTATGAGGTGGGCGCTGAGGTGGCTGGGCTCTTTGGCTCTGAGTTTC
>JAZGDE010000016.1:0-2253 GCA_036477295.1 Bacteroidota bacterium | reverse complement strand
CGGGCCGATAACAGTCCCGATCAGATCGACAGGAATTTGAATCGTTGTGAGTCGAGGAGCATAGGGGGATAGGTCGAGTCGGGGCTCGGCAATCGTCTGGTCCATGATGTTGAGAACGTTCATGCGGCCCTCACGAGCTTGATCGAGCGCCCGATCGAGAATTGCAGACGTAATTCCTCTGATCTTGATGTCCATCTGGAAAGCGGTAATTCCATCCCGCGTGCCCGCCACCTTAAAATCCATATCCCCGAGATGATCCTCATTGCCGAGGATATCGCTCAAGATTGCAACGTTGTCGCCTTCCTTAACAAGTCCCATCGCGATTCCTGCAACTGCCTTCCGGATTGGCACACCTGCGTCCATCAGAGCCAGCGAAGCGGCACACACCGTCGCCATCGAGGAGGACCCATTCGATTCCAGAATATCGGACACCACGCGAATTGTGTACGGAAACTCAGTTTCTTCGGGAACGAGACTCCTGAGGGCACGCTCCGCAAGATTGCCATGCCCGATCTCCCGCCGCCCCGGTCCTACGACTCGGCGAACCTCGCCAACACTGTACGGAGGAAAGTTATAATGCAGCATGAAGCGCTTCGTATACTCTGGAACCAACCCCTCGATCCGCTGCTCGTCCAGCTTCGTCCCAAGCGTGACTGTCGTCAGGCTCTGGGTCTCACCGCGCGTGAACAGAGCGGAACCATGGGCCCGCGGCAGCAGACCGACGACGCACGTGATCGGCCGAATCTCGGTGACTGTTCTTACGTCTAGACGCTTGCCTTCCTTGAGAATCATGCTCCGCATGTCTCTCCGTTCGAGCCCACGGAGACCTTCTGAAATTAATTTTTCCTGGTCCGCATACTTTTCCGCAAACTGCCGCAGGGTTTCTGTCTCCAGAGCTTGCCGCAAGTTGCTTCGCGCATCCTTGGACAGAACTGAACGGTTCAGCTCCGACATCCGCAGAGAAGCAAACTGCTCGACTTCCTGAACAAGTTCGGGATTGAGCTCAGGCGTCTGAAACGCTCGCTTCGCCTTCCCGCATTCCTGAACGAGTTCGTTCACGACCACAACGACTTTCTTGATCGCCTCGTGAGCAAACTCGATTGCCTCCACCAAATCCTTCTCTGAGATCTCTTTCGCTTCTCCCTCCACCATGACAACGGAATCCCCCGTCCCCGCGACGACAATATCCATATCACTATTATCAAACTGCGAGAACGTCGGGTTCAGAATCAGTTCACCGTTGATTCGTCCAACGCGGACTTCGGCGATGGGGCCATCCCACGGAATATCGGAGATCATTAACGCAGCAGAGCTTCCGATGGCTCCCAAGACGTCCGCATCGTTTTCCTGGTCCGAGGAAAAAACGGCCACCATCACTTGAGTTTCGTTCATGTAGTGGTCGGGGAACAACGGGCGAATCGGACGATCGATCAAGCGTGCGGAGAGAGTCTCTTTTTCCGTTGGACGTCCCTCCCGTTTGATGAATCCTCCCGGAATCTTTCCAGCCGCCGAGGTTTTTTCACGATAGTCAACGAACAGCGGAAAGAAATCTTGTGCCTCCGCCGGCTCTTTTGAACTGACGACCGTCGCAAGCACAATTGTATCGGCATACCGCACGAGAACGGCACCATCAGATTGCTTCGCCAACCTTCCTGTTTCAATGACGAGGGTACGACCCCCGAGCTTTAACTCTTTTCGGTACTCCATAAGGTTTGTCTTCTCAATTATGAATGAATCATTTATTTACGAATATCGAGTTCAGCGATGACCCTGCGGTATCGCTCGATATCTTTATTTATCAAGTAGTCCAGGAGACGGCGACGCTTTCCGACCATCCTGAGCAACCCCACGCGAGAATGGTGGTCCCTCTTGTGCTGGTCAAAGTGTGAGGAGAGCTCGTTGATCCGAGCGGTCAAGAGTGCGATTTGCACTTCCGCAGTGCCGGAATCTTTGAGCGTCCTTCCGAATTTCTTGACGATCGACTGCTTTTGCTCCTTCGCGAGCGGCATAGCAACTCCTACGTAGTGGAGGTTATGCTTTGATAAAATACTTTTCCTTTCGTTTCAAACACTCTTCTTCGTCGGCACGAAGCTGCGAGACGAGTTCCTCTCCTGATGAACACTTTTTCTCCTTTCGAATCCACTCCAGAAATTTCGTCTTCAGCTCACGACCGTGGATCTGCCCTTCAAAGTCAAGCAGGTGAACCTCGAGCACG
Organism: Bacteroidota bacterium; assembly: GCA_036477295.1. Lineage (GTDB taxonomy): Bacteria > Bacteroidota > Ignavibacteria > UBA10030 > JAZGDE01 > JAZGDE01. The sequence goes on along the minus strand of JAZGDE010000016.1, from coordinate 38 downwards.
CGCCGGCCGTCAGCCTCAAATGTCGGACGCACACCGAT
>JAZGDE010000015.1:0-65448 GCA_036477295.1 Bacteroidota bacterium | reverse complement strand
TATTGCGCGAAAAACTTCGGTTTCGTGGATGATGGCAAAGGAGGTCAGCGATCACCACCATACAACATTTTTCGGATTTTGTCAACGGTTTATGCAGAAACCAACTACCTTACACGAGACCTCTTATTCGCTCAAATTTCGACCGCAGGGAGAGAACGACGCAGGGTATGGTTTTCCTCCCCTCTCCCGCTTCCCGCTTCCGTTGAGCACGACCTGTATTTTGTTTACCGCACCGTGAAGCTCACTTGCTGCTAAGTGCGAGTAAATTTGAGTGACCGATATACTACTATGCCCAAGTAGTTTCTGCACATCGTATATGGAAACCCCTTCCTGAACAAGCCACGTTGCGAACGTGTGGCGAAGGCTATGGAAGTGAAGGTCCTCTCGAAGTCCCACACGTCGGGCATGAATCTTGAACCGCTTACTCACGAAGTGCGGCGGGACTTCGGAAATTCGCCAATCGAGGATCCAGCGGCTTTCCATCCGGATTTGCTTTTCTTGGGACAAATGATTTCTTTCTGGTGTATGTTTCGGAGAATTTTGGCAATTCCAATTGACTGGAACGACCGAAATTCGCCGATGCTCCGCAGCCGGTTGATGCCTCTCTGGCCAATCCCAGAAAACAGATGCCTTCATCCCTCGCCTCAGTTCCTCGCGGCGAGAGATAACAGATAAGAAACAAATCCCAACATTTACCACTGTTCGAAAAGGAGGTTCGTATGCCGAAAGTCGGTCGCGTTACGTATTTCGTCGCAAACCTCGAAGATCAGCCGGGTGCTCTGCTGAAGGTCATGCAAGACCTGAAAGCGAACAGCCTCGGTCTGACGGGACTTTGGGGATTTGCAACTCAGGAGGGAAGGGCACAACTGTATGTGGTGGCCAAGAATCCGGACAAGTTGAGAAATTCCTGGAGAGCATCCGGGCTGCTTGCCGAAGAAGGTACAGGCTTTCTTGTCAAGGGCGCAGACCGCACCGGCGCGTTTCTAAAGCCTTTGGAAGCCCTTTCGCAAGCTGGCATCAATATCCGTGCTATCCACGCCATTACGGTTGCGGGAAGTTACGGATCTATTCTCTGGGTTGACGCTTCGAACGTCGAGAGAGCTGCCGAAGCATTAGGTGCGAAATAAAGCGTACCATCGAAAGGCCGCTGAACCAGCAACCCATCTTGCCAGCACGTTACTTGCTGGGAAAAAAACAAGGCATGGAAAGTCTGTTGGATGTTTGTAAGTCCCATTTCTTGTGGAGGCTCCAATGAAAACGAACAGCCTTTTCTTTGCATTCCTATTCCTGACATTTACGTGTTTACTTATCGCACAGTCGATCCATCTACGGACCGTGCCGGTGATCGCGAGCAATCAATCGGAGTTTCATCCGTCGCTTGCTCGGGGCATGGGGAATCTCGCGATTGCATTCGACGACCCACTCGCTGACCCATTTGTCAATCCTGCGAAGGCAAGTTTGCTTCAGGGAATCAATCTCTTTTCAGCGCCGACGCGGAATAGTATGAACGCTTTGATCAACCTGGAGGCTTCTTGCCCCCAGTGCGCCCACTCTCTGAGATGAACTCGGAGTGCTCCTGATGCGAGGTGGTGAGCAGGTTACGCAAGGAGAGGTACTGACGGGAGCTTCCCCTCAGTCCAGTCCAACAGCTACGTCGATAGCGACTTCATGATGTCTACAACCGCAGCTTCGAGATTGCGCAAATCGAACGGTTTGGTGATATAATACTCGATCCCATAGTCTTTCTTCGCTTTGGCGATCGCTTCCTCGTCGTTGAAGGCAGTTAGGATCACGAAATTCATTCTCGCGTACTTGGCATTCTCTTGCAACGTCTGAATCAACTCGAACCCGTCCATCCCCGGCATCTTGATGTCAGTGATCACCAGGTCCACTTCCAATTCCTTCAATGTATCGAGCGCCTCTTCTCCCGAATAAGCAACACGGACATCGTATCCTAGCTCCGTGATCACTCCCTTCAAGACCAGCGCAATCGACTGTTCATCCTCTACGAGGAGAATTCTCTTCCCTTGTGTCAAGCTGTCCTCCCGTGACGCTCCAGACTCTAGCTGCATGACAAAAGAACCTGATTAAAGTAGAGATTTGACTGAAGAATGTCAAGGAGAGACGTCGCCGTTCGCGATAGTATCATTCGCGCGCTTTGCTTTGAGCGGCAAGAAATGTTTCCACGAATTCTGCCGTCAAGCCCATACATTCGCCCCGTTGAAACAACTCACTTTTTTCTTGTAAGCTCAAATAGCGGTCCTCGAAGGCATGCCGGAACAATTTCTTGATGGCTTCCGGAGCATTCGCTCGTCGAATCCGCGGTACCTCTTCGTGCGATAAGTGAAAGGGTTTCGCCAGGTCGTCGAGGAAGTTCCGCTCTAGCTCCATGAGGCATGCGTCTTCGAGATGTTCGAGCAACTTCTTTTCGTACACTTCAGACCCCAGCCTCTGCCATTGCGCTTCGCTGAGACGCTTTGCCTGACGGAGGTCTTGAAGGACGGTTAACGTTTGGGCATTCAGGTGATGCCTACCAGCAAGTATTCTTTCGATTTCACCACGAGTCTTCTGCTCATCTGCGACCTCCCCACCTCGCTTTCTGGAGACCTTGGCCATGATTCTTCCTTGAAAACTGGACATGCGGACTCCGCCTCGACAACGTCACGTCTAGCCAGGAGACACAAAAACCATCCAACCGATCTGGTGGTCCCGACTTCTCTACGAGACCGTAGTTCGTCGGGACGGGTCGGTTACTACAGGCACTCCATTCATATTCGTGCGACGCAAGGCTCCTGCCGCCTGTGGCGGCGACCTTGATTTTCCCTCAGAGTTTACCTAATTTCTCTCGGGGCCTCTCGGTAAGAATCGGTACGGAAAACTACTTTCACATGCTGCACGCAGATCGTCTTCAAGATCCAAAGTATGTTGGCCTTCTGCAGGAACTCGCCGACTGCTTATCTCGCGAAGGCTTTGAGATTAAATCCGCGACAGCCCTCGAAGGATATCAGCGTCCGACGGTGATCAAAAACACGGGGTTCGGCGATCAGGAGAACAAGTACCCAGACGTCGTGGGTTTCGACCCAAAAGCGCACCGCTACGCCATCGGAGTCGTGCGAGCAACTGAGAAAGAGCTTGATACTGAAGATGCCCTTACACAATACAACTTGTACCTTGACTTAGAAAACAAAGAGAATAATGAGCCACACCGCCTCTACATCGTTGTGCCATCCTCGCTTGTCCAATCACTAACTGCGCTCATTACGCACTACATCCACCGTGAGTACTGGTATCGGGTGTCTATCGTCAGCTCGAAGAAGTATCCCGCGTGATTCTCGTCGAACATCCCGGCAATACTGGAGACGTCATCTTCAACGACGCACCTCTTGGAGGAAGGTATAACCCACTAACGAAGAATCTACCTCTTGAAATGGATTAGATCCTTCGCTACCTTCAGCGTGACTATGCCTTTGACTATTACTGAAAATCTGTGGAGAGCTTGAAGCGAACGATCCGGTTGTTGCCCCGGTCTGCGACCAGCACGATCTTATCGGGCTCATAGTACGCCACGCCGAAAGGATCAGGGAACTGCTTATTCCCGTCCCCTTCCCCGCCGAATGACACGATGATATTCTTTTGCTCCTGGGAGAATACGGGCGGACTGATTCCCTCGACGCCGATCGAGGTAAACTGGTAGAGACTGTCGGTCCCCGAGTCGACCACAAAGATGTAGCGGCTGTTCGAAGAGTAGGTCAGGTCCTGTGGCTGCTTGAAGCCAGAACGAATAATACCGTCAAAGGGATTGCCGTCGTAGAGAAACCTCCATCCCTGGGAGGTATCAATCGTCGCAAGTGAGCGGTCCGGTTCGAACGGCGTTACTTCCCGACCTTCGTTGAAGCGCATCCCCTAGACTTTGAAATTGTTGTCCCCTTTCATGCAGACAATAAAGCCCCGTCAAAAAGAAACGAGGCCACATCCAACAAGAGTCTCGACAGCGAAGGCAAAGCTCTATGAGGTCCTGAAACGTCTCGATGTCTTCTAGTAGAAGGAAAGTTCCGCTAGAAAGTGGCTGGATCTTTCGTTCCCGGCTGCGAAAGAGCGTTCGTCGAGCGGTCTCACCCGCGGACGTTGTAGATTCGTAATTCCTGCCCTGCGTAGATGCGTGAACTCCGCAATTGGTTCCAGTCCTGAACCTCCCGGATCGAGACACCGTGCAGTCTTGCGATCGTGTACAATGATTCTCCCTTTCGGACCTTGTGGAGAACATACGAATGCTCTGAACTGTCTCTTCCGTTTGTGGCGACAGTGCCATTCGACTCTTTTTCACCAACCAAGACAAGCAACGTTTGGCCCGCTTTGATCTTGTTCGAACGGAGCCCGTTCCACGATTTCAGGTCGTCAACACTACTCCCAAACATCGCCGCGATTTCGCCAAGCGTGTCACCCCATCGCACCTTGTAGTCCACCCAATGACCCGATCGAGACTTTGACGCATTCGACCGCTGTTCAGCAACTTCCCCGCTCTCGAGACGCTGCTTTTCCTCGAATGAGAAGTCGTTCAGCTTCTCATAGTCCGAATGTTTCCTCTCTGGCACCCAGATGACAAGCTGCTCATTTTCTCGAATAATACTCCCGTACGGGATGTCGTTCCACATCCGGATTCGGCTGGCGCGGGTGTCAAACCACTCAGCGATGTGCCCAATGGTGTCACCCCGACGGATGCGGTAGAGCACTTTCGCTTTGTCCGCATACGCCAGCTGCTTTGAGGAGGCCTTTCTGGACACGGTTCTCGCCTTCGCCCTTCGACGCTCTGGCTTCGCTCTACTGACCCGCCCAGCATATCGGGCAGAGCCCACTGGCACGGGAATCACAATCGTCTGTCCCACAGAAAGCCGATGTTTATTTCTTATCTTGTTCGTTTCGAGGATCAACCCCATTAAGATGCCGTACTTCTTGGAGATCCCGCTCAACGTTTCGCCTCGCCGGACGCGATGGACCACCCAGTCTCGCTTCTGATCGTCGGGAATCTCGGCATAATTGGAAGCAAAAATATCCGCTTTCCCCTTTGGAATCCTCAAACCGTAGCCTCTGTATCCGGGTGGCGTGGACCACCGGAGGAGCTCCGGATTCAGCTCGTGGATCGTTTCAACGTCTGTTTCTGCGGCCTTTGCAAGCACAGTCAGATCAACGCAGTCATCGATCGTGACCATGTCGAACTCGAGAGCAGGTGCGGGCGTAATTCCTTGGAACCCGAACTCCTCTGGACTCATCGCCATCATGGCGACAGCCAGGTATTGTGGGACGAAGTTTCGAGTTTGACGTGGTAGGTATCGACGCATGGTCCAGAAATCCTTCGAGCCGCTGCGCCGGATTGCCCTGTTGATCCGCCCGGCTCCAGAATTGTACGCCGCGATGGCAAGATACCAGTCGTCGAAGCGCTCGTAGAGATCCTTCAGGAGTCGAGCTGCCGCTCGGGTCGACTTCTCAAAGTCCCTCCGTTCATCATACCACCAATTTCCTTTCAATCCGTAAAGTCGTCCTGTTCCTCTCATGAACTGCCATTGGCCCACCGCCCTCATCCAGGATCGGGCAGCAGGATTCAGCCCGCTTTCCATCATCGAGAGATGCACTAACTCTTCGGGCACTCCTTCTTCTTGAAAAATCCTTTTCATATGCGGAAAGTACTTACCGGAGCGGTACAACCACAGCTCCAAATGCTCCTTCCCTTTTGTCAGGTAGAAAGCAACGTTGCGCTCCACATGCTCATTCACGACGAAGGGAACCTGCGTTCCCTTGAAGATTCTCTTCGGAATCCTAATCCCGCTGATATCGATCAATTCAACGATCTGATTCAATTTTTCTCGTAGTGCAAATACAGAGCTTTCCGGACCCAGTTCGTCGATGGAAGCGATGTACCGTTCGTAATCCTCGATAACGCTCTGGATCAGGTCGTCAAATTCCTCATTCTCCTCCGCTTCCGGATAGTAGCTGAGCGCGTTGAGAACTTCGATCGCCTCTTCGAACTCCTGCGAGGAAAGCATCGAGTCCCCGGCAGCTTGTGCATCCAGGGCCGCACGGTAGTGAAGACGTGCTTCTTCCATTTTCTGCGTGATCACTTCCCGAACGGTCAATGCGGTGTCCGGTTCGAGATTCTCTACCACAGAGTCCGGGACAACACTTGCCGGCGCTTGCTGCTCCGCGGTGGAATCAAGAGGAGGATTGACTGGGGATGATGAGGAAATCTTTGCTGACTGGTGTGAGGAGCAACCGAACAGAATGAAGGGAGGTAGTATGAGAAGAAGAAGCCGTATTTTCTTATCCATCTATCACGTTGTACTGAGTGAATAAGGATACAATTAGCCATCAAATATAGAGGTTTAGTAGGGAAAGTCAAGGAAATTCTTAAGCTGGACGCGGAAAGTTGCAGCTATTGAAGCGATTACGAGAAAAATTATGTCGCTGAGAGGCACTTTGCGCAGGACTTCGTCTCCGAGTTCAGCAGAGTACCGACCCGATAAGGGTTGGACTCCGACGGTAAGTTCCGGACAATCCTCCAGACTTCCTGGCAGACCTCGCGGCATATTGGCGGGGGAAGGCGCAACTCATAACGGCATATTGCCGTGTTTCTTCTTGGGATTCCTGTCGACTTTGTTCTCAAGAACTTGGAGGGAACGAATCAGCCGGGGCCGCGTCTCGCTAGGCTCGATGACGTCGTCGATGTACCCCCGCTCGGCTGCAATGTACGGATTGGCAAATTTTTCGCGATACTCAAGCTCTCTTTCTTGGATCGATTTTTCCCTGTCCGCTGCTTTTTCGATTTCCTTGCGGAAGATGACCTCCACCGCCCCTTTGGGACCCATGACGGCGATCTCCGCTGACGGCCACGCAAAGTTAAAGTCGCCGCGAATATGCTTCGAGTTCATCACGTCATACGCGCCCCCGTAAGCCTTTCGCGTGATCACTGTAATCTTCGGCACCGTCGCCTCGCAGAAGGCGTAGAGCAGCTTCGCGCCATTTTTGATGATTCCGCGCCACTCCTGATCCGTTCCGGGCAAGAACCCGGGGACATCTTCAAAGACCACCAGGGGAATATTGAACGCGTCGCAAAAGCGGATAAACCGTGCTCCCTTGATGGAAGAGTCAATGTCCAGGACGCCGGCAAGCACCGAAGGCTGGTTAGCAACAATCCCCACAGACTTTCCACCGAGTCGGGCAAATCCGACGACGAGATTTTGCGCGTGGAGTTCATGAACCTCGAAAAATTTGCCGTCGTCAACCACGAGCTTGATAATCTCTTTCATATCGTACGGTTTTATCGGATTATCCGGAACGATGGAACTTAACCGCGACTCCACGCGATTCGGGTCATCATCTGACTTGACGTAGGGCGGGTCATCAAGATTATTGGACGGGATATAGCTGAAGAGGGTTCTGACCATTTGAAGGCAGTCGATCTCGTTCTCGGATGCAAAATGGGCCACGCCGCTCTTCGTGGCATGGGTCAAGGCTCCACCGAGATCCTCGAACGACACGTCTTCATGCGTCACGGTCTTCACGACATGTGGCCCGGTCACAAACATGTAGCTTGTGTTCTTCACCATGAAGACGAAATCGGTGATTGCCGGCGAATAAACGGCCCCACCAGCACAGGGTCCCATGATGGCGGATATCTGAGGTACAACCCCGGAGGCAAGCGTGTTTCTCAAGAAGATATTTGCGTAGCCTCCAAGGCTGGCTACACCTTCCTGAATCCGAGCACCGCCGGAATCATTGAGACCGATGACCGGCGCACCGACCTTCATCGCCATGTCCATGATCTTGCAGATTTTTTCCGCGTGGGCTTCTGATAGCGAACCGCCAAACACCGTGAAATCCTGGCTGAAGACGAAGACGAGCCGACCGTCGATTGTTCCGCTCCCTGTCACCACACCGTCGCCGAGATAATGCTGCTTCTCCAGGCCGAAATCGCGGGATCGATGTTTTACGAGAGCATCGATTTCTTCAAAGCTCCTCTCATCCAGCAGCACGTCCAATCGTTCGCGAGCGGTAAGTTTTCCCTTCTTATGCTGCTCTTCGATTCGTTCCTTTCCACCGCCGAGCTGAGCTTGCTTCTTCAGCTCGCGAAGTTGTTGCAGTTTGTCTTTCGACATAGGGAAAAAATTTCAGAATGTGATAGGTGAGAATCGAGTCCGGGAGTCCTCTGATCGTCAATATAGAGAAAGAGGGCTAGAGAATCAAAGAAACAGGCTGTACCTGAAGGCCACAGCTGTTGTATTGCGCTTTCTTGGTGTTCATCAGCAAAGTCACCGGCTCGCAGGAAAAAATGTGTTGTCGGCTGAACGCTCTCTTTGTTATTGATGAACCACTCAGCAACTACGCAACCTAAAGGTTGCGGCTACACTGTTGATGATTGAGTGAGGATTCAAACTGGCCAAACGCCCCGCGCAATGAATTCAACAAGATTTCCGTCGGGGTCACGAATGTAGATCGATCGGTGCTGTGAATGGGGCCAGGTGACCTCGCTCTCGATCGAAACAGCAAAATCCAAAAGATGACGCTTCCATGCATCAAGATCCCCTGGATCGATTTCAAACGCAAAATGAGACGACCCTTCCGTGCCGTGCGGTGGTAAGAATCCTCCCTTGCGCGTCTCCGGCGCGTAGAACACCATGAGCATTGAAGTCCCCGCTGCAAAGAAGAGATCCCGGCCTTCATTTTTCTGCACAACCCGAAGACCGATAACGTCACGATAGAAGCGTTCCGACCGATCGAGGTCGGCGACGTAGATGCAGGTTTCGATTATCCTGCGGATGGAAACCATGAAAGTTCGATCGCGGGATTAGGAGCCCTCAGGCTTTACCCATTGCTCTCAGCTTCGCCTCGATCAGCTGTTCGTGCTTGAGACCAAGAAGGTAGGAGAGCTTCCGGACGAGGTATTCTTCATGCATATCGACTTTACCGTCTGAGTAGACGACTCTCCAGAGGATTTCCACCACCTTGACCTTCTGTTTTTCGGAGTAACGCGCGTCGATCAAATGCGTGAACCCCCAGAGGTCTGTGCTCTCCCGTCGCTCTTTCTCCGCCACCCTCATGAGATCATTCACCACTTCGTCTGACAGATGGAATTGCGCTGCCAGGAGAGAGATAATGGTGTTCTTTTCCACTTCACTGAATTCCTGATCAGCGTGCGCCATTTCAAGAAGGAGTGCACACGTCGCAAGTGGGAGTCTGTCCTCGATATTCTCCTCTCTCTGCGAGTCCTCAACAACAGCCATACTCGTCCCGAAAAACTGCTTAATCAGGTCTAACATGTAGGCGCTACCTCCTTTAGTCAGTTATTACGACCGGTTGCTCATGTGACTGTGGTACGGAAAATGACCCAAGCCGCATATAACCAGCCCGCGAGGAACATTAATCCACCCACCGGGGTCACCAATCCTAACCACCGCAGACCGGTGAGACTCAGAGCATACAGACTTCCGGAGAACAAAACAGTGCCGGCGAAAAAGAGCCATCCAGCGACGGCTACGTTCGAGGAAGGCCAGTGCGACGCCGCCCATGCAACGGCCAGCATCGCCAAGGCGTGGTAGATCTGGTACCTCACCCCCACTTCGAACGCATTGAGCAGCTCGGGTGAGAGTTTTTCGCGGAGCGCGTGAGCACCAAATGCACCGACACCAACCCCGATGAATGCCGAGATTGACCCGAGGACGAAAAAGAACCGATCCATAGAGCGTCTGGTATTTTGAATTGCGAGCTTGTCCGCTCGAATCTCTTTAAACGCTATCTCACCCCATTCGTAAGGCAAGCAGTTTGTCGGTATCGATCGGGGTTGAGATGCCGCGCCACTCTTTCCGTACGGAGCGCGTGTCCACGTAGAGCTCTATGCCGTTTCCATCCGGATTCGAGAAGTAAAGCGCTTGACTGATCCCGTGGTCGACTGGGGAAAAATCGACACCGGCTTCCTCAAGTCGCACGTACGCATCCGCCAATGCGTGAAGGTCTTCAAGCTCTATAGCGAAATGGTAGAGTCCGACGGCATGACCAATGGGGCCTCCGCATCATGACCAATTTCCTGAAGAGCTACGTCATGATGACGACTACTGCACGTAAGTGACAGGAAGCCTCCGACGCGCTCTGAAATAGCGAAGCCGAGCACTTCGGTATAAAACCTTTCCCAGCGCTTGAGGTCCCGGACCTTGAGATGAACATGTCCGATCATTTGTGGCCGGATCATTGGTATCGTGCCCTCGATGTTGGAAATCCCACGCTCATCCTCCATGTCCAAAGTCGACTTCGAACTAATCACACTTCACCACGACTCATGCATTCGGACGAGTAATCCACACTAGGCGGAAGATTCAGCTTATAGGGCACTACGCCCCTTCTTGACAGGGTGCGCTGGTCTCTTTGCTTTTTGAATCTCCGCTTTCAATTGCTCCAGGTCTTTCCTGACCGAAGAAACTTGAGCAAATGCTAGCAATCCAAAGGTGAATCCCAGGATTCCAAAGGTTGCTGCCGCAACTGTCATGGACGAGGCCTTTCTTGCAAATGTCCCTAACGCACGTTCACTATTGATATCGTATATCGTTCCAGCGAAAACGAAGTCGGGCCTTTAGCGCCATTTGGGCATCCATCCCACAAGGGCAGGACTTACCGTTCTTGCACCTGTTACGCGCCGCACTCTGGGCTGTTGATAACTAGGCAATAACTGTGTCAATCACCCCACCTCCCACCACATCGTCACCGTCATAGAACACGACCGACTGTCCTGGGGTAATCGCACGCTTCGGCTCATCGAAAACAACACGAATCTTGCCATCTCCCTCCGGATTCAAGGTAGCGAAACTCAGGGTATCCTTGTAGCGCACCTTGGCGGTAACGCGGAGCGGCTCACGAAGTCCCTCGAGCGCTATCAGATTCACGTTTGATGCGATCAGACCGCGATGCATCAGGTCGGATTCACGACCAACGTAGATCGTATTGGTTTCGCTGTCAATCCGCGTGACATAGGCACGCTCACCGAAAGCACCCATCCCCCTGCGCTGACCAATAGTGTAGAATGGAAACCCACGATGCTTGCCAACGACCTTCCCATCAAAAACGAGATCGCCACCGACGACTCCTGCCTTGAGATTCGGGACTTGCTCCATGAGGAAGCGCTCGTAATTATCATCGGCCACGAAACAAATCTCGTAACTCTCCTGCTTCGCCGCAGTTTTTAGCCCAAGCTCTTCAGCTATCTTGCGGACTTCTGGCTTCGTTAACCTACCGAGCGGAAAGATCGTCTTGCTGATGGCATGCTGCGACAACCCCCACAGCGCATACGACTGGTCTTTGCTTGCATACTTGGCCCGCGAAATGATGTACCGGTTTCGCGACTCGTCAAATCGTACACGAGCGTAGTGCCCTGTTGCCAAGAAATCAGCTCCCAGAGCTTCAGCCTTCTGAATCAGTTCCCCCCACTTAATCTCACGATTACAGATAACACACGGGTTCGGTGTTCTGCCATGGATGTACTCTTCGATGAAATTATTGATGACTTCACGCCGGAATTGTTCAGTGAAATCCAGAACATAGTGCGGTATGCCAAGCTTCGCTGCAACCATCCGTGCATCATTGATCGCATCCAGGCCGCAGCAGCTCGTTTCGTTGCCGATGTTTCCGCCCACCTCGTCAAAGGCGTACGTCTTCATCGTCACACCAATGACCCTGTAGCCCTGCTCAAGGAGTAATGCAGCGGCAACGGAGGAATCCACGCCACCGCTCATTCCAACAATGACAGTCGTATCTGAGTGATTCTCAACCATGTTTATTCTCAAACAACATGAAGATATCAAAAAATCCGGGGATATTCAATGAAGATGCGTTATCAACACCTCGACCGAGTCCCGCTTTACGGGATCCCGCTTATTGTAGACATTAGTATGGAGACGGACATGGTCGACGCGCAGGCCAACGGAGGGTATTCAATGGGGTGTTGGTCTTGATGACGAAGCCAGCCATCAGATCAAATCTGATCGCTGGTAGTTCAGCCTGATCGTGGGATCCGCCGCTCCCCGGAGCGCGAGTCCACGGGGACAGACGGACGAATCATTTTGGCAGGCCACTGGCCCAGGTTGAATCTGGGGGGATGGCGAAAGGTTAACCCAAGTTGACTATAAGGTCGAAATCCGATCTGGTGATCCCGATTTCTCTTCGAGACCGTAAGTCGTCGGGACGGGTCGGTTGCTATAATTTCACGTCTAGCTGGAAATTTGCTCGGCTCTTGATGTTGCTAAGAATTTCCGCAGCGCCAGAGCCTATTGTCTTCACATCGTCGCGATAGGTCTCGGCGTACTTCGCGGAAAGCTCAAGGAACCCGGTAATTTTGTAGCGAACAAGCACATACCAACGCCTCCCTCGACCGAAGAGCCCCGGGTTGGAAAAAGCTCCGCGCACGTCACTCTCAAATTCATACAGTCGCGAATCGAATGAGTCAGTATCAAAAAAGATCACCCTTGCTTGCAGAGCGGTTCGTTGGTCAGGCCTGAACTTTACCTCGTGATAAAATAGCATACCACTCTCATTTGACAATGCACGGCCAAGAGTGACTTGCACAAGCTCCGCGCGGCTTCGGATCATGAGCTGCCGTCCTACCTCATAGACAAACGTAAGCCTGAGGTTTCGCTTCGAACGGTCGACGAGCACACGGGATTCTCGCCCGTGATCATCGATGGTGGGATAGCTGTCCACTTGCGAGTCGAAATCATAGCGTACCGACATCCGGATATATCTTCGCAGACTAATGTCTCCCTGCAGGAATGATTCATGTCCCCAACTCGGAAACGGACTCCTAGATCCTGTCTTACGAGGCCTGAATAAATCGAAATATGCTGATAGCACAACGGAGTTCGTCGGTCTCACCCGAAGGCCAAAATACACACCCCAGTCATTGTTCGCGTCACCACTGCTCTGACGAGCTACTAACCCGTGACTGCTGAGCAACATTTTCGGATTTGACCGAAATAGAAGTGATACCGCTACCACGTGTTCGAGTCCGAGAATCACCCCGGTCACCCCTCCGGAAGCTCCGTTCCGAGCGCGAGCCCACTCTCCGAACAGGCTTAGAGTTTCGCCTGAACTCTCAAAATCGACGCCGATCACGCTGGACCGCCGGGCCAGGCCCCGGTGAAGTTTGTCGGGCGAGATGGGCCTATCGAACTCGGCAGTGTAGGCCGTCACCCCAAGATGAGATTGCTCGTTGAACCAGTAGATCACTCTCCCACCGAGGACCCTCTCTCGAGCCGCTCTCCTCTGAGACATTTCGTTCGGCGTACGGTGATAGCCCGTGGTCGGAAATCCGAAGATAACGCCTTCTCTCACGAGAGCATCGAGACGGTTGTACGAGTAGAATCCCATCATCTCAAAGTTGCCGAATTTGAAAGTTCCCGCAAGACCTCGAAGAAATCTATTCTCGTCGACAGATCGGTAGGGGATGATTCCACGAGAGGATTTTTTCGCAAACGCAATCGGATCGCCACCTCTGGATATGCCAGCCCTTCCCCACAGAACAACGCCCTGCCCCGCTTCGATTTGATAATCGCCAAGGACGAGACTGGAAAATCTGAGCAGACCCTGCAACTGCAGGTACCCGGACAGAAAATCGTTCGCTTCACGTTCTCCCTGGTCTTTCTCCAAAAGGAGGCCAGCTTCCAATCGACGTGGAGAAGAGAGCATAAATCGTTGATACACCCTCGGACGCGATCCCTGATACCTGCCGTCCTGAAAACCCCTTTTCTTCTGCAGGTCATGGGAGATGCGAATCCGAGCGCGAACGGATAGTCTCTTCCAAAGGCTGTTCGGCGGAACGCGACGGACGGGATTCTCACGAACAAAGACGAACGGTCGTATCGAACGAAAAACCTCACGGCTCATCCCCGGAACGGCAAGCAGGTCATCCACTAACCGGAATCCGGCCGAGCGGCTTCTCTGGAGGACAATCTCTCTGGCAAGAAATGGACTCATGCCCGGAAGGATCTCCAGCTCCTGCACGCCCGCTTCATTGAGCTCAAGAGCTTGATGCTCCAAACCGCCGACGAGATCAGCAAGCTCGATTTCTTCCTCGTCTTGTGTCCCCCCTTCAAGAAGTCTTTCCATCTCGGAGGATGCCTCAAAGCCCGGGTCGCTCCCGAATTCCTCCTGTGCGGAACTGGTGTACAACGAGCAGATGCTCAACAGGATCCAAGTAAGCAACCATCGCATCATGAATCTCTGAGTGAATCAAATGACACGGAGACAGAAAATTGATGGGTGAGACCGAGTTCAGGATGGGCCTGCACAGCGTAGTCGAAAGCGAAACGTGAATATTGAATTCCTACGCCTGCTGTTCCTCTGGATGGTACCGTGGCGAGTCCAGTGCGAAAGGCGAGGAATTCAAGAGGCCGATATTCCACGCCCGCCTTCACAGACGCCGGAAAGCGCACATCCTTTTCGAGGTCGACAAGAATGATGAGTCTGTTGACAGGCATGTAACTGATGCCTGTCGAGTACACCTGGGGTAGTCGTTCTTTCGCCAAGCCGATCGTCGGAGCGTTGATGTTTCTCACGAAAAATCCAGCGTGCAGCTGTTCCGAGAGTCCAATCAGGATTCCCGCATCGAACCCAAACGCCACAGCCGAACCGTAGCGCTCGATCTCAAGATGATGATATCGCAGAGTGAAGCCCAAAGCAACGGTTCGATGATAGGAGTTGGAATAGGAAACAGAGACGGTCGTTTCGTTGTACAGCTCAAATCCAAACCGACTGGCCGAGAGTGCGAAGAACCCTACTCTAGTCGGGTGAGCGTAAACAAAAGCGCCGAAAGCCAATTCTCTCAGACCGAACAACGCTGGAGAATGAGAGACAGATAGCTCCCTCGTCCCAAGTTGTGAGAGACCGCATGGATTACGGAACGTGGACCAGGCATCCCTCGCAACTCCGACGAACGCGCCGCCTATCCCGGCGACCCGTGCACCAATTTCCCGCGGCTCAAAAGCAGCGAACAATGCTCCTCTGAGACTGAGGAAAACAAGAAGAATGCAGGCAGCATTCGTCATCGGCAAAAATCACTTGACCTGCTGACTGAAAATGTCTATATTAAACTGGTTATCGAGCGAATAACTCTATCCCATGATGGTGAAGCCATCCTCCACCGCTTCCTTCCTGTCGCTGCTTATCTGGTTCTCTTCCGCTGTGTTCGGGCAAGAGCTCGATTGCGAGGTTACAGTCAACTACGAGTCAATCCCCACGACCCACCGCGAGTACCTCGTCGAATTCGCTGATGTCGTCAAGAAGTACATGAACGATCATCGCTGGACGGATGACGAGTTCGGGGACGAACGGATTCAATGTACGTTCAATATCTTCTTTCTGAGCGTCTCGGGGGACAATAGCTACTCCGCGCAGGTGTTCATCGGCAGCCAGCGTCCAATTTACAGGACAGAACGAAGCACTGGAGTCGTGCGCATTTTTGATGACAAATGGAACTTCACGTACACCGAGGATCAGCCGATCTACCACGACCTCTTCGAATTTGATCCAATTGCGAGCTTCCTCGATTTCTACGGCTACGTGATTCTAGGGTACGACTACGATACATATGAACCCATGGCCGGGACACCTTTCTACGACAAAGCACTGTACATCGTCCGTCTGGGCCAGTCCGGAACGGGATCTAGAGGTTGGAAACGAGCGACATCCGGAGTGTACAGTCGAGCCGTCTTCATCGACGAATTGCTCAGCGCGAAGTTCCAGTTGTTTCGTGGGGGCTTGTTCCGCTATCACGTTGAAGGTCTCGATCTACTAAACAGCGACCCGGACCGGGCACGGAAAAACATCGCTCGAGTAATGGAAGATCTCATCAAGGTCAGGAAACAATTGAACGAGCGCAGCCTGGCGCTGAAGATATTCTTCGACATGAAGTACCAGGAAATTGCGGAAGTTCTTGCCGGGTACGTGGACAGAAGCGTGTTTGAGCGATTAGGCGAAATCGACCCGACCCACCAGTCAACGTACCAAGAATACAAAGACAAGGTGCCGTAGTCAAGGCTTAATTCTTGACAAGAACGGCATCGAGGACGTCTCCAACCTGAATCTGATCGGACCTCACGCATTCCATCGATCACCCGTCCGAGAATGGTGTATCAGCCGTCGAGGTGTAGCTGAGGAGAGTGGGTAATATTGAGAGCCCTCAGTATCCTTCCCCGAGCTTGCTATGCTGACCATCCTGCAATCATTCTACTGAAGCCAGAGGATGTCCTTGAGCTTCGACCGTTGAACCTCCTGATGAAAGCTGAACAGTGGAAGGAAGTGAATGAGGGTGAGTAGGGTTCGGAGGATCAGGAAGGGGTTTCTGACTCAAAAGAAGGGTCTGACCTTGAATTTGGCGCCGATCTCCTGCTCAACAAAGCGCCGTGCTTTTTCCTGTTCTACCTCGCACAGGTCGACGATCGTCATCACGACTTCGGGGAAATGCCGTACACATTCCTTAGCAAATTTCACCATCGCGGAAAAAAATCGCTGGCCGTCGATTCGCATCAACTCGCCGTACTGTTTGGGGTCGATGGAGTTCAGGCTGATTGAAACACTGTCGACCAGTCCCACGAGTTCGGGAACAATGTTCCTCCGGTTGATGACATTGCCATGACCGTCCGTGTTGAGACGAACTTTCCCCCCACAACCCTTCACCCATCGAGCCACTTCCTTGATCACGTCTAGTCGAATTGTCGGTTCCCCGTAGCCACAGAACGCGATCTCGCTGTAGCGTGTAGGATCCCCGATCGCTTCGATCACTTCCTGAGAGGTCGGTTCGCGCTCGATTCTGAGATTGTGTCCTTTGATCACAGCCTCCCCTTTACGGTCACAGAATACACAGTCCGCGTTGCACCGGATGGTGATGTTCAGGTAGAGGGTATCATTCAATGTATAGGCAATCTTAGGGGGTTCAGGTTCACCGATGCCGAACAACTTAAAGATGTTATAGTTAGTCGTGCGACTGACGTCTTCAACAGAGAGACTCCGAATTTCCGCAAGCCGCTTCGCGATGAAGGCAAGGTAGGACGGTTCGTTCCGCTTCCCACGGAAAGGCACCGGAGTCAGGTAGGGGGAGTCCGTCTCGAGCAGCCAGTGTTCGACCGAGACTTCTTGGACAACCTGACGAACAGAAGAATTCTTAAAGGTAATCGTTCCCGGAATCGATACGTAGAATCCCATGTTGATCAGTTTCCACGCCATCGCTGCGTCACCGGAGAAGGCGTGGAAAACACCTTTCAGAGCCGGAAATCGACTGTACGGAGTAGTGAGATTGCTGCGCCAAGAACCGCCAGCACGAATGGTCTCCTCCATAATATCCAAGAGTTCTGCATGAGCATCGCGGTTGTGCACAACAATCGGGAGGTTCCGGCGTCGAGCAATATCGAGCTGATTCTTCAACGCCTCTACTTGAGCTCCGCGAGGAGAAAAATTCTTGAAAAAATCCAGTCCGATTTCTCCGATCGCGACGACCTTCGGATGAGCACTTAACTCTTCGATCTCCTGTAGAAACTGGCCATCGGCTTTGGATGCGTCGTGCGGATGAATGCCGACACACGCATAGACAGCGCTGAATCGGTCTGCGAGCTCGACGGCCTTACGACTGGATTCAACGTCCGTCCCTGGCACGATGATCGACTCGACACCCGCCTGCTTAGCCCGCTCGACTACCTCTGCAAGATCGTCGAGAAACTCGGGTGCATTGAGATGTGCGTGTGAATCTATATACATTGATCGCAATCGATTTCGGTGGAGGGACTCCTCCTACAGCGACACTTCGACGGTAAGCACATAATTTCGGGTCGGAGCGATGTTGCCGATCAGCTCTACGTAGTTGTAATGTGTGACGTTATTTACGTTGAAACCGATCCGGAGTGGGACACCGAACTTATTCAGGTCGAAAAGCGCCCGGACATCCACCACTTTTATCGACACGCGTCGATGCCCATCCGGTATCGGAGCCAGCTGCACGAGGCGCTCATCGATTCGTTCCATCCTGCTGACGTACCGACCGTCAATACCAAACGTAAGAAAACCTCCGCGGAGCTGCAAATTACCGTAGAGCAGATGACGAGAGCGAAAGCGGAGGAAGTCATCTTCGATCAAGTCGCGCGGCCAGACGTAGGTATAGCTGACCTCCGCAAGGAGGAGTCTTTCAAACCGGTCACTCTTGATCGAGACCTCTCCTCCTTGGATGCGCGCGCGTGTAATGTTCTCAAACCGAATATCGATAGACTCCCCGAACTTCGGATTAACCCTCCCGTCATATGACCACCCGAAAATTAGCAAAACGAGTGAGGAATTGCAAGAAAAGGATCGTAGACCGATGCGTTGGATTACCGCTCGATGACAAGCCGGGCAATTCCATCGCGGTTCCAGCCTGGAAGCAGTGTTGTGAGAGGATCCGAAAGAAAATCCCTGCCTCAGAGTGAAGAGAGAATCACGACAAATAGAAGACGATACAAAGTCTTCATATTAGCAGGCTACCGATGAACACTCATACCGAAGATGAAGTGATGAGTTCGAAAAGACACCTTCGCCGCGCCGTTGACGACAGAGGCGTTGTCAAAGAAGCTGCGTGTGAATTTGTATTCGAGCAGAAAATAAAAGATAGAAAGTAACCGAACTTCGCTGCCTACGCCGACTTGCAGTGCACGGCCGGTTACCTCATACTGTTCTTGCGAGACTCCCCCGATCTGGCTTACTGCGTGGGGAATGATTGGTCCGAAACCAATGCGGCCCACCATCGAAAGTCTCGCATAACTTCCAAGGTTTTCA
Organism: Bacteroidota bacterium; assembly: GCA_036477295.1. Taxonomy (GTDB): domain Bacteria; phylum Bacteroidota; class Ignavibacteria; order UBA10030; family JAZGDE01; genus JAZGDE01. The sequence continues at coordinate 46,623 of JAZGDE010000015.1, read as the reverse complement.
AGCAGGTGGTGTCGGAATGGGGCATTAGCCATCAGCAGGTTCAAACCATGAGTCATGGAAAACGATTCAACAACATCACCGAAGCGAACGATTCGATCCTCCGGCTGCCCCTTGCATTTACCAGTCATGTGAACGATCTCCTCAGGATTGGTGAGAACCTTGAGGTGAACGAACTCAACTTCCAAGCCGATGAATTTCGGCTCCTGAAAGAAATATCCAACCCGAACGCCGTAATAGAAAGGAGTTTTGAAAGATTCGGCCGAATAGGAGAGATTGTGAAACGTGACGTAGTTCAGGAGCGACGGTTGAACAATTTCAAGGTCGGATGGCGACGTGCGAGATTTGCCGACTATAGAGAGAAACTGTCCATTGTGCAGCTGAGGAGTTAGCGACAAAAAGCAGGGAAACGAAAACAACAAGCCGAGGCCATCCGACCTAAAAACTTGTCAATGCAGAGAAGCGCCCAATCGACGAATCGCTGTCAGGGATATAGTCCGCGCAACTTTGTCGCCTCTGCAACGCGGCTGATGCCAACCATATTCGCGGCCACACGCATACTCACATTTCGCCGGACGTGAGTGTTCATTACATCCTTGAAAGCGTTTTTCATTATGTGTTCCAGCTTCTCGAACACGTTTTCCTCAGTCCAGAACATGTGCTGCTCGTCCTGAACCCATTCGAAGTACGATACCGTGACACCGCCAGCATTGCACAGGATGTCGGGAATGATAAATACTCCCTTGTCCTCCAAAATCGCATCCGCTTCAGGTGTCACGGGACCGTTAGCCGCCTCGGCGATGACCTTGGCCCTCACGCTACCCGCATTCCCTCTGTGAATTGTGCTCTCCAAAGCTGCGGGGATCAACACGCCACATTCCAGGGCAAGCAACTCCTGGTTTCGTATGTGCTCCGAACCACTGAAGCCTACGATCGTGCCGGTCTGTTCTTTGTGCCGGACGAGTTTTTCGATGTCGAGCCCTTTCTCGTTGTGAATAGAGCCACGCGAATCGCTGACGGCAATGACCTTAGTCCCTGCTCGATGCAGCAGCTTTGCCGCCGCCGAGCCGGCGTTTCCGAATCCCTGGACGGCGGCCGTCGCACCACGAATCGGACTCTTGAGGTGCTCGAATGTGCTGAGGATTGTGTAATAAACTCCCCGACCGGTCGCCTGATCCCGGCCGAGGGACCCCCCGAGGCTGATCGGTTTACCCGTCACCACACCGAGGACTGGATACCCCTTCGTCATGCTGTAGGTATCCATCATCCAGGCCATGGTTTGAGCGTTCGTGTACATGTCAGGGGCGGGGATGTCAATTTTCGGACCGATGATGGGAAGAATGGCGCTCGTATACCGGCGCGTGATACGCTCCAGTTCCGTCATCGAAAGCTCCTTAGTATTGCAGGCAACGCCGCCCTTGCCGCCACCATAGGGGATATTCACAATAGCGCATTTCCACGTCATCCAGCACGCGAGCGCCTTCACTTCCTCAAGCGTCACATTGGGATGGTATCGGATTCCCCCTTTCGCCGGACCCCGTGCAGTATTCCAATGAACGCGATAGCCCTCGAATCGCTTGATGTGGCCGTTATCGATCCGGATCGGAATGTGCACCACCAAACATCGCTCGGGATATCGGATCATTTCACGTATGTCTGGATCTAGCTCCAGCACATCTGCAGCGCGGTCAAAGTTCTCGACAGCAAAGTCCAGAGCTGACCGATGGTGATCGACTACTTCAGACACAGCCGCTTGCTTCATAGCATGTCTCCTTATGATCGTTTGAATGTTTGGCCTCCGATGTATCGTCTCTTCACTTCACGATACTTCCAGCCTCAATGTCTCCCGCTACCGTAAGCACTACGAGCTTCCCATCGCTTCCCGTCGCCGCCAAGAGCATTCCGTGCGATTCTAGGCCCATCAGTCTTGCGGGCTTCAAATTGGCAACCACGACGATTGCCCGGCCGATGAGGTCCTGAGGCTGATAATGTTGAGCAATCCCAGCGACGACCTCGCGCTGTTCTCCCCCAAGGTCGACCAGCAATTTGAGGAGCTTTTCCGATCGCGGAACCTTCTCGCACCTCAGCACCTTCGCGACGCGGAGATCAACTTTACTGAATTCTTCGCTCGTAATGGTAGGTTTCATGGCCTTGACTCGTCGTTGTGTTTGAGCTTCCTCCAGTGTGCGCAACTGATTCAACTTCGCGTTGATCGTTTCGTCATCGATCTTGGTAAAAAGGATCTCCGGTTTTCCGAGCCGATGACCCTCCGGAACTGCGAGTTCGCCCGCGCTGCCCCAGATTTCGCCACTCACCTTACCGTCCAGGGCAAGCATGCTCCAGACTCTCTCGGTTGAGAATGGCAGCACTGGGTGGAGGAGAATCGCCAGAGCGCGAATCGTCTGGACGCAGATGTTGAGCGCGGTTTCACAGCGCTTTCGGTTTTCCTTCAGTGATCTCCAGGGTTCGCTGTCGTTGAAATACTTATTGGCTGCCCTGGCGAGATTCATAATCTCTTGAACACCGTCCCGAAATTGGAATCCGTCGAAACATTCTCCTACACGGGCTGGCGCTTCGGAGAGCGATCGTATCATCTCTTGATCGAGCTTCTCCAGAAGGTGGCGCGGGGGGACCCTGTTGTTGAAATTCTTTTCAGTGAACGTCAGCGTGCGATTAATGAAATTGCCAACGATATCTGCGAGTTCGTTGTTATTTCGGGCCTGGAAATCCTTCCAGTAGAAATCCGTGTCGCGTGTCTCGGGCAGGTTCACCGCCAATGCGTAGCGAAGCGGATCCGGCGGAAAAATCTGGAGATAATCCTTCAGGTCGACCCCCCAGCCGCGACTCTTCGAGAATTTCTGTCCTTCGTAATTCAGAAATTCGTTTGCCGGGACGTTCTCTGGATAGATGAACTTTTCCTCGCTCGCATCGTTCCATGACATCAACATCGCGGGAAAAAAGATACAGTGGAATACAACATTATCCTTCCCAATAAACGCGACGTATTTCGTCCTTTTATCGAACCAATAGTCCCGCCATTGGTCCGGCTTACCCTGTTGGACTGCCCACTCCTTCGCGCTCGAGATGTAACCGAGCACAGCATCGAACCAAACGTAGAGAACCTTTTTTTCATAGCCGTCGATGGGCACCGACACCCCCCACGTTAGGTCCCGCGTCACGGCACGATCCCTGAGTCCTTCCTTGAACCAAGAATCGCAGTAGCGGAGAACGTTCTCCCGCCAGCGACTGCGCTTGCTCCGCTCCGCAATATACTCCTCAAGGGGCTTCTGGTATCGCCCAAGGGGGAAGTACCAGTGAGTCGTCTTCCGTACTATCGGCGTATCGCCCGTGATCTTGCTTTTCGGGCTTTTCAGTTCGGTCGGTGTGAGATACGTTCCACACTGTTCACACTGATCACCCTTCGCTTCGGCGTATCCACAAGCCGGACATGTGCCTTCCACATAGCGATCGGGTAAGAACATCTGAGCCTTCTCGTCGTAAAGCTGTAGTTCAGTCTTTTCAACCAACACGCCGGATTCATACAGCTTCAAGAAAAATTCCTGTGCTGTCCTATGATGCAGCGGGAGGGACGTCCGAGAGTAATTATCGAAGCTCATGCCGAATCGATTGAACGCATCTCGATTGGCCACGTGGTATCGGTCGACCACTGCCTGAGGGGTTGTCCTTTCCTGGTCGGCCGTGATCATGATCGGAACCCCGTGCTCATCCGAACCGCAAATGAACAGCACAGCGCATTTCTGGAGCCTCTGGTACCGTACGTAGATGTCGGCAGGTAGATATGCCCCCGCCAGATGGCCTAGGTGAATGTGTCCGTTCGCGTACGGTAAGGCAGCCGTGACAAGTATGCGTTGAAACTGCGGCGCCGACACGGGTCTTAGCTGTCCTGTAGACTTGCTCTCCTCAAGTATCGATTCACTTCGTCAAGCGTAAGCTTCTCGTGGTAGCCCGTCTCGAGACAATGAACGCAGACCATCTGTCCGTAGATGTCCACCTTTTCTACTCGAGCGGCTCCCCGGGCCGTCCGGACAATACTGCGAATCGCGGGGAACTCCTTCAATACATCGACAGAGGTGTCGACCTTAAACGCCAGGCAGCACTTCAGTCGCCCGCATTGTCCTGTAAGCCTTGCAGGATTGGTCGAGAGATTCTGCGCCTTCGCATGCCAGAGGGTAATCCGCCTCGGGCAGGAGATCCAGGACGCGCAACAGAGCTCTCGTCCGCAGATCCCCACCCTCCCACACGACTTGGCTCCTTGACGCGCCCCGATCTGACGCATCTCGATACGCGTCCGAAAGATCGATGCAAGGTCTTTTACGAGCCCGCGAAAATCCACCCGGCGGTCCGGTCCGCTGTATAGTAAAACGTCACTCGGTTTCCGTCGAACTGATACTCAACGTCGACCAACCTCATCGGCCGGCCGTGCTGGCAGATTCGATCTCGACACTTTCCAAAAGCCTCTTTCTCCCTCAGGCGGAGCAGATCGAGGACACCCCTCTCTGCTGCTGATGCTTTCCGAAGGAGCTTTTTTTCCTCTCGGTACAAGATGCCCTTTGCCCGTCGCTTCACACGAACCAGCTCGCCGATCAGATGGACGATTCCCAAGTCGATCCCTTTTTCCGCCTCCACGAACACGGCATCACCCTTTGCTACATCCAGGTTCTCCTTGTTCTCATAAAACCCACGTCGAGTTCCTTTAAATTGTCCCTCGACGACGTTCTTGAGTTGCCATCAACTCTCTTCGGGGGGTTGGGAGAACGTACCAGTCCAACGTCGCTCGCAGGCCTTCTGTTCCTGCTCCGAGAAGCGTCCTTCCTTAATCAGCGTATTCCACTCAGATTCTTCAAACTCGGAAAACTCGCCGAACAACACAAACTGGCCGTCAGAGGACTGCGACGTACTTTCACGGGGTTCTTTTTCCCGAGACTCCACGATGGCATTTCCTTTTATGACGTTGAATGCACAGTCATTTCGCTGCAACGATGCGGCGCAATTCCAAACCGAGATTCATCAGCACAAGGCGAATATACACATTTTTTCCCAGAAGCGAAAGGGACCTCTCGACACGCTGCATCAATGCACAAATGTCTGCATGCGGAAAATACTTCGAAAACCTCATCAGCGTCTCAGAATCATCAACGTTGACGATGCCCTCGACTCCCCGCTGCTGCAAGATCAATGCATCTCGAAACCAGATGAGCATCAGGCCCAGAAACTGCTCGACCGAGGTACGGTCATGCTCCGAGGCGATCCGCTCAACCTCTTCCGTCAATTCGAACGGAGGAATACCCACCGCTGCCCGGATAAAGTTGACTACTAGCTCCCTACGTTCGCGGACTTCAGTGTTCAGGAGCTCGAGTGCCCGCGCGTAACTGCCGTGAGCAAGTCGGGCGATCACAGAAGCTTCAGACTCGCTCCATCGCTTACGCTCGATCAACGCTTCGCAAATATCTTCATCCCGGAGCAAATCGAACTGGACGGCCTGACACCGTGAAACGATTGTCGGTAAGAGCTTTTCCCGATTCGCACTGGTGAGAATGAACACCGTGCTCGCGGTAGGCTCCTCAAGAGATTTCAGGAGTGAATTTGATGCCTCATCGTTCATGTTTTGGGCGTCCGAGATGATGAAGACTTTTCTCCCGGACCCAACCGCCGTCAATGCGACCTCCCGCTTGAGGTCACGAATGCTGTTGATTTTGATGAAGGTCGCGCGCGGAATCGCGAAATTATGATACGGATTCTCTCCCTTCAGTCGAAGTTGCTCTTGAATGAGTCTGATCTCTTCATTGCTTAAGCGAAAGAGAGGGGGATCACCAACCTTCTCGCTCTTTCCGACCGGCAGGGCGAACACAAATTTAATGTTCGGATGCTGAAAAGAGCTTAGCCGCTGACAAGTCCGACACTCGTCGCACGCGTCGATACCACTGCGCTCACAGTTCAGCACCTTTGCCATCTCGATCGCCATGGCATCCTTTCCGACGCCCTCCGGTCCGTAGAACAAGTATGCATGTGCAACTCGATTCGCTGAGATGGACCGCTGCAGAATTCCTTTGATCCGTTCCTGTCCTATGACTGCTTTCCACGACATAGAATTCCCCTAGAACGCATGACCGATCCCGAAATGCAAGGCTTCTCTCCGCAATTTTCTCTCGAAAATCCATTTCTGTCCGCGCGGTTTGCCCGGATCGTACACTCGGAAGCCAAAATCAACGCGGAACGGACCGAAGATGGCATCGTACCGAAAACCAAATCCAATGGTGAGCGCTACCTCGCTTAGCCGAATCTTTTTGACATCGGACCATATGTTTCCAGCGTCCGCAAACAGCACCGCGCTGATGTTATCGAACTCGATCACCCAGACCTTTCCCAGTCCGCGAGTGAAGTTAATTCGCGTCTCCATGCTGAGTTCGAACAGTGCATTTCCGCCAAATTGAGGATCGTCAACCGCGCCGAGCTCACGCGTTTTCCACCCGCGCACGCTCCCGCTTCCTCCAGCGAAGAACCGCCGGTTTAATGGAATGCGAAGGGTCGTATCACTTACGTCCGAGGTCGCGCGAATGACAAATCTCTTCGCAAAGCCAAACTTGGCCTTTGCGGCCAAGATCGTGTAGCGGTCGCTTGTCAGATCCGTAAAGTACCGCCCGGAAAGCGACACCTTGTAAAACTGTGAGAAACGAAGCCGAGAACCCAACCCAGCAATGGCGGGGAGCAACCCCGCTTCTTCAACGCTCACTCCCCATGAGTATCCATGGGAAGGTGAAAATATATCGTTGGTACGATCAAGTTGGAGTGTCACCGAAACGATCGAGTTGAACTGCCGCTCTTCTTCAAGACGCTCGGGTAACAATTCCGTCCTTGTGGTGTCGAGTAGATCAAGGTCTACCGTCTCAAGATTCCAGTCCAGGAATCCGCTTGTCTTTGGATCAAACTCGTACCGCAAGCCGAAACGATTCCGCATCGTCGTCAACACAAACGGCTCTTGCTTATCTTTTATGAGTGAAAAGATCCAAAGTCCACTCAGCCTCGAGGAAAAAAAGTACGGTTGCGTCACTTGAGTGCTCAGCTCCACGAGCCCGACAGTAGTCGTGTCCTTTAGCCATGAACTTCCAAAGGGGAAATTACGTTTGCCGAGGTCTTGAATCCGAAATTGCAGCGCTGTCGTGAAGACCCGTGCCTCGCCGAAGAAATTCAGGTTCGTATACCCAAACCCGAGTCCGACGTTGAGTGCATTGTTCTCCTCGAGGAGGGCGACCTCTGGGTTGAGTTCGTGCTTGTCCTTCGGCCGAACGACGACGGTTGTTGGGATCGAGGTTGAGGTATCTTCTTCCGAAGGGATGTTCAACTCGATTCGCGCTGTCTCAAACAATCCGAGTCGATTGAGGTGCCGCTCACTGTCGAGCTCTTTTCTCTGGCTGTACACTTCGCCCGACTGGTACTCGAGAGAACGGAGTACGATCCGATCTTCAATATCGGGTCGCTCCTTTCCCTCCACACGCAAAGAGATGTCACCGAAGGCAAACCTCCTGCCTTGATCGAAGGCTATGATCAACGTGACATTGTTCGTCTGAAGGCTATGGTGAATTTCCGATTGTTCTTGCACAAAGTGGGCTTCCGGATATCCGTTGTCGTGGAGGACGTTGAGGATTCTGAGGATCTCACGGTCGACGTTGTCCTGACTGTATGAATCCTCAAGCTTGATGAATGAGTCTCTATGAATTTGCGGCCGCACATCATCGGCAACATTCTCAATGCCGATGTATCCGACAGAATCGATCAGCGAGCGTCGATTCTCCTCGATGAAGAACGTTAACTTGACCGATCGGCTCGAGGTGTCGAACGGAGCGCTCGTTGTGACCCTCGCGTTGACGAACCCGTTGTCCCAGTAGAATTGTCGCAAGCGCGCCACGTCTGCCTGAAGGGCAGCAGGGTTATACAACTCAGGAGGAGAACCCAGTTTCCGACTGATTTTCTTGTGCAGGAATTTGGGGAACCAGCCGGGACTTTCCTTGGTCTGAAGAAGGCCCACGAGTAAATCATCGTCGAACGTCTTGTTCCCCTCGAATTCTACTTTCTTTACTTCGTACGTTCGTTCGCGAGCGGAGTCGTGATCTTGCGCAACGAGGCTGAGGTCCGGGAAAACGATCAAGAAGAGAATGAAAATCGGAAGTGAGAGAATCCTTCTATAGAGGGGATCATGGCGCATCGAAAAAAAATATACAAAATTCACCAATAAAAAACCATGAAACAAAAACCCATCCCGCTAAATGGCAGGATGGGTACGTGTGAAGGGTGAATGGATTCTGGTTTGATGGAATTACTCCGAACCCCTAAGCTCGCTGGGCTGGAAGTTAGTACTCATTCTCGTTTTCGGAGAAAAAGTCCTCGTCCGAAGGGTAGTCGGGCCAGATTTCCTCCATACTCTCGTATGGCTCGTCATTGTCTTCGAGTTCTTGCAAGTTTTCGATGACTTCCACTGGCGCGCCAGTTCGTACAGCGTAATCGATCAATTCATCTTTGGTCGCCGGCCATGGTGCGTCGTCAAGGTACGAAGCCAATTCAAGAGTCCAGATCATCGCGCATTCCTCCTTTCAGAAAGCGCGCATCACAAAAAAGCCACTGAAGATTTGTATTTCCAGTGGCGCAAAGATATGAAAAAAAAATTTCAAGTCAAGAGGATTCAGGGATCAATCAGCGCTCGGCAGAAGCGTTTGGTACGAGCTTGGTAGGACGTCATCGAAGAAGTAGTCGACGGGATTCTTTTTCATACCGCGGTATCGCACTTCATAATGGAGGTGTGGACCGCTGACCAATCCAGTTCGGCCAGAGAGCGCAATTTTGTCGCCCCGTTTTACTTCCTGCCTGGCTTTGACGAAAACCTTGGAAAGATGAGCGTAGAGCGTTTTGTACCCATGTCCGTGCTTGATGACAAGAGCGATGCCATACCCTCCGGCCGTTCTCCCGGCTAAGCGGACGATCCCATCTCCAGTCGCAAAGACGGGTGTCCCGGGGTCATTCACAATGTCGAGACCGCCATGGCTCTTATAGATCCCCAAAACGGGATGCCGTCGCACTCCAAAGCTATTCACGCTGTAGAAACCATCCATCGGCTTGATTGCGGGGACACTCGCAAACAGCGACTTGTTGTATTCGAAATTCGTTACGATATCCTCATAACTCTGCCGCTGGAAAAGGACCTCGCGTTCAACTTTTTCGAGCGTCGCTTGTGTCATCCGGAGGATTTCGCCAGCCTCCTTCGTCTGCAAACCAAAGTCGTAATGCTCGTCGCTACTCCCTCCAATGCCGGCCACCCTGGTGTCGGGATCAATTCTCGGAAGGTCAACAAGCAGACGAAGATGATTGTCACGTTCCGCCAGTTGATCGAGCGTCCGCCCGATCTCCCGCATCTTACGGTTTGCCTTTCGCAACTGGTCCTTCAAAATCCTATTCTCGTTTGTGAGGAGCGTAATCTTGTTGTGTCCAAACCCAAGAAAGTCGATGTACAATTCGTTGAACGCAATGATGGCGCCGAGAGCAACGAGGAGAGCACCGAACACAAATGCCGTGAACTTGGTTCGGAACCCGCGAATTTCGCGAATTTCCAACCTCTCATCAGAAAAGTAGATAAACCTGAGCTTTCTTCGCATACTCTCTTCGTGGAAATTACAGAACAGAAGAAATTAGTCGATTTGTTGCTCGCTCGTCGTGTCAGAGTTTTTGGTCAGCGTGGACTCTGACTAACTCACCGAGGCTGGATCCAAGGCAATCGGACGCTCCCAAACGAAAAGGGGAACCTGTCGAAAATAAAAAAAACGTGAGTCTTTGTCAAGAAGTTTTTTTAGATTCTGCCAGGTTTCGTTCCGATTTGTGACGCAGGACAATAGTATTTCGCAATGCCTCAAGGAGAAGTGGTGTTGTCTCACTCGAAGTCGTGCTCGAAATAGTCGATCACCCGGCTCCCGGTCCCCTTCTTTTTTTCGTTAATGGCGGCCTGCAAGCCTTTGGTGAACTCCTTCGCAGCGTCGTAACCGTAATGCTTCAGGAGATAGTTGAGAGCGATCACCTCAGCGATCACGGTGACGTTCTTCCCGGGGAAGATCGGCAGCTTGATGAGTGGCAATTCGACGTCGAGGATGGTGACGGACTGATCATCTAAACCTGTACGCGTATAGTCTTCGTCCGGGCTACGTTCTTGGAGTTCGACAACAACTTCTACGCGTTTCTGGAATCGGATGGCGCGAATTCCGAACATGCTCCGGATGTCAAGAAGTCCTAGACCTCGAATCTCCATAAAGTGTTTCACCAAGTCCGTGCCCGACCCCATGAGAATTCCTTCCCCCTTCCGAGTGATCATCACCACGTCGTCTGCAACTAGTCGGTGACCACGCTCCACCAAATCGAGCGCGATCTCGCTCTTGCCGATACCCGAACGTCCCGTGAATAACACCCCGATCCCGTACACGTCCACGAACGACCCATGGACCTGCTTCTGCGGAGAGAATTGGTCGTCGAGGAAGTCGCTCACGAAGTACACGAACTTCGTCGTCTCGAACGGGGTCTGGAACACCGGACAGTGATGCTGCGTAGCGATCTCCAGTAAGGCCTGGTCAACCTCATTGCTGTTCGTGATGATGATACAGGGGATTGGGAATTGAAAGATGGTGTTAAGGGAATGGATGCATTCTTGTCGTTTCAGGTGCTTGAGGTACTTGATTTCAGTATTTCCAAAGATTTGAATGCGGTGGTACGTGAACAGCTCGACATACCCCGCCAGCGCAAGCCCCGGTCGGTGGATGTTCTTATCCGTGATTTCGTTCTCAAACCCAACCTCTCCGTTGAGCGTCGTGAGTTTCAATCGGTCCTTATTGCACCCATAAAAGTATCCAACCGTGATGCTCTTCTTCCGAATCTCTCTAGTCTTATCGACGTTGATCATATCCGCTTCCCCTTAAGCGATTCGCCTGTGCATCATGCCTATACCTTGGCTTGCACTCGCCGCACGAAGCACTTGTCCTTCAGGCGCTGAGCTCAAAATGCCGAGCGGTAATGCTTATGTTCATCGTTACCCTCCTTCACTGCGGACGCCCGCTCCGTATGCGATCAGATTCGAGCTCGCTCGCCATCGATTGCATGCCATTTCTATGCTTTCGGATGTGCCTGACGGTAGATTTTCTTGAGATGGTCTACCGTGACGTGAGTGTAGAGTTGGGTTGTTGAAAGTGACTCATGGCCGAGAAGTTCCATCACAGCACGCAAGTCCGCACCGCGATTGAGAAGATGCGTCGCGAACGTATGACGGATGACGTGTGGACTCTTCTTTTCAACTTCCGAGACCTTCGCGATGTATTTCTTTACGATCAGGTGGACAGCTTTCGGATAAATCCTCTTTCCTGCTACGCTCAGGAACAGTGCCCGTCGGCCGTCTGCAGGAGTCTCCTGGCTGACGAATTCCTGGCGCCGACTCAAATACGCGCGAAGCACATCATACGCTTTTTTCCCGCAGGGGACGACCCGATGCTTGCTCCCCTTACCGAACACCTTGATCGTGCCGTTGGTAAAATCGAGATCCTCCACGTTCAGTCGGATCAGCTCGCCAAGTCGGATTCCGGTGCTGTAGAGCAGCTCGATCACTGCAGCGTCGCGGAGTCCGTCCCGCGTCGACCGGTCGGGCGCCTCAAGTATCCTCACCATGCTTGCCTCGTCGAGGAACACTGGGAGCCGTTTCTCCAACTTTGGCGTGACGATGATCTCGGCTGGGTTGTAGCGAGCGACGTCTTGACGAACAAGGTAGGTAAAGAACGATCGCACCGCTGCGAGCTTCCGCGCGATGCTTTTCTTTGTCAAACCTCGGTCGAGCAGATCCCCGAGAAAGAAACGGATGGTGACGTTATCGATGGAACGGAGGTGATATCGGCTCCCCTTGAAGTGAAGGTGCAAAAATTTCGAAAATTGGTGCAGGTCGTTCTGGTAGGCCTTGACGGTGTGCGATGAATACTGGCGTTCCTCGGCAAGGTACGTCAGATATTTACGGATGAGGGGCTTCATGCTGACGCTTGCTCGTCGACCACAGCCACTTCCTCCTTCAGGTATTCTTCTTTACACTGTGGGCATTTGAGGTAGGCACCTTTCTTTTCAGAATACTTCTCGACAAGGAATGTGTTGGCGCAATTCAGGCAGCTCTTATTCACCGGCTTATCCCACGACGCAAAGTCACATTCCGGATACCGCGAACAGCCGTAGAACACTCGCTTTCGTTTCGTCTTTCGAGACACAAGATCGCCTTCACCACACTTCGGACATTTGATGCCAATCGTGATGGATTTCGTGTTCTTGCATTCTGGATAGTTTGAGCATCCGAGGAAAACTCCAAATCGGCCGCCCCTGATAACCATTTCACCGCCGCACAGCTCACACTTCATACCGGCGAGATGCTGATGTTTTTCCTGGTCCTCGACCAGCGGCCTCGTGTTCCGGCATTCCGGATAGCCACTGCAGGCCATAAATCGCCCGTTGCGCCCCCACTTGATGATCATCGGTTTTCCACACAGATCACATGTGTGGTCTGTCGTCTCCTGCAATGATTTCTTGATTTCGTGAGTATTCTTTTCGACCTTCTTCAGAGATTCCATGAACGGCTTGTAAAAGTCATCCAGGACCCTCTTGTAGGAACGCTTGCCGGACGCGATCGTATCGAGCTCTTCCTCCATCTTCTTCGTGAACTTGACGTTGAAGATGTTGGGGAAATTTTGGACGAGGATCTTGCTCACGTCCAAACCGAGCGGCGTCGCATAGAGCTTCCTGTTTTCCTGGTTCACATACCCTCGCTCCTGAATCGTACTGACGATGAGTGCATAGGTGCTTGGCCGACCGATGCCGCAGGATTCCAGTTCCCGCACAAGGCTGCTCTCCGCGTATCGCCACGGCGGTTTTGTGAAGTGCTGCTTCGGGAGGAGCATCAAGAGCTGGACCGGATCCCCGACCGCAAGGTTGTCCGGGAGTTTGGAGGTCGGATCCTCATCTTCCATTTTGCCGTTCTCTTCTACGATATCGTCGTACACCTGTAAGAAGCCGCGAAATCTCGGACTCGTGCTGCTCCCCCGGAAGAGATACTCATCACCGCGAACATCGACCGTGAGCTGTTCAAACTTCGCCTCTGCCATCTGACACGCCACGAAGCGATTCCAGATTAATTCGTACAGGTCGTAGAGGTTCTTCTCGAGATATTTCTTGACCGTCTTTGGCACATACTTCATCGACGTGGGACGGATTGCCTCGTGCGCGTCCTGCGAGGACTTTCGTTTCTTGAAATGTCGCGGTTCCCGGGGCAGATAGTCGCCACCGTAGGTGGAGTAGATATATTCGCGAACCGCGGCGACGGCTTCCTTGCTCAACCTCGTGGAATCCGTCCGCATGTACGTGATAAGGCCAACGCCTCCAGCGGGGCCCAATTCGATACCCTCGTAGAGCCTCTGGGCGAGCGTCATCGTTTTCTTCGTGGAGAATCTGAGTCTCGCAGATGCCTCTTGCTGCAGGGAGCTCGTGATGAACGGCGGAGGAGGGTTTCGCTTGATCTGCTTGCGCTGGGTGTCGGCAACGACGAAGGACTTTCTTTCAACGTCCAGCACATATTCCTGCGCAACGCGCTCGTTCCGAATGTCCGGACCTTCGTCGTTGATCTTAATCAGCTTCGCGAAGAAAGAATCGGTACGTTCCCCTTTGAAGTCACCGGTGATCGACCAGTACTCCTGCGGAACGAAGTTCCTGATCTCGACTTCCCGCTCGCAGATGAGCCGGAGCGCAACTGACTGCACACGCCCTGCGGAAAGGCCGTAGAACACGGTCTTCCAGACAAAAGGGCTAATCTTGTACCCTACAATCCTGTCCATCACCCGTCGGGCCTGCTGCGAGTTGACCAACTTCTTGTCGATCTTCTGTGGAATTGACATCGCCTCCGCGATGCCCGACTCGGTGATCTCGTGAAACAGAACGCGAAAAATGTTCCTGTTCTCGGATTCGATTTCCTGGGCGATGTGCCAAGCGATCGCCTCTCCCTCGCGGTCCGGATCCGTTGCGATGTACACCTGATTAACCTTGCGGGCAAGGGACTTCAGATGCCGGATAACTTCTTCCTTCCCCTTGATCGTTTCGTAGATCGGCTGATATCCGTCGTCAATCAATATGCCAATTTTGCTTTTCGGCAAGTTCTTGATATGCCCAACCGTCGCCTCAACGATGAAACTCTTATCTAGGTATCTGGTAATCGTCCTCGCTTTTGAAGGAGACTCCACGATAATGAGTGATTTATCCATTTCCCCCCACTGTATCTCTCGACGATGATTGTACCAAACTAACTGTTACTGGATCGTGTCACTGCTGTACAACAGGGATCGGCTCGCCGCGTTGGGCGATTCCTCGCTATTGAAGAGTACTGATGCTACGATGGATTTGACCTCCGATAGCCCGGCTTTCAAGAAACCAGCTCTCATGACGCGATCGATCACCAACTCGAAGTCGGGTTCGGTCAAGAGATTCAACGCACGAAGCTGAATCAAATGTCCTTGTGCTTCGACCGACATCGACATTTTCTCCGCTTCGTGAAATACGCGATGTGACTCGGGTGAAGCAGGAGCAGCTTCCGCCGCCTGAACACCTCCAACGGAGAACTTGTCGAAAAGCCAGCTGAGTGCTGTGCTGATTTCTGTTTCCGTGTAACCGTTCTGGGTCAGCGCGTCAAGGTCAATCTCCCCCAGCCGCTTGTTCTGACGCATCTCATTCATGAGATAAACGATGATTTCAACTACTTTTTCGTACATGATGAGTCCTTCACCTCAACGAAGAATGACCAGCGCCTTGTAATATAAGACAGGGACCACGCCAAAATCAAGACCGCAAGGTCTTCCCTCGGTCCAAGATTCGGACGAGCTCTTCCTCCCTTGCCCTCATCACTCGGCGCTCCGAAAGCTTCTTATCTCTGTACCCGATCAAGTGAAGTAGTCCGTGGATAACCAATCGAGTCACTTCGTTCGTCAGAGATACCCCGTAGTGTCTTGCTTGTCGACAGGCCTGATCGAGATTGACGTAGATTTCTCCTTCCACCTCGGGATTGTCACCGAGGGAAAACGCCAGCACATCGGTCGTTTCATCTCGACGCAAGAACTGACGGTTGAGCTTTCGCATCCAACCATGACCCACCGCCACAATACTAACAAACCTGAGTCCCGCCTTCTCGTGCCGGGAGACGCCTCTGGCGAGCCGACGCACTTCCCCTTCGTCGACCGCGTACTTTCGATGGCTACTCGCAACCTCAACCCGCATCAAAGGCTACCGTTTCTTCTTCTTGGTTCCTTCGGGGAGAATCGCCTCCGTCAGCGACAGAGCGATTCCCGAAAGCATAACTTCCGGACCCAGTTTTGTGAAATCACCCGAGAGGATCGTCCGGTTGACGTTGGCATAGAGGGAACAGCCACCTTCTTTCTCGATAATCAACCCGCAGAGTTTGCCATCATGTTCACCAACGAACGTGACCTCGCCAAGCATTTCACTGATGACGTATCCCGAACAAAAGTGGAGCTGAAGATGCGCGTTGGGCGTGTACACCGACACCAGGTTTCCCCTTTTGTTGCCGATGGGGATGTTCGGGTAGATTTCCAGAGCCAGTTTGCGCTTCAGCAATTTGTTATCGATCTCGAACCGGAAGTTATTGCCCTTGTGCTTCGCCGTCACGCCCAGAATTCTCGCGATCCGCCGTATGTCCACCGGTTTGAAATCAAACGCCATGGGGAACCTCGTTCCCAACCCAGACCTAAAATAATGAAACCCCGATTGCGAGTTTCCGTTGCCTGGCGTTCACAATCGGGGTTAGACTGAACGCGTGGGTCTTCATACAACAGTCACGTTGATTGCTTGAAGACCCTTTTTCCCTTCGACGACATCAAACTCCACGACCGCCCCCTCCTCCAAGGTTTTGTACTCTTTGTCCGACTTGATTGCGGAATAGTGGACGAAGACATCTCCGCCCTCTTCCCGTTCAATAAATCCGTAGCCTTTCTTGCCATCAAACCACTTGACTCGACCACGTGGCATGTAAACACTACTCCTTCATGAAAGTAGGCGCCGACGCTCAGACACAAAAATCATAGACCCAAACCAAATGAGTCGTCTGACGGTCTGTATTTTCCCTCAGCTGTCAGGGGCTGGTCAGGACAACAAAAAATCAGCGAAATATAATCACGCCCCCGCATATTGTCAAGTAACTTTTTCAACCGCTCGATGGAACCCCAAGTATGCCTTGGGATTGTCAGAACTCGATCTCCATCCCTTCCGCTGCCGCAAAACACTCAAATCCGTAGCCGCGGTGTTTGATTTCTTTTCGGCACTTGGCGACGATGTCGTCCACTTTGCTGTCACCGTGCGACGGTTCATGATGGAACAGAATCAGCTGATTCACGTTTCCCTCTGCCGCGACCTTGAGCGAGAACAGGTAGTGGGAGTGACCCCAGCCAACACGATCCACGTACTCCTCGGGTGTGTAGGTCGCATCATGAATGAGAACGTCACAATTCTTCACGAAATCGAAGATGCGCTGATTTGGATCACCCTTCGTGTTCTTAAATTTTTCGACGACAGGAGGCTCGACGTTGGTCATCATTTCAGCGTTTTGGCGGTCAAACGGTTCATTATCGCTGATGTAGACGACCGATTTCCCCCCGCGGTTCACCCGAAATCCGAGACAGAAGGCAGCATGGTTCACGTGGATCGTCTGAACCTTCGCGTCAAATACCTGAACCTCTTCTTCATCAATCGGATGAAACTTAAGCGTCGCCTTGAGCTCATTGAGCTGGATCGGGAAATAGATCTTGTTCATCTGGTCGGATACGATCCGTCTCAGTGTGATTTTTTCGCTCTCACTTCCCATGAGGGTAAGTTCGTTTCCCGAGATAAACGCTGGTTTGAAGAACGGGAATCCTTGGATATGATCCCAATGGGGGTGAGTGATCAGGACGTACGCCTTGATCGATGCACCACTTTCCATAATGCTATCACCGAGGTTCCGAATCCCCGTTCCCGCGTCGAGAATAATCAGATCGTCCTTATTAAGGCGCAACTCCACACAGGGAGTATTCCCACCGTACCGAACGGTGTGCCTCCCAGGAGTAGGGATGGACCCCCGCGTCCCCCAAAATTTGAGTTTCATGTAGCTGCCCTCTCGTCCAGGTCCCGATATGTGCGCACGTAATCGACGTAGTCTTGAGCAGATAGCTCGATCTTCCGTTTTTCTTCTTCCGTGAGAGGACGGACGACCCTGGCCAGCACTCCAACGACAAGTGCTCTCTCGGGTATAACAGAATTCTCGAGAACAACCGATCCTGCAGCGACCAGCGTATACGGTCCGACTTGCGCATTGTCGAGAATCCTGGCACCCATACCAATCAGACAATAATCCTTAACTATCGCTCCGTGGACGATCGCACCATGTCCGACCGTGACGTTTGAGCCGATCGTCAGTGGATATTCCTTGTGGGTGACATTGAGGAGACAACCGTCCTGTATGTTCGTCCACCTTCGAGGATTCCTGCCCTTGTTTGCGATGATACGACGTTGCCCGATAGCTCTTGGTGATATCCATCACTCCCAGGACGGAGCGCGAGCAGTGGAAACACCACGGAAAGCACACGAACAAGAATGGAGAAACCCCCCAGGAGGTGGTTCATCGATTGAACTCGATGGAGAATTGCAGTCCGGCTTGGTCATTCTGCCTTGCCGTAATATGTTGCAGCAATTTTTTCTGCTTCCGAGAAGAGTGAGATTGCCTTCCCAACCTGTTCATCTTCGACGAGAACGATCGGATAGTAGCCCTCGTTGCCCCAGAGTGTGCGCGCGATGTGTGCCTTCGTCAGCGCTTTGACAAGACTCAAGTCGTTCTCATATTCTTCCTTCTTGAAGACCACTCCTTTACTCTTCGCGAGCGTCAGCATCTGATTCAGGATTCCGTCGCTGATTGCAAATTCCTTCTGGAACTTCCGATAATCCCCTCCATACCTACTTCGCAGTTCATTGCCGTGTTGCTCAAGATAGCTGAATGCGTACTCGCGAAATATCAGTCGAGCTCGAAGCTGAACTGTGAAGTCCGTCCACATTCTTTGCTTCACTATGTAATCCGGCGTAATTCCCCCTCCACCGTACACCGCTCGACCTCCCGCCGTGTGATAGATCGCCTTCGAAGTGTCTTTTTCCACCTGATGGTCGATGTTCTCCCCTTCTTCCTCCTCACGGAGGTACACCTCCCGCTGGTATTCTTTGCGATCCTTTTCTGAATACGGACGTTGAATGAGCCGACCACTCGGCGTGTAATACCGAGCCGTCGTAAGTCGGAGCGCTGAGCCGTCGCGGAGGTCAAATTGTCGCTGAACCAGTCCCTTCCCGAAGGTTGTCTCTCCAACAATCAATCCACGATCCCAATCTTGAACCGCGCCCGATACGATTTCGCTCGCCGAAGCAGAGCCTCTGTTCACGAGAATCACAAGAGAACCGCGCTCAAATAATCCTCCGCCCGTGGAAACCTCTTCCTCATCGAAGTCCCCCCGCCGGCCCTTCGTGTACACGATCTTCTTGCTCGCCGACAAGAACTCGTCAGCCATCTTGACCGCCTGATCCAAATACCCACCTGGGTTGCTCCGGAGGTCAAGGAGAAGCTTTTTCATCCCTTGTGCCTTGAGCTTCTTCAAAGCCTTGGTGACTTCGCTGTGCGTGGTCTGGGCAAAACGGTTAACCGAGATGTAGCCAATCTCTCCGTCGATCATGAATGACACGTTGACACTGTAGATGGGAATCTTGTCTCGGGTGATCTCAAAATTGAGAAGTTCCTTCACGAAGGCGCGCTTGATCGTCACCGTTACCTTTGTTCCCTTTTGTCCGCGCAGCTTCTGGAAAACTCCTTCCGTCGTGATTCCGACAGCGGACTCACCGTCGATTTTTATGATTTTATCTCCGGCCATTATGCCGACCGCTTCACTCGGCCCCCCACTGATCGGAGCAATGACCAGCAGTGTATCGTTCAAAACCTGAAACTGGATTCCGATACCTTCGAACGTGCCGCGAAATTCCTCTTTGATTTTCGGTAACTGCGACGGTGGTATGTACACTGAATGAGGATCCAGGGGGGTCAGCATTCCACGGATGGCCGCCTCAACGAGCTTCTGTGTGTCGACATCGTCAACGTAGTGCTTTTCCGTTAGACTCAAGACATCCTTGAACTTTGAGAGCTGCTCGTAGATATTATCGCCGGAGATGACGCTGTTGACTTGAGATCCCACAAGTATCCCGAGGATCAGCAGCGCGAGCGCAGCGGGCAAAGAAAGTCGCTTCATCATATTTCCAATTCCCTTATCACCGGAAGAGATTGAGAATCAACACGCCAACGTGTTTTACCGTTCACTGGAGAAACTCCAAGCAACACACGTGGGTCTGAATTACCCTTCACGAAACTTCGCGCCAATATAGTCGAATTCGGAGTGATTAGCAAATGTCGCCTCAGATATCCTGACCAGAGAGGCTCTCCCAACTTATGACCGAGTATACGAGTTCCTCTATCGCTCACTTCTGTGCAGCCGAATCCTGTACTCAATCTCCGTGGACCAGACCTTCTCGAGATGCACCTTCCAGTTTGGAACGACAACTGCTCCTTGATAGATTCGCTCAAAGCCAGATTCGGAGAGCGAGACTGTCTCGACCGGAAACCTCCAGATGGCGTTACAGCATTGGGGCACTAGCTGCACTTCCACGCCCATCCATTCGTCCACTAAGCTTATATCGTGCGCGCCTTCAATGATCCCTCGACTCCGCAATGTCCCATCCTCGAGTCGTCGGCTATTCGATACATAGTATCGATCCTCCGCATCGCCGGCAAGTAATCCGCAGACGAACTCCACACCAAACCATATGTCGAGAGGTTTGGGTTCCTGGTTTTCGACCCGATAGCCTACGTGGAGGTCTAATGAACCTCGTTTCAGTGTCACGGTCTTCGTCACACGCAATCGGTGTTTGGACGATCCGAACCAGAGCGCACCGTCCCGCCAAAGCTGGACCTGGAGATTTCCGTTCCTCGAAGTAACTCTGCAGGCGTACGGCTGGTCGACGAAATCGCCCAGCTCCGGATACGTGCACTGCGTAAAATCATCGAACGTCGTCCTCGGTCCGAAAAAGTGGTCGAGGAGCGCGTGCCGGCGATACCAGTCGTACTGGAGGTGCTGGTCCAGGTTACCCTCCTTCGACCTCATGATGTCATGGATGCTCCCAATTGCCCCTGGCTGGGATTGATGCCCCCGCAATGCCTTCAATTTGTGGTGGTAGCCTTCTTCTCTTCGCGCAACGACGTCGATCAGATTGTACGAAATCTTCTTGACGTCGAGTTCGAAGATGGATCCACCGAGGTCTGGTTTGAAATATACGTTGAGGTGAGGCGATTCCACCAAAACTTCCTCTTTCCCGTCGCGGTCGAAGTCCGTGAACTCGTGCCGGAATCCATGCTGCTGTGCCACTTTCTCCAGTTCCTTTTCCGCTTCAAGGAGATTACGATAGATTGCAAATCTCAGATTCGGCAAGTAGAGCCCCCCAAACACACCATGCCAGTACGCGTCGTTGCACTGGGCTGCCCAGACTCGATCGAGGGTCTTCTCGACTTTTTTTCCCCTTGCCTTTGCCTCCTGCGCTTTCCGCGAGACGCGCAGCATTTTCTTGTGCATGTTGTTGGATTCCGGATACTTCACCAAAAAATTCCGCCAGAAACCAGCCTTGACGAACACCTCGTAGCGAGAAGGCATCCCTTCGTTTTTCAGGAAGTTTTCGAACTCCCCGAACTCCACGAACGCTTTTGCCGGCAGTGCCCACTGAAGCATTTCTGGATATGCCGCATCCGGCAAGTAGACACGCCCAGCGGGCTCGATCGCTTTGATCGTCTCAGAGAAATGCAAGATACGAATCCAGTCGCTGTTCTCTTCGAGCGCTTGCAGGAATTCCTTCAGCCAGCCTCTTTCATACACCTGCTCGTATGTGTGCGGCCAAGAGCCAAACTTTTCTCCATCGTCGGCATATACAACAACCCGCTTCCCATCCTCCGTCGCCACACTCCGCAGATACTCGATCGTCTTCTCCACCGGTTGGAACGGAATCATGTATCGAAGCATCCTGCTGATCGGGAAGACGTTGACGGATTCCCCCTCTTCCTCCGTGACGTAATAACCGAAAAGCTGGTCTTGCTGAAGACCCGCGTACTTAAAGTGGGTGTCGTCAACAATCACATACCGTACACCTGCGTCAGCGATCGGCTTCGTGATGTGCTGTTCCCACACCCGTTCGGCAAGCCACATCCCGGTCGGCTCGTACCCGAAGTGACTCTTGACGTACTTGCTCATTTTCTGGATTTGACCGAGCTTATCGACGTCCGGGATGATCGGGAGAATCGCTTCATAGAAAGCGCCAGTCATGATCTCCACCTGGCCCGTTTGAACCACTGCTCTAAGTTGCGTGAAGTATTCCGGATGATGATCATGGATCCACTCCAGCAAAGGGCCGGAATTATGGATCGCGAACTTCACCTTTGGATGTTGAACGATGAGGTCGAGAAATGGCCCGTATGCCCGTTCGTAGGACTTCTCGAATACGTGGTCAAAGTTTCCAACCGGTTGGTGGCTATGAAAGCCAAGCGCAAGGGTGATCGTTTTCTTCATGGAATTCTGCTAGATCATTGAACGCATTCGATCTCGTTCACCGGAAAACTGCTTCTGATGCATCTGTTCGATCCGCGATCGAAGAGTCCGCAGTCACAGTTCAGAAGAACCCCTTCTCGAACGTCACCGTTCTGTAGCCCACCATCGTCACGCGCACTTTGTACGTGCCTGCACGAACGTTGGGGATCTGAAAGTACCCCTCCAGATCCGTCACGCCACCACGCTCGGTTCCGACGATGAGCACATTCGCGCCGACAACCGGCTGATTTGTACCCATCTCCTGTACCGTCCCTTCGAGGATTCCAGTTACTCCACCGCGTGCGCCGACGCTCAAAACGATGACGCAGGAGAACAGTGCAAGGAGCTTGAAGTTCACCGTTTTCTCTCCACCCATGGTACGTTACTTCTTCGGCCTCATCTGTGGAAACAGAATGACATCCCGGATTGAATCCTGATTCGTCAGGACCATCACCAACCGATCGATACCGAGGCCAAGACCAGCCGCCGGGGGCATACCGTACTCGAGTGCACGGAGAAAATCCTCATCGAGGACCTGTGCTTCCGCGTGCCCACGCGCACGAAGCTTCATCTGTTCTTCAAATCGCGCCCTCTGGTCGAGTGGATCGTTCAACTCGCTGAACGCGTTGCAGAGTTCCTGTCCGCCCGCGAACGCTTCGAATCGCTCCACGAGGCCAGCTTCGGTGCGATGCTCTTTGGCAAGCGGTGACATCTCAATCGGATAGTCCATGATGAAAGTCGGCTGAATCAAGTGCGGCTGGACGAGTGAACGGAAAATCTCGTCGATGATCTCCCTTACTCCATCGGTCGTTTCCAGCTCGACCTGGATTTCTTTCGCTACTGCTCGAAGATCCGATTCGCTCTTGCCTCGGAGGTTCTTTCCCGTATACTCTTGAATGGCAAGGAACATGGTCATGCGCTTCCAAGGGGGGGTGAAGTCGATCTGCCGGTCTCCCACAACGCACTTCATGGACCCATTCACGGCGAGCGAGACCCGACTGATCAGTTCTTCGACGAGACCCATCATCCACTGATAATCCTTGTACGCCACGTACAGCTCGAGCATCGTAAACTCAGGGTTATGAAACCGGTCCATTCCCTCGTTGCGGAAATCCTTGGAGATCTCGTAGACCCCGTCAAAACCGCCGACGACAAGTCGCTTCAAGTACAGCTCATCCGCGATCCGAAGGTACAGGTCGATGTCGAGTGCGTTGTGGTGCGCAACGAACGGTCGTGCGAACGCACCGCCATATAACGGCTGGAGCACCGGGGTCTCCACTTCCAAATAATTGCGGTCGTCAAAGAAATCACGAATGGTCTTGATGATCTTAGCTCGCTTGACGAACACCTCCCGCACCTGTGGATTGACGGTCAAGTCCACGTATCGCCTTCGGTATCGAAGCTCCTTGTCTCCGAAGGGGTCGTAAACAGTTCTAGTTCCCCGTTCATCGACCTTCTCTTTGACCACGGGAAGCGGCCGCAGCGCCTTGGCGAGTAGTTCCAGACTCTGGACGTGGATAGAAATCTCCCCCATCTTCGTTCGAAAAACGAATCCCTTGATGCCGACGATATCTCCGATATCCATCAATCGAAAGGCATCGTAGACATCGCCGAGATCGTCCTTTTTCAAGTAAATCTGAATCTTCCCTTTTAAATCTTGGATGTGAGCAAATGAGGCTTTTCCCATCCGACGGATGGTCATGATACGTCCGGCGACCGAGACGTCCCGCGGTGGGGCACTCTCCTTAAAACTCTCGAGGATATCGCGCGAGGCGTCAGTTCGTTCAAACGAGTACGGGTACGGATTGATCCCACGCTTCCGCAGTTGGTCGAGCTCCTCGCGTCTGCGACGCATGAGTTCATTCAGTTCTTCGGTATGCGAAGGGATTTCCACAGTAGCCCTTTCAAGATACACTGACAGTCTTTTTCAGTTGAGTGACTTCCGCCTTTGTCAGAAAACGCCATCCGCCGCGTGCCAGTCCTTCCACGCTGACGTTCCCGTAAGCAGCGCGGTGCAGATGTCTCACCTCATATCCGAGGGCCTTGAACATCCGCATCACCTGATGGGTTCTCCCCTCGTGGAGGATGATTCCTACTTTTTTTTCTTTCCCTCCGGGAAGGAGAAACACATCACACGGAACGGTCCATCCGTCCTCGAGCCGTACCCCATCGCTGAGTTTCTTGAGGTCCTCTTCCGAGATGGATCCGACAAGGGTCACTTCGTACGCTTTGGCAATCTCAAATTTCGGATGCATCAGTCGATGCGCAAACTCCCCATCGTTCGTCAACAACAAGACCCCGGTCGTGTTTCGGTCAAGGCGGCCAACAGGGAATACGCGTGTTTGCACACGAACGTAATCCATGACAGTGCGCCGTCCTTTTTCGTCCTGTGCAGTTGTGATGCAATCTTTGGGTTTGTGGAGGACGATGTAGACAGGTTCATCAACTTGAGTGACCTGTCGGCCATCGACAGAGACTGCATCGCGACGAGGATCGATACGAATACCCATGTCCCTCACCACGTGAAGGTTGACACGCACGCGTCCCGCAGCAATCAACTCATCACTCTTGCGACGAGACGTAACACCGGCTGAGGCGAGGAATTTATTCAGACGAATCTGTGTCGGCTTGATCTGGTTGCGCACGACGAGGGTGCTCATCTGGGTCAGACGCCCGTCTGTCCGGGGGGGTTGAATCTTGGGATCTCTCTTGCTGGGATTGTTCTTGTTTCTCAGGAGCGGTTTCTTCATCACGATACACTGCCGTTGCCACAAGATGCGCAGACCGTTCACGCTGTGGTCCCGTAGGTTGACCTTGAACTTCAATCGAAGCTCTCTCCGTCTCCAACGGATGGGTTACTTCGGGACTTTTCTGTTCTTCCACCTTCTCCAATTTTTCCTGGAGCATTCTGAATCGCGGGTCCGAATCCAGGTCCAGTTCGCTCAGAATCTCATCGATTTCGCGAGGTTTCGGTAACTCGGACAGGTCGTTAATTCCGAAGTATTTGAGAAACTCTTTCGTCGTTCCGTAGAGCAACGGACGACCGACTGTCGCTGCTCTTCCAATAATGGTGATCAGATTCCGCTCGAGAAGAGTGCGAATGACGTAGTCAGCGTCCACACCGCGAATCGCTTCGACTTCTGGCTTGCTCACAGGTTGTTTGTAGGCAATGATCGCCAGTGTTTCGAGTGCGGCCTGAGAGAGTTTCCGACGCGCCTTTTGCTCGTAGACTTGACCCACCCACTCTGCATACTGCGGAAGCGTAGCAAATTGAAACCCACCCGCGACCTTCGAAATCCGGTACGCCGTTCCATTCTGCTCATACTCTCGGTTTAATTCTTCAACCAACGACACGATCTCTACGCTTTCAACCCGCCTCGCCTTCCCGTTATCCCCGAGTCCTTGGAAGATGTCCCGGATCGAATCGACCGAAATCGGGTCGCTGGAGGCGAAAATCAAAGCTTCGACAATATGCTTGAGACTCCTGTCGACCGCTGTCATCTGTTGCGTCTCATCCATGGGCAATCGCTGCTGCTCGTTCACCGGATACTCGATAGACGATGAAGTCATCGACCTTCGCATCGAGCCGTACACCGAGACTTTTCTCTTGGATCAACTCAAGGATAGCGAGGAACGTCACAATCATGCGAATTTTCTCGGTCATGGGTGCGACCAACTCACTGAATGAGGCTTCCGGGCGCAGGCGGAAGAAGTCCATCAAATAGCTGATCTGATCATCTAGGGTGACGGTCAGGCGTTCCACTTCGTGGTAGAGCTTTTTCGGGACTCGCCCCATAGCATGCTTGAAGGCGGAGATGAGGTGAAACAACGAGATGTCCTTCAAATCGGAGTTGTCGTCCTCGACAAGCTGTAACTTTGGATCTGCCTGAAAATTCTGGCGATAAAACAGTTTTCGAGCTTCGCCTTCTAGGCCCGACAGCTCCCCCGCCAGCTCCTTGTACCGTCGATAGTCCAAAAGTCGACGGACAAGCTCAGCCCGCGGATCCTCTTCTTCCTCCCCACCCTCTTCACGTGGCAGCAACATGCTCACTTTGATCTGCATCAGCGTGGCTGCCATAACGATGAACTCACCGGCGACCTCCAGGTCTAACATCTGCATGTAGTGGATGTAGTCGAGAAAGTCCTTCGTTATCTTCGCAATCGGGATGTCATAGATGTTGAGCTCATCCCTCTTGAGAAAAAACAAGAGAAGGTCGAGCGGACCTTCAAAATATTCGAGTTTGACCTTGTACATGCAGCTCAGAACCTTATCTATGTGTTAGGAGTAATGCAGCCCACGGTGTTACCCTACCCCGAGCGCTTCTCGAACTTCCCCCATCGTTCGCTGCGCCACCGTGCGTGCGCGAGACTCACCATCGCTTAAGATTTCCTTCACTTCCGAGACTTGCTTCTC
Organism: Bacteroidota bacterium; assembly: GCA_036477295.1. Taxonomy (GTDB): domain Bacteria; phylum Bacteroidota; class Ignavibacteria; order UBA10030; family JAZGDE01; genus JAZGDE01. The sequence continues at coordinate 20,454 of JAZGDE010000015.1, read as the reverse complement.
GTAGTGGGCACGTTTCTCTCGCAGAGGCGCAAGATACTCGATGATATGATCCGCACAGTTTGCCTTGCAGTCCACGCATCCTAGTGCACCGCTTCGACAGTCTCGCTCGATCTGCGGGACTTCGACAGGGTTGAACTTCTTGTGGTGCGTGAACACCAAGCAGATCTCCGGCCTGCCGGGATCATGTCGTCGGATCTTCAGCGGGTCGGTCATCGCCTTGCTCATTTTTTTCACGATCTCGTCCGGCGAATCGGCGAGCAAGATCGCGTTCCCCGCTGATTTGCTCATCTTCGTGTTTCCGTCGAGTCCCGGCAGACGTCTGAACGCAGTCAGTTTCGCCTCCGGAATCGGGAACACCTTCCTGTAGGTCGAATTGAATCTCCGCGCAATCTCCCGCGTAATTTCGACGTGAGGAACCTGATCCTCACCGACCGGCACAAGTTCACCTTTGTACAGCAATATGTCAGCTGCCTGGAGAACAGGATACCCGAGGTGTCCGTACGAGATGTTTTCGATCTTCAAGTCACGAACCTGCTCCTTGAGCGTCGGGTTACGCTCAAGACGAGCGGTCGTGATGAGCATTGACAGAATGAGATGAAGCTCCGCGTGCTCCTTGACCTGCGACTGACGGAAAATCGGACTCCTCTTCGGGTCAATACCCGCGGCCAGCCAGTCGATCACCATCTCGATCACATTCTTATAGAGCTGAGACGTATCAAGATCGGTGGTCAGCGCATGGTAATCAGCGATCAGGTGATAGTTCTGATACTCGTTCTGTAACGCCACCCAGTTTTCCAGTGCGCCTACCAAATGGCCCAGGTGAAGCTTGCCGGTAGGACGCATCCCGCTCAGAATGACCTTCTTATGTCCATTCTGACTTCCCGACTTATTGGTCAAAGACGCCCACAGATCCTTTCATGAGCTCAGTTCATAAACAAGTACGGCTTCCACCGTTCATCCATGTGACCGACAAAGTGCCGGAGAAATGTTACGTGGGTCGGCCTCAGCGGCTTTCGGAGAAGCGGCATCCGTGATTCTTGCGGGGTACGATTGCCTTTCTTGTTATTGCACTCGATACAGGCACACACAAGGTTCTCCCATGCATCCTCCCCACCTCGAGCTTTCGCGACGATATGATCGACCGTGAGCGGCACATCGTTCCGACCGCAGTATTGACAGCGATGCCCGTCACGACGGAGAATGTTCTTCCGAGAAAGGATGATCTTTTTGTAAGGAATACGAATGTAGACAGAGAGGCGTACGATACTGGGAAAGGGCAGGGACATCGAGACGGAACGCAAGGCCTTTCCGTCCCACGCTTCTATCAACTCGGCTTTGCCAAGGTACAAAAGGATAACTGCCTTCTTGACGTGGCAGACGCTCAGTGGCTCGTAGTTCTGGTTAAGAACGAGCACTTTGCTGTTCATCTTCCCGTTCGAGCCGTATGACTGCACGCCAGGACCCTCAAACCTCCTTGCAAAGGTCCCGTCGAACCGGTCGGCTTGACGACCACTGAACTGTTTGAACTTCGAGCTGAAGTCTCCACACCTCCTTACGGGCATTCGGCTGGATGATCATCGCTAACAAGTTCCTTGAACTACAATGCAAAAATATACCATAAAATCGACCATTTGTCAAGGAGAGAGATCGAGCCAGACTCCGTGCAAACTTCTTCGAATCCTGCGATCTGAGCCGGTTTGGCATCATTTATGTTCTTACTCCCCTCTTGTACCGATGCTTGATTTCCTGCACGGAGTCTCCCCCATACTTCTCAAGGAAGGAGTTCGCGATGACTGGTGCGATGACAGCCTCGGCGATCACAGAACATGCGGGCACTGCGCAGTAATCGGAACGCTCTCGACGTGCTTTGACCGGGTTTCTCGTCTTTAAATCTACTGTCCGCAGGGGTTTCATCAGAGTCGACAATGGCTTCATGGCTCCTCGGAGCACCAGCCACTCCCCGTTAGTGACACCACCCTCAAGGCCCCCTGCACGATTTGTCTTACGATAAATTGTCCCACTCTTGTCGACAAATATTTCATCTTGAACCTCAGAACCGAGCTTGAGCGCATTCGCAAAGCCGTCTCCAACTTCGACCCCCTTTACTGCGTGAATCGATCCCAGTGCTTGGCAAAGCTGACCGTCGAGCTTTCGGTCGAAGTGCACATAGCTCCCCAGTCCCACCGGTAAGCCCGTCACGATCATCTCAAAGATCCCCCCAAGTGTGTCACCGTTCTCTTTGGCTCCCTTGATCGCTTCGACGGCTTGGGCAGCAACCTCTCTGTCCAGTATCCGCACTTCGGATTTGTCCGCCTCTTCTGCTATCTTATATGCGCCACAGCGCGCCTTCGCCAGCCGCTTGAGCTGCTTCTCTAACGCTGTCCGCTCAGAATAAACGGCACGACCAATGCTGAGGACATGGCTCCCGATATAGATGCCAAGTTCTTCGAGGAGTTTGCGCACAACTGTACAGCAGGCAACCCGCATTGCGGTCTCCCTGGCACTCGCACGTTCGATCGTGTTTCTGATATCGTCGTAACCATACTTTATTAAGCCAACGTAGTCGGCGTGACCTGGGCGTGGGACGGTGATTTTCTTGACCCCGCGACCGGTGCCTTCGACAGCCATTTTTTGCTTCCAGTGTTCCCAGTCCCGATTTCTCACCACTAAAGCAACTGGAGATCCGAGAGTCTTTCCGAAGCGAACGCCCGAGAGAATGTCGACTGCATCTTTTTCAATACGCATTCTACCACCCCGGCCATAGCCTTGCTGCCGCCGCCAGAGCTGATGATTGATGTAAGCGGCAGATAGCGATAGACCCGCGGGGATGCCTTCGACGATTCCAACTAAAGCCTGGCCGTGTGATTCGCCAGCCGTGAAGTAGCGAATCAATTTAGTCTCTCCGTCAGATTACGATCTATGGATTGTAGCCTCAGGGCATACAAAAATCCCCCATTGAGTCAGGCCGTCGAGTTTTCTCATCCAAGCTTGAACATCGATGAGGGGGGAGAGCATTCAGGGATTGGTCTTGCTTTCACTTCTTTGTGCGAGGCATCTGGAGAGCCACAAACCGCACTGTCTCCTCGGTCTTCACACGAAGCAGGACTGAATCTCCCGGTTTATGTTCGTTGAAGATCTCCTGCAACTCACCTACCGATCGAATTTCCTTTCTGTCCGCCTTCAGAATGATGTCATCCTTGAAAAGCTGTCGATTATGCGCTTCGCTGTACCGCTTCACGTCGGATACAAGAACTCCAGCTTCAGCCTTGTATCGCTTTTTTTCCTCGGACGTCAAATTTCGGCAGGTTAATCCGATCTTCTCGAACGAGATCGAATCCGGCGCCTTCCGATCAGGCCCAGCCTTCTCTTTCGTCCGGTCCGATGCACGCCTGGTTATCGCTGGCTCCTCGCGAGCTCCCAATGTCAGGTTCTTGTCGAACGACTTCCCATCTCGATAAACCGTCAGCGTGACCACATCGCCGGGGTGGTGGGTTGCGATCAGTGTCTGCAGTTCGTTTGCAGCATTCACTTCCCTTCCGTCCACCATTAATATCACGTCCCCCGCTTCTATCCCAGCATCATCGGCAGCACTGCCGCTTACTACGTTATTCACGAGCACACCCTGCGCCCTCCGAAGCCCCAGCGCATCGGCCATCGTGGCATCGATCGTGCTAATGTGAACTCCGATGTAGCCACGACTTACCTTCCCGTAGAGAATAAGATCGTGCACGACGACCTTGGCGAGATTCACCGGAATCGCAAACCCATACCCCTGGAATCGAGCGTTCGTCGTCGCGATCGCCGTGTTGATCCCGACCACCTCGCCTCGCAAGTTGACCAGAGCTCCACCGCTGTTTCCAGGGTTGATCGCAGCGTCCGTCTGAATGAAATTCTCAATCCCGTAGTTGGAGCGTTCAACAATTCTCAGCTGCCCTCGGCCAAGCGCGCTGACGATCCCAGCCGTGACGGTCGAATTGAGTCCGAGCGGGTTACCGATCGCGAGGACCCACTGACCGACCTCGAGTTCATCTGAATTCCCTAGTGCCGCAACGGGCAGACCATCGATGTCGATTTTGACCACCGCGAGATCAGTCGTCGGGTCTGTGCCGACAAGACTTGCCTGAAACCGACGTTTATCCGAGAGCGTCACTTCGATTCCGCCTTCGTCAGCATCCTTAACAACGTGGTTGTTCGTTATGACATAACCATCCTGTGTCACGATGACGCCGGAACCTGTCCCCTGCCGAGGTGGATGCTCAAATTTCGGAAAATCGGGGCCAAAGAAGAATGGGAAACCCTCGAAATCTTCCGACGAAGCTCTCCCTGCTGTTCGGACTATAATGCTGACGACAGTAGGCGTCACTGCTTTGGCGACTTCGACGAATGCCTTGCTGGCAATCTGGAGGTCCGGATCTGCCTGGACGGGTGCCCGCGAAGCTCCGAGTGTGACCTGCGCTGGGCGGTCGCCCGCAAGACCGAACTCCACTCCATGCTGCAAGTTTGAAACTAAGACACCGCCGAAAATGATCCCAAGACTGATGAGAAAAATAGCCGCCAGAACTGACTTTTTAGATGTCATAGACCTCGTGCCTCCCGTTTGATCCTCAAACACGAAAATATCCCTAATCGTTCATATCAATGATACTTCGGACACCGGGATTTGTTTCGGATCCCAGAGCGAGCTCCCGGCAATTCGATTAATCGTTATCCAAAATTCATAAGATACGATTTTTTCGGTCATTTTCAAGGTCCGCATAAAGTTTCATTGCAGGATCCGGGACAACATTTCCTCTGATCTGAATAACTTGACACCTCCGACGTGATACCTGAAGAAACTGGACAGGAGCTCGTTCACTTCCTTCTCGAGGGTACGGGCCAGAGTCAGCTGCGTGACCGCATCGAGCGGGCCGTTCAGGAAAACCTCCAACGCTCGGCAAGCTGTCCTACTCATCTTCACCTTCCTCGTACCATCTTTCTCGCAGCGCGCACAGAGCAATCCACCCCTCGCAAGGTCAAAAATAACCTCCCTCTTCGCCCCATCCAAAGACAACTGACCCCTGCAGACTGCACAGGATTTGAAATTAGGTTGAAACCCAAGCAGCGAGACCAGCCTCCCCTCAAACGCAAACAGGACATTCCGAGTATTTTCGTTCGCAACATCGAGCAACTGTAGCGTCTGAGTCAAGAGACGAAACGTGGATTCATTTTCCTCTTCGCCGTGGAAGCAGGCATACACGAGGTCCACGATCGCCAACCCGATGGAGAGTTTCTCCAGGTTCGAATGGATACGAAAATAACCGCTTCGAATCTCCGCCTGCGAGAGCGTGTGGAGCTCACGGTTCTCTCTTCTGTAGAAAATCGCCGTAATATGCGTCATCGGCTCTAACGACCCACCAAACTTGCTCTTCGGCTGCCGGGCTCCTTTCGCAACCACCCGCAGCTTGCCATACCGGCGGGTATAGAGCGTCACGATCTTGCTCGTCTCCCCGTATTTCATGGACTTCAACACCACAGCGTCAGACTTGACGATCATGTCGTTCGCTCAGTCACTTCGTCGAACTCGGGACTTCTCGCTGTTCTTTCAGCTCCGCAATCGATTGAACATACGGAGGGCGGAGAATCCCCGCCTCGGTGATGACGGCGGTAATCAATTGGTGAGGGGTCACATCGAAGGCAGGTGAATACACGCGGACACCGTGCGGTGCGATCCTTCTGCCAAATCCTTCCGTCACCTCTTTCGGATCCCGCTCCTCGATCGGAATGGAATCTCCCGAAGCGAGATCAAAGTCGATCGACGAGGTGGGCGCTGCGACGTACATCGGAATGCGGTGCTTCTCTGCAAGAATGGCGAGATTGTAGGTGCCGATTTTGTTCGCAACGTCTCCATTCGCGGCGATCCGGTCCGCACCAACGACAATCAGGTCAATTTTTTTCCGTTTCATCAGAAACGCAGCCGTGTTATCCGTAATCAACGTGACATCGATGTCGGCTTTCATCAGCTCCCAGGTTGCAAGCCGAGCTCCCTGAAGTAACGGACGAGTCTCGTCCACGTATACCACCACGTGCTTTCCCTGACTCGCTGCACACGTGATGACGGCCTGTGCAGTTCCCTCACCGCCTGTCGCTAGCGCTCCTGTGTTGCAGTGCGTCAGGATGCTTGCGCGCTCCGCCACGAGTGAAGCACCAAGCTGCCCGATCCGCCGACAAATATCTTCGTCCTCCTTCATCATGGATTCAGCTTCCTCCGAGAGGAACCGCTTGATCGACTCGAGAGGACTTGAGGAACTGTTCTCCAGGGTATTGCGCATGCGTCGGAGTGACCAGAAGAGGTTTACAGCCGTGGGTCGTGTTGCGGCAAGCAGGCTGGAAGCGCGGTCAAATGCAGTGCGCAACTCGTCGTTTGTGCGTGTCCTTCGCACAGCCAGGACAAGACCGATGGCAGCAGCGATGCCGATCACGGGCGCACCACGGATTCTGAGCTGCCGGATTGCATCGGCGATAACCCCGAGCTCCTCCGTCTCGATGAAAACCTCCTCGAGTGGAAGTTTAGACTGGTCAATGAAGCGGACTCTGCCCCACGGTTCACCCGGCGCACCGGGAAGCCACTCTATCGCACGCATGCTCAAACGATCGAAAGTTCTTCATCGAAACGCGACAGCTCTCGAAATTCTCGATATCGATCCTGGATCTGGAGATAGGACAAATCCCGAAGCCCTTCAACGCCGAATTTTTCTACACAGAACGAAGCGAGTGTACTTCCATAGATGACGGCTCGCTTGAGGTTTTCCTCCGAAAGGTCATCGGTCTTTGCGATCCATCCGATGAATCCACCAGCAAACGCGTCGCCGGCGCCCGTGGGGTCGTGAATATCCTCCAGCGGATATGCGGGCGCGGCGAAGATACATTTCTGCGTCACGAGCAGAGCCCCGTGCTCACCTTTTTTGATGATCACGACCTGCGGACCCAACTCGCTGATAATTTTCGCTGCCCGAATGAGGTTCGGTTCATGGGAGATTAATCGGGCCTCCGCGTCGTTGATGATGATAACGTTGACGGCCTTCAGAGTTTCCTTGAGCTCGTTGTTCTTTCGGTCGATCCAGAAATTCATCGTGTCCCCGACTACCAGCGCACGGTTTTCCACCTGTTCGATGACCCGCCGCTGGAGAACCGGGTCGATATTTCCGAGGCAAACGTACCGACTCCTTCGATAGGACGTTGGTACGACCGGGTTGAATGCTTCAAAGACATTCAACTCTGTAAACAGCGTGTCGCGGACGTTTAAATCGTAGTGGTATTTCCCACCCCATCGGAACGTCTTCCCGGACTCCACCAACTGCAGACCCTCCAGGTCTATGGCCCGGCTCTCTAGGAACTCCATACTTTTTCGAGGAAAATCTCCGCCGACAACCCCAACGACGCGAATGGGGGCATACAGGTAGCTGGCGGCCACCGCGATGTAGGTGGCAGAACCACCCAAGGCATCATCCGCACGACCGAAGGGTGTCTCGATAGTATCGAGCGCGACAGAGCCGACTACGAGAAGACTCACGGAATTTCTCCTTCATGAAAGGGAATTCGCGTTCCCCGAGGCAATATTTTTGGGCAACCGCTATGATAAGAAAACGTCGACTGAATTGCAAGGTGTATCCAGAAACCTCGAAACCGTAGCGCCTCAGTTTCTTCCGTTGTCAGTTGGAACTTTCAGTTCTACCAAGCGTGCTGCTTTTTCCCCCTGGGTGATGTACTGATGGACGATCTGCAGTCCGCCTCGTTGTCCAGGCCAGACGAGCATGGCCAATGCCTCATCCACGGGAAACCAACCGGATTCCTCGTGTTCGCGGGAAAGCGTGGGATTACTCATTTCATCAACCTGTGCCGCAAACATCGGACTCACGTTCACCGCATCGTGCTCTGGGTCGTAGAACGTGTTCGCAAACGGAACCACCCAGAACCGCAGCGGTCTTAAACCTGTCTCCTCCTGGAGTTCACGGAAGGCCGCTTCGTATGCTTTTTCCCCATCCTCTATCGATCCACTGATGAGCTGCCAGATCCTGGGATAGATTTTCTCATCTTTCGAACGATGCAACAATAGATAGAGAGGCTTATCCTGACGAAACTTGAACACACACACCTCGACGATGCGACATGCAACCTGAGACATCGGGCTCAACGCAATTCGTGGGAGATAGGCTTTTGAAGTCTTGAGGTTCTCCTTCCGCTTTAGAGAATATGGCTGATGGCGAGGATCCCAAGAATCAACAGCACGAAGAATACGATAGAAAGAACCTCAAAGTACCGGTCGATGAACGTTTTGACCTTCGGTCCGAACAGATAAATTAACCCGCCGACAAGGAAGAAACGAGCGGACCGACCAATCGAAGATATGATCACAAACGCAGAAAAAGGCATCTCTGTTGCTCCGGCGGCGATCGTCGCCACTTTGTAGGGAATGGGCGTGAAGGCTGCCAGGGCTAAAAACCACACACCGATTTCGCCCTGGTAGGCGCTCCGAACTCGTTCCCAATATTCACCCGCACGATAGAAATCGATAATGTGCTGACCGATGCTTTCGTAAAGTCCGTATCCAATCAAGTAGCCGAACATGCCTCCGAGTATTGAGCCAATGGAGCAAACCAGTGCATATCGTAGCGAACGTTCTGGGACGAGCACCGCCAGGGCAATCAGCAACACATCAGGAGGAACCGGGAAAAAAGAGGATTCAGCAAACGCTATGGAGAACAAGGCCCATGTGGCACCGGGGCGGTTTGCGAAATTCTCTACCCAAGACTTGAGCTGGCGAAGCCACTTGAAAAGAGGGTTCAAACGTCGGGAACTTCCTTTCTTCAATGTGAGCCCGTATGCCGTCCCACAGAAGCCGAAACAACGTACGTGTTGTCATCAAGAACGTATCGATTTACCAGCTACGATTCAAACTCGTCGAGTCGTCCTGGGACGCCTCCAAGGCTTTTTGCAGAACGGACTGCGTTCCGGATCGCTTCGGCTGTCGCTTCCACCGCCATTTGCGCGACCACATCCAACGACGCGGCCACCGGTCCTGACGCCAGACAAATCGTCGTATCGCCATCGTAGAGCGTATGCACCGGAACGATAGCCCGTGCCAAGCCATTGTGCATCCGCTGCGCCACACGATTGCAATCCAGTTTGCTCAGCCGAACGTTGGTTGCCGAAACGGCGAGCGTTGTGTTTGTGCCAAGAGGTGCTATGGGTTGTCGGAACCGACTGCGCCTATCCTTCGTCGCGACGAATTCGCCCGTCCGCAAGCGAGCGCCTGCGAGAATCGATCCGTCAGCATCAACAACATCTCCGACCGCATTCACGACTGCCAACGCACCCATCTTGATTTCCTCAAACGTGATACTCGTCGTACCGAGACCACCTTTCATCCTGTATTCAGAACCAGCCCACTTACCGACGCTCGCACCGGTGCCCGCACCGACGTTTCCCTGCTCGTCGTTTGGAGATTTGGCATCCTGGCACGCTGTGTATCCGGCAGATGCGTCAGGTCGAATTTTCTTGTCCCCAACGTTCAAGTCAAAAATCACCGCTGAGGGGACGATCGGCACTTTCGCCCAAGGTGTCTCATAGCCGATGTCATTCTCTTCGAGGTACCTCATAATGCCATCCGCCGCTGCGAGCCCGTACGCGCTGCCGCCGGCAAGAAGAACCGCGTGCACTTCCTGCATCGACTTCTCCGACCCGAGCAACATCAATTCCCTGCTGCCCGGCGAATTTCCCCGGACGTCGCACCCCGCCGTTGTTTGCGGAGGACAGAGCACTACGGTACAACCCGTGATGGCCGTAAGATTCGTCCAGTGACCGACACGGAATCCGGGGAGGTCCGTCATTGTTCTGCTAACCATCTCAAGCCATGGACGCGATTTTGAGAATCGTTGGAGTGGTTTCTTGAATGCTCATAACGTTTCCCACGACAATCTGCTTGCTTCTTCCCCAGGACATTGTGGGAACAGGGTTCAGAGTATGGACCGAAGTACTGAGATCCTCAATGTTGCCGTGGTCGCTCGTCAGGATAACTGCATCACGAGATAAATCAATGGAGGAGAGAAAACTCCCTAGGAACTGGTCAATTTCACCAATCGTCTCCTTGCTCTTTCCATGTCCTGGGCGTGCCCAACGGCATCAGTAAAGGGGTATCCATACAACACAAAGTCGAAATCTTGGATCAATGCACCAAGGATTTCACCCGCCTGCTCTGGAGTAAAAAGGGGAACGTCGTAGCCGAAGTCCGCGAACAGGTGGTTCGTCAGGTCTGGTCCGAGTGCCCGCTCACTGCGCAGATCTTCGACCCAACGGAACGGGATATCCGCCGCCCTGACCGCCCACGTGGTAGCGGTAACGCGGTCTCCCAATTGCTCGAAGTACACGGCCGAGTACGCATTCGCGAAGACGGCTGTCTTCTTCGCATGCTTCAGCTGCGAGCAGATGCTGTGCTCCAATAAGATCCTTCTTAGTCTCGGGGTCGGAAAGCCGGAGAGGTGTTGCTCCGAAGAATTTCTCGAGCAAGTTGAGGGTTTCCCTGGTGCACGGCCTCCCCGGAGCTACGGTGGAACAACCCAGCTTCGATCACACGCCCGCTCGATTCCAGTGGAATCATGGTAAAGAACAAGAAAATATTGGGCCTATGATAATTTTTCCCCTACTCATTGTCAAGCAGAAATTGAGGCTTAATAGCTTCGGAGCACTGACAGAATCACTCCGCACGCAACGGAAACGTTCAGGGATTCAGCTCGACCGTACCCCTTGATTCGAACTCGCGCGTCGGCCATTGTCATCAGCGATGTACGGACTCCCCAAGCTTCGTTTCCGAGAACCACCACCGTCTTCGGGGGAACACGAACGTCGTAATGAAATGTTTCGCCGGTCAGGTCCGTAACAAGAATGGAAAACGAGCGCTTCCGCAGCTCCGGAAGTGTCGTATCGAGGTCCACATTCTCGATCAGCGGCACGTGGAAGATAGCACCCATGGAGGAGCGAACAACTTTCGGGTTGTAGACTTCGACCGTACCGCGACCGAGGAGGAGGAGGTCCGCCGCAAACCAATCGCAAGTTCGCAAGAGCGTCCCGAGGTTTCCAGGGTCGGAGATCGCGTCGAGACCGACAACGATTTGATGCTCCTTCTCTTGTTCAAAGACTTTCTGCAGACTCCACACTTTTTGATGAACGACTGCCAGAACACCCTGGGACGTCACTGTGTCCGAGATGGTTTTGATCTCTTTCGAGGAGACCTCCTCGAGGCGCAGCCGTTTCTTGGCAAGAGCCTCGAGAAAATTCTGGTGGTCGGTCGACTTTGAAAACTCCGCAGTGAAGAGGACCATTTCGACAGGAAATTCGGACGAGACTGCCTCTTGAACAAGTCGGAACCCTTCGGCAAGAAATACCTTCCGATCCTGACGATACTTCTTTTCCTTCAGTGCTTGAACCTGTTTGAGTGCTGCCTTGGAGATCACGTAGAATGGTTTCTATGAGAAAACGAAGGAGAAATGCAGAGAATGTTCCGGCTACCGGAAACCCCTACTGTTTCCATTCACCCCATACTTCTCTCAACGCATCCGATATTTCGCCCAACGTCGCGTCTGCTTCAACGCAACTTAACATATGGGAAATCACATTCTCTTTTGATGCCGCTGCTCTCCTCAGACTTCGAAGACAGCTGTCAACTGTACTTTGATCTCTTCTTGTTCTCAGGTTTCTCAGTCGATCGACCTGGCGATCACTCACCGACTCATCGACGCGCGAGACCTCCTTGCTCTCGGTGTCCTCAGTGGTGAATTTGTTAACTCCGACGATGATCTTCGCCTTTTTCTCAATCGCACGATGATGCTCGTAGGCACTTCGTGCTATCTCATCCTGATAGAAGTTGTTCTCAATGGCCTTGACTGCACCCCCCATAGCGTCGATCTTCTCCAAGTACTGCCAGACGCGTTTCTCGACTTCGTCCGTGAGGTACTCGACGTAGTACGATCCTCCTAGGGGGTCGACAGCGTCCGCCACGCCGCTTTCGTACGCAATCACCTGCTGTGTCCGAAGGGCCAAGCAGGCAGATTCCTCAGTCGGCAAAGCCAGCGCTTCATCACGCGCGTTCGTGTGCAGCGACTGACATCCCCCGAGTACCGCCGCTAGTGCCTGCATGGTCACGCGGATGACATTGTTGTCGATCTGCCGCGCCGTCAGCGTCGACCCGCCAGTCTGCGCATGGAATCGAAGTTTCATGGATTCATCGTCGCGAGCTCCGAATCGCTCTCTCATGATTTTCGCCCATATCCTGCGAGCTGCCCGGAATTTTGCAATCTCCTCGAAAAAATTGTTGTGCGCATTGAAGAAAAACGACAGTTTCGGAGCGAACCGGTCGATCTCCAAGCCCACATCGACCACAGATTGCACGTACGCTACGGCGTTGGCAAACGTGAAGGTGAGTTCCTGAACAGCGGTCGAACCCGCTTCACGAATATGGTATCCGCTGATCGAGATTGGATTCCAACGCGGAAGGTTTTCGCTACACCAGCAGATCGTGTCGGTGACGAGTCGAAGTGAGTGCTCCGGTGGATAAATATGGGTACCCCGAGCCGCGAACTCTTTCAAGATATCGTTTTGTACAGTGCCGGAAATTTTTTTCAGATCAGCACCCTGTTTTTTCGCCAGTGCGACGTACATGCATAACAAGATCGGGGCAGTCGCGTTGATCGTCATGGAAACCGTGATCTTCTCGAGGTCAACTCCGGCAAATAACATCTCCATGTCTTGTAGCGAATCGATCGCAACACCCGCTTTCCCGACCTCCCCCTCCGCAAAAGGATGGTCGGAGTCATAGCCCATCTGAGTCGGCAGGTCGAAGGCGACGGAAAGACCCGTCGTGCCGTGCTCGAGCAGGTACCGGTAGCGCTCGTTCGACTCCTCGGCTGTTCCGAACCCGGCATACTGCCGCATCGTCCAGAACTTCCCTCGGTACATCGTCGGGTAGACGCCGCGGGTAAAAGGATATTGGCCCGAGAACCCCCCTGCCTGCTCGTAATCACATCCACGAGGTAGGGAGAGTCGCTCGACTTCTATCCCCGAATCCAACACAAACCTCGGTTGGCGCTCAGGAAATTTCTCGAGTGCGGGCTGAACCTTATTCCGCTCCCACAACAGTTTCTTCTGCTTCAGGTGTTCGAAAGTGCTCATGGTTTCCTTGCGATTGGTTTTCTTGGTGGTAAGGGAACGTGCAGACAAAATACTTTACGGGAGAAGCAATGTCAACTCTACGAGCAGCATCATTGATTGCACAGGTCGTTCTTGCGTGATGTCAACAGGACCGACGCGAGCGCTCTCAGCGCCAATCCACGATCGAAATTCTTTTGGCATCGGATTCGAGAACCACGGCACCTTGCTCATCGGTCCGGTGTACCTCAATCTGAAGCTCATGCAAACGCGCCAGGACCTCTTCCGAAGGATGGCTGAACTTGTTGAACTTGCCGACGGAGATGATGCCAATCCGGGGTGTCACTTCCTGTAAGAATGGAAGCGAACTGCTCGTGCTGCTTCCGTGGTGACCGATTTTCAGGGCATCCGCATCAAGAAACGTTCCAAAATTTTGCTGGAGCTCCCGTTCACCATTCCTCTCGACGTCTCCCGTGAACAAGAAACTCGTTTCACCGTAGACCAATTTGAGAACGACTGAGACATCGTTCAGGTTTTTGACTTGAAGACCGTTCGCTGGATGGCCCCGGTCGACCCGCGGATGAAGCACATATAACCTGATCCCCTTGAAGCCACCGAGCGTATCCCCCGCTTGAACTCTCTGCAAGGGGATATTCTCCGCCTCAACAAACGCCATGAACCGCTTGTAGACATTCGATCCGACCTCGTGACCAGTGTCGACCACTCGTCGGACGGAAAATTCCTGCAGAACAGGCTCGAGCCCGCCTATATGATCACTATGTGGATGGGTGATCAGTACCACGTCGATTGAACTGATCCCTCGCTTTCTAAGAAACGGGATAATCATTCTCTCCCCAGCGTTCGAATGCATTGTCCTCGGACCGGCATCGATCAACATGGTCTTTCCGTCCGGAAATTCCAAAAATATCGTATCCCCCTGACCTACGTCAAGCACCGTGATTCTCAGCACTCGAGGATTCAGAACGCCGACATCAGTCGTCCAAATGAGAGCTGTCAGGCTGAGCGATACGACAAAAACTGCAACACGACGCACGAAACGATGATTCCAGTGAACAGCAGAAAGGAAAATCCCGTAAAAACAGACCATGGAAGCAGCGCCCAGAGGCGGAATCTCGACAGCCGACCATCGCAGGTTACCGACCAAATTGACCAGCTTGATCATACCTGCGAGTATTAGCTGGGCAACTTCAGCGTAGATGCCAGCAAGCCACGGGGAGATTAGGCTGCAAATAAGAGTCAGAAATCCGAGAGGGACCAAGATGCCGACCAGTGGAATCACGACGAGATTTGCCGCGAGAGCAACGAGCGATATTTTCCCGAAGTACAGAACGTTGAACGGCAACGTGCCGAGTTGAGCCGCCATCGAAAGCACAAGCAAGCTGAGAAGACCCTTCACGAACACGTTTTCCTTCAACGCTGGCGGAAGCATGGAGTTCAGCCGGATCCACTTCGGATATGTGTAGATGAGCGCGAACACCGCGGCGAAGGATAGTTGAAAGCCTGGATGGAACAGCTGTTTGGCATCGACGAGGAGAATCGCCAGTGCAGCGACGGCGAGGGAATTGTACGAATCGACACGGCGTTCCAGCAGTGACCCTATCAGTACAACGGTCGCCATGATCGATGCGCGGACGACCGGAGGCGCAAGACCGGTAAGAGCCGCGTACCAAGCGAGTCCAATGATTGTGCCGATCACTTTCCAGAGGTGTGGCAACCTGAGAAGACCGAGAACCACAAAGAAAATCCCCGCAACGATCCCCACGTGCAATCCGGACACTGCGAGCACGTGCATGACTCCTGCGTTCACGAACGAGCTCTTAATTTCCGTCGAGATCCCGCTCCTGTCTCCAATGATGAGACCTTTCAAAAACTCCGCTTCATCTCCACCGATCGCATTGTCCACGAGCAACTCAAATCGCCGGCGAGGGGGAACCACCACCGAGCGCTGGAGCCAGCCGCCTCTGCCGGCACTTTCGCGCTGTATCCCCTCACCCTTGGAGATGTACATCGTCGCATAGATGTTGTTCACCTCCAGATACCGCCGATAGTCGAAGTCCCCAGGATTCCGAGCTGTCGAGGGACTCTGCAACCTCCCCACGAGTATCAAGCGATCGCCGTAAGAGATCTCGCGCATCGTATCGCTTTCAACCGCTCGAGAGCTCAGGAACACCAGAACATCGCCGTCCGTGGAGAAGACGCTACCACGCCGGTAGATCCGTTCCGCTCGAAGCAAGAATCGAACTCGACCGCCAGGACTCGTCGGCTGTGAGACGACGCTCCCCCGAACCACCACCGAGTCACGATCATTGACGAAGTGAACGACGTGGGAGGCTGGAAACACACGCTTGTCGAGCGTAATCTTAAACGCACCGGCACATGTCACTCCGATGAGCAGGAAGAGAGGAAGAAAACATTTCCAGAATTGACTGGAGGACCGGGAAACCACAATGGCTGCTACACCCAAGAACAGGATACTGGCGAAGACGAGAAGAGCGGGAAGAGAAACGTACCATCCGACGAGAACCCCAACGACGTAGGAAAGGGCTACCTTGAGCGCTGGTCGAGGATGCAGGAGCGTACGAAGTGTGACCTCCCGATCCTTCAGGACCTCGCCAGAAAATCCACGAGGCATGGGGTAAGATGGGTCAGGTTTGTCAACCGACTCGCGACATCCTCACGATATCGTCCGAGGAGCAGGAGAGGCACAGGATTCCGCGTATGTGATTTCGCCGAGAGGTCTTCAATATTGCCGTGGTCGCTTGTCAGGAGAAGGAGCGTCTTCGTTTCGTCGTATCGGCGAAGGATCCCTGACAGGAATCCATCGAGCCGCTCGAGCACCTCGGCAGCCTGTTGCATCGACTGGCTGTGTCCTGCGTGGTCGGTGAGGTAGAAATCGAACAGCGTGAAGTCAGATTGTTGAGAAAGTTCGTACAAGTGCTCGCCAGCCGTCTCGGGAGCAATGGGCTCCACTCGATCGTGGCCAAGTTCCTTCCAGCGTGTGCGTGTCAGGTCGGAGGACACTGCTTCCTCTGCGCGCAGCTCTTCTTCGCCGCGAAGCTGAACATCGGAGAAAAGACAGGAGAGAACCGTGGCTGTAAGCCTTGTCTTTCCCGACTGGACATATTCGAAGAACGGACGGGGGTAGGCGTTCGCGAAGCAGACCCGTTTGCGCCGTGCGATCAACTGACGGAAGATGTTCTTGTCTTTCAGGATCGGTCGCAGCGTCGAATAGGGATACGGGCCAAAATGCTTGCCGATGAGGCGCGCCGCATTCACACCCGTCAAAAGGGTCGTCTGTCCAGTTCCGCTTTGCGGTAACCCGGAGACTCCGAGAGTGGCGTTCAGCGGGATGAGAGTTGCTTGACTGGTTTGGATATGCCGGCAACACAGGTGGGGTAATTGAGAACCCAACAACGAGGAGAGAGTCGGGAGGGCAGCATGAAAAAAGGGGTTGATGGCAGGGTCAGCCTTCCCGATACCAACTCCATCACAAAAAATCATCAGCATCCGCACGTGGGCGTCCTTTACTGGCTAGCATTGATCCGCCTGTCGACGTATTGAACCCACTCATACTGCAGGTCGTTGAATGGTAGACCAAAAACTTTCTCCTTCACCTGGTTGTCGAGCGATCGACCATCGAAACTCTTGATCAGATCCGCCACCTTTCGCGATCCGAACCTTTCTTCAAAATAGCGAACGGCAAGACCGGCTGTGTAGTAACTCGTCTCGAGGTCTGGCAGCCCCCGAGCCTCCTCGAGCACCTCGTTGAGGTCCGTGAAGAATTTGATGCGGGTTTGCGACGGTTTGCTCAGAATTTCCATCTCGCCCGAGAAGTTCACGGCAAACGATCTTGCGAGCCACGGCGGACAACCGCTCGCAACGATCGGTCGAAGCATCGCAAAAGCGAGGGCATGGCGAACCGTGATTCTCAGCCCACCGTTTTTCCGGATGTAGCTCATTGGCTGAAAGTACAGCGTCCGATTGCTGTATGCCGCCCCCCAGCGCTCACGAACGGGAACTTTGCGGTTGTAGGAAACCTCGGAGCTGGTCAGGTACACGGGGAGCTTCTTCTGCACCTTGAGGCCGTATTTTTGATTCAGGAGACGGTAGGCCAATTCGAGCTCGCTCCCCACCATCTCGACTTCGTCGTCGTCGTAGTCCGACCCGAACTGGATCTTGAAATGAGCGCTTGCCGTTTCGCGCAGTTCCAGAAGTTGTGCAAAGCCACTTGCTGAGAGGAGCAAGACAAACATCAAGAACAGAAGGTCGCGCATTGCGGTATCTTTTCCCTCAATGGAACGTTATGATGAGGTGTACTCCGACTTACTCTGGATCATGATGGTAACGGGCCCGTCGTTCACAAGCTCAACGTCCATCATCGCCCGAAAGGCTCCGGCTGCAACTCTGTGTTCGCCGAGCTGCGTCTTCAGCTTTTCGAGGAATACCTCATAGAGGTGCTCGGCAACCTCCGGGGGTGCAGCCTTGTCAAAGCTTGGCCGGTTTCCTCTTCGCGTATCGCCGTGCAGCGTAAATTGAGACACAACCAGAGCACTTCCCGCGAGGTCCTGAACCGACCGATTCATTTTGCCGTTCTCGTCCTCAAAAATCCTGAGCGATGCACATCGGTCCGCCAAGTATTTTGCGTCCTCCTCGGAGTCTCCTTGCTTCACACTCAAGAATACCAGCATGCCGTTTCCGATTTCGCTGAGCACGCGTCCGTCGACCGTCACCCTGCTCCGCTTCACGCGCTGAATCAGAGCCTTCATCGCTGCGCTTGCATCACTCGTTCGATACCGGCATAGTCCGTGAATGTATCCATGTTCTTCAGCCCCCGCTGCTGGAGAATTTCCCTTACATCCTTGGCCTGATTGAACCCAACTTCGAGGAACAGCCAACCACCCGGTGCAAGGAGAGCTTTCGCCAGGTCGGCAATTCGCCGGTGGAAGCGGAAGCCATCATCCTCATCACAAGTGGCAATTCTCGGCTCGTATTCGCGAACCTCGGGCATCAGGCGATCGAACTCTTGTTTCGAAATGTACGGCGGGTTCGACACTACCATCTCGACCTTTGCGCGAAACCCTTCCTCCAGAGGCGCGAAGAGGTCGAGGACGGCAAACTTCACCCGTCCCTTCAACCCGTGGAGTCCGAGATTTTTCTGCGCGACAGCGATCGCGTTCTCACTGATGTCGAAGCCGATCACCTCAGCATTCTCCACATGGTTCGCGATGCTGATTGCGATGTTGCCGCAACCTGTTCCGAAGTCCAGGATTTTTATTACGCGCCTGTCCTGACATTTCTGCTTACACTGCTCGATAACTTTCTCGACCAGAATCTCGGTCTCCGGTCGTGGGATCAGCACGTCGCGCGTGAGGAGAAACCGGTGCGACAGAAATTCCGTCTCGCCCCGGATGTATTGTATCGGCTCATGAGCGAGGCGACGCTCGAAGAGCTTCTTGAATGTCGAGAGTTCGCTCGGGCTGAGCGGTTTGTCAAAATTCGTGTACAGTTGGACGCGACCACAGCCGAGGGCCGCCGCTAGCAGGAGTTCAACGTTCAGTCTCGGGTTATCAAACTTTCGCCCGGCGAGATAGTCAGTGCCCCAGTTGAGAAGGTCGAGGATAGTCCACGCGCGCTTTTCGGTTTCCTGAAGTTGCTCAGTCATACAGTGAGGTAAAATCACGCGCAATATAGCCAGGGTGCCTTCAAAATGCAAGGTAGATTGTGCGGGGTGACGAAGACTCAATCGGTTACAACAATGCCTAGCATGAGCGAGGTCATTGGAAACGGCATAGGTAGTTTCTTTGATTCGACCGACTAGCAATACCTTGACTGAAGAATATCTTGAGCCCGTGTTTCCCTGGACGGTCAACAAATGGCGGGATGGTTCGGTACCGACCTATGGCCCACCCCAATCCTTGTCGCACTTCGCGACATCAAACAATCCCGAGTGCTGATGGAACTCAGGATCAGGACAGCCTTGCTGCGATTCGAACTGATTCTCCAAGATTCTTGCTTCGGTTCCCCCGAGGTAGTCAAGCCTTTGTTTGACGCCGAACCATTTGAGCAGAACTGCATGAATTTCAACAAATTGTCCCCACACCTTGTGTCGGGACTCTTTGGCGCGTGCGCTTTTCTGGCGCAGTTATTTTTTACTCTGGGGCAGCGGTCATCGCCGAGGACCGCTCTGAGAAGCTTTATGCTGGAAAATAGCAACTGGGGGAAATTTATTCGACGGCCTTATTTTTTCTGTTACTATTGTATCTTAATCCCCCACAGGCAAACTCCGCTGGTCTGAGGGAGCTCCCGTCCTCCGGACAAGAATCGTCCCGACTCCTTCGGGACGGAACTCCCGAAGGAGAATAGAAGCATAGACTTTTGATCCTTAGAAATCAACTCGGAACTTTTGACAGATCTGGAGGCTACAGAACTTAAAAGATGGATGGGCAAGCATACCGTCGAAAAGACCGAGGGAGAGACGAGGAGGCCTCCACGCAGTGCATCTGCGAGTCCCTACTTTTTCCGTCTGCCGGCTGACCTCTTTCGTTTGGATGGAGACTTCGATCGTGCGCTGGCTTCGCGTCTCCGCGCTGATGGCTTCCCGGTTTTCTTCTTTTTCGACTTCGATGGCTCCTTCTGCTGAACCTCCGCCAACGCCTCGCTGAGAGATTTCATTTTATCTTCCGAGAATGCCTCCTGGACCTCCTGCTGCAACTTCTGCGTTCGTGAAAGGACTTCGAGCAATTTGTCCTCGGTTGCCCCGTCACCCCCTGGCCGGTCCTCCCAGGCCTTCATCAAAGCTTCCATCGTGTCATCGACCTTGCGTCGAATGATATCCCCGAGTCGGTCAGGGGTGAGCTGAATTCGAGCCAGCTTGACCCGCTGACCGGCATAGAAGCCGAACCGTTCCGCTTCGACTTCCTCCTCCTCTCGCTCCTCGTCCGGGAGTTCCTCCTCATCAATACTCTCCTGCTCCGGCATAAACTCAAATCGATCATCCTGCATCAGTATCGACGTGAATTCAGCCAGCGAAGGCATTCGCCAATCATTGTCTTCAGCGATTTGCCGGACCTGTCTCCAGACTTTCTTCACCGGCACAATCACGTCCTGGTCTTGCTCGAGAAGGCGCCCCGTCTCCTCCAGAATATGCTCGTACATTGTTTGACCTCTAACAATGGTACATTCCACTCAATCCTGCGATTGCTTTCAGCCTCTCACGATTGTCAAATCCCAGACGCTCCGTCGGGCTCACGAGAATCG